>DAORUI010000007.1:29613-36667 GCA_035433085.1 Propionicimonas sp. | reverse complement strand
GGTCCGCTGCGATCCGCGCTCGACCAGCGTCTCAGTCGGCGAAAGGTGGCTCGACGCCCCACAGCGCTTTGCCGGACTGATTCGCGTGAGTGCTTGGCGGGCAGCCCTCACCCACGGACGCCGCGCCGACAGCCGCGCTGTCGATCGTCCGATAGACCACCCGGTCGCCCACGATGGTGCCGCAGTAGCGTCCGCTCGGGTCGAAGACCTTCCCGTCCCGGAGTTGACCGAGGTAGCTCCCGGTCCGTGAATGCAGCTGGTCGCCCGACCGCTGCAGCAGTCGACCGCTTCGGGTGTACAACTCGTCCATACCACCATTGACTCACCCCGGACGGTTTTCGCCTAATGCGAGTCCGGGCGCGCGTTCGTTGAGCGCGCAACAACGGCGCAAGTCTGCCTATATGCATCCGCCCAGGATGAGGCTGAGGATGGGATCGCAGGCATCGCCGCCAAAGACACTGCGCCACCAACCTCTCCCAACAATCGGAGGCACAATGCGCATCACTCGCACCATGATCGCGACGGCGGCTGTCGCCACGGGGATCAGCCTGATCGTCGCGATGCCCGCGGGAGCTCACAACAACGCTCCCGCAAGGACCCCAACCACCAAGGTTCTGACCAACGCCGTTGCAGTCCCGTTCAATCTGGAGGTGAGCAACGGCAAGCTGCTGGTCGCCGACGGCGCAGGCTCCGTCGGCCAGGTCAACGCCGACGGCACGGTGAGCACCGTGGTGGCCGGCGTTGCCGGCGCCTCAGGGGTCGCCGCCTCGGCCGACGGACGCTACCTCGCCTACACCACCACGACTGGCGGCGGCGGCCCCAACGTGCCGATCACCGCGAGTGGGCTGTTCATCACCGGCCCCAACGGCTACCAGGCCTCTGCCGACACGCTCGCCTTCGAGCAGGCCAACAACCCGGATCAGAAGGTCCGCTACGGCGTCCGGAACCCCAGCCAGTGCGTTGTCGACGAGCTGGCCAAGACCCCGCTGCCGGTCGCCTACACCGGCAAAGTCGATTCGCACGCCTACTCGGTGGCCGCCTATGGCAACCGATGGGTGGTGGCTGACGCCGGCGCGAACGCGCTGTTCTGGGTGAGCCGCTCCGGCGACGTGTCCACCTTGGCGGTGCTGCCGAGCCAGCCCGCGACGATCACCGCGGAAGCCGCCGCCGGCTTCGGGCTCAAGGACTGTGTTGTCGGCGTGAAGTACCGGTTCGAGGCTGTGCCCACCGATGTCGAGGTCGGACGCGACGGCTTCCTCTACGTGACCACCCTGCCCGGCGGACCGGAAGATCCGAGCCTCGGCGCCCGAGGCAAGGTGTACCGGGTCAATCCGTGGAACGGACGCGTCCGCGAGGTGGCGTCCGGGCTGCTCGGCGCGACCAACCTGGCGATTTCGGACGGGAAGATCTACGTCGCCGAGCTGTTCGGGGGCCGGATCTCGCTCGTCAAGCACGGTCGGGTGAGCGAGTACGTCGCGCTGCCTGGTGCGCTGTCGGTCGAAGCCGGTCCGAAGGGCACCTTGTACGCAGGGACCGGGGTGGCCGGTGCTCCCTCGGTGGTGAAGATCACCACCGGCAAGGGCTGGAAGCGCTAGCCCGACACAAGGACTTGCACGGCGGGGTGTGCGGCGATGCCCCGCCGGGCAAGCTGTGCTTACGTGTACCCACCGATCCTGGGAGGCGCCATGGCACACCACTCCACACCCGATCTGCTCGCGCTGCACGGCGTCCGTGTGCTCGGTGGGCCAAGTACAACCGCGATCGCCGAGCGTTTCCGGCTGTCCGCACACACGGTCCGCGAACACCTTCTGGACGCCCAGGCGTACGGCTGGGTGAACCGGCACGAGTTCTTCGGCGAGACCTGGTCGCTCACCTCCGCAGGAAAGGCGGAGAACGAGCGCCAACTCAGCGCGGAACTGGACGCGCTGGCCGGGCGCGACATCGCGAGTGCGGTCCACCAGGCCTTCCTGCCGCTGAACCGTCTCCACGGCGAGGCGTGCACGCGCTGGCAGTTGCGGCCGACCCCGTGGGACCCAATGGCGAAGAACGACCACACCGACCTTCGCTGGGACGACGCCGTGCTCAGTTCTTTGGAGGAGATCGACCGGCGACTCGCTGAGGTCCTGCAACCCCTGGCGGGTCTCCTGGCCCGGTTCGCGTCCTATCCCGACCTGCACCACCGGGCATTCGGAAGGGTGAGCGCCGGAGATGCGGCCTGGCTCGACTCCCCCGCAGTCGAGTCCTGCCAGTTGGTGTGGATCCAACTGCACGAAGATCTGCTCGCCACGCTGGGCATTCCACGCGGTGGCGACGCACTCCCCCCAGAATGAGGCTATGAAGTCGTTGCAGCAGAATCCCTGCCAGGCCAAGTGCGACTGGTGCCCCACCGGAGAGGGCATCGACGACGAGCTCGTCTTCGCCTGCACCGCGTGCGGCAGCGAATGGACGCGCCACGAGGCCTGGAAGCCCCGCGACCTGGACGGTTCGGTGGCCACCGAGGTCGAGGCCGAACTGAGCCGGGCGGCGCAGTGAGCTTCGATGTCGATGCGCTGCGTACTCATTTCCCGTCGCTGGCCTCCGGGATCGCCCACTTCGACGGCCCCGGGGGCACCCAGACCCCGCGAGAGGTCGCCGATGCGATCGCTGCGACGCTGACCTCGCCACTGTCCAACCGTGGCCGCGGCGTCCCGTCCGAGACCAACGCCGACGAGAGCGTCCGCGCTTTCCGGGTTGCATACGCCGACCTGCTCGGGGTGCCGCCCGAGGGCATCGTCCACGGGCGCAGTGCCACCCAGCTCACCTACGACTTCGCCCGGGCGCTGGCCAAGGAGTGGTCACCCGGGGACGAGGTCGTGGTGACCCGGCTGGACCACGATGCGAACGTTCGGCCATGGGTGCAGGTGGCCGCAACGGTGGGCGTCCGCGTCCGCTGGATCGACTTCGACCCGGCCACCGCGGAACTCGACCCCGGCAGCATCGCGGACGCCATCACCGACCGGACACGACTGGTCGCGGTCACCGCCGCGTCCAACCTGCTCGGCACGAAGCCCCCGCTGGCCAGGATCGCCGCGGCGGCCCATGCTGTGGGCGCCCTGGTTTACGTGGACGGAGTGCATTACACCGCCCACCAGTTCGTCGACGTGGCCGCCCTCGGGGCCGACCTGTTCGTCTGCTCGCCCTACAAGTTCCTCGGACCGCATTGTGGCGTGCTCGGCGCCTCGCCGGACCTGCTCGAGACAGTCCTGCCCGACAAGCTGCTGCCCTCGACCAACGTCGTGCCCGAACGGTTCGAACTCGGCACCCTGCCGTATGAGGTGCTGGCCGGCGCGACCGCTGCCGTCGATTTCCTGGCCGGCATCGCTCCCGCTGGGGCAACCACCCGGCGCGAGCAGCTGCGCGCGACCCTGGCAGCGGTCGACGAGCACGAACTGAGGTTGCGGCAGCGCCTCGTTGCCGGACTGGCCGCACTGGCACCGAACGCCCTCGTGCACTCCGTGGCCGCTGACCGCACGCCGACGCTGTTGGTCACCTTCCCTGGACGACGGTGCTGGGACGCCTATGAGTTCCTTGCGGCGCGATCGGTGCTGGCGCCGGCGGGGTCCTTCTACGCCTACGAGCCGTTCACTCGGCTGGGCTTGGCCGACGACCACGCGCTCAGGATCGGGCTCGCCCCGTACAACGACGACAGCGACGTCGACCGGGTTCTGGCCGCACTCAGGGACTTCCTGCTGGGCTGATCCGCCGGACGGCCGCTGTCAGAATGTGCAGGAACAATGGTGCGCATGGCTTACGATCACGACCTTGCCGGTCGAATGCGGGCGGCACTCTCCTTCGAGGACGGAATCGCCGAGAAGTCGATGTTCGGCGGACGGGCCTTCCTGAAGGACGGGCACCTGCTCGGCAGCGCAAGCAGCCGGGGCGCGATGATGCTGCGGGTGAACCCTGATGACGGCGACCGGCTGGTGACCGGTGGTCTGGCCGAGCCGTTCGCGATGCACGGACGGGAGCTCCGCGGCTGGCTGCTGATCTCCGAGGACGCCATCGAGACCGAGGCCGCACTGACTTCGATGCTGAGCCTGGGTCTCGCGTTCGTTGCCTCTCTGCCGCCCAAGCGTCCGTGACCGCGTCCGTCACCTCTGGAACAGCGGGTGAGCGCGTCCGGCCATTCCCTCACCGGCCTGCTCCTGTGGACCGATCCCCTACCCGCCGCTGATGGGGACGGGGCGCTGGATGTGGTGAGATGGAGCACGTGCCTGAAACTGTGATCGCCTACCCGATCCACACACGTGCGCTCGCCAACGGCCTACGGGTGGTGGTCAGTCCGGACCACACCGTGCCTGCGGTGGCGGTGAACCTCTGGTACGACGTCGGTTCCCGCGACGAACTGCCCGGCGAGCGGGGCTGGGCGCACCTGTTCGAACACCTGATGTTCTCCGGATCGCAGCACGTGGCCAGCGGCGAGCACCTGAACGCGCTCCAGGCGGTGGGCGGCATTGTCAACGCCACCACCTGGTTCGACCGCACCAACTACTTCGAGACGCTCCCTGCAGGGGCACTCGAACTGGCGCTCTGGATGGAGGCCGACCGGCTGGCCACCCTTCCCGAACACCTCACCGAGGCTTCGGTGGACACCCAGCGTGAGGTGGTCAAGGAGGAGAAGCGTCAGCGGTACGACAACGTGCCGTACGGCGACGCGATGGAGCACCTCGTCGAGTTGGCCTTCGGCCCCGACCACCCCTACGGCCATACGACGATCGGCTCGATGGCCGACCTCGACGCCGCCACGGCTGCGGGGGCTGCCGCCTTCTTCCGCAACCACTATCGTCCCGACAACGCGGTGCTCACACTGGTCGGCGACATCACAGCCAAGGAAGGCTTCAAGCGGGCCGAGCGGGCCTTCGGCCACGTTCCGTCATGGAACCCGCGTCCCCGCCCCCAGCCCGCGACCCTGCCACCTCTTGCCGGCGTCCCGACCTGCCAGCTGAGCGGACGCGTCCCTGCGGCCGCCGTCTACTTCGCCTGGCGCCTGCCGCCGCGCGACACTCCCGAGTTCGACGCCTGCGACCTGGCCCTCGCCGCTCTCGGCGGAGGCCAGACCTCACGGCTGCACCAACAACTCGTCCGCGGACAGGAGGTCGCCGCGGGAGCCGGCGCGTCCGCTCTGCCACTGATCGGAGGAAACTCCCTGGGTCTGGTGCAGGTGCGAGCGCTGCCCGGTGACGACGGCACCGTGGCTACGAGCGCTGCGCTTGCGGAGGTGGAGCGACTCGCGGAGACGGGCCCGACCGAAGCCGAACTGGCTCGGGCCAAGGTCCAGTTCGAGCGGGAATGGCTCACCCAGTTGGCCCGCTTCGATTCGCGTGCCGACACCATCAGCGCCTACGCCGTCCTGCACCGCGACCCCGACCGCGTGAACCGCAGGCTCACCGAGGTTCGCACGCTCACCCGCGAGCAGGTTGCCCAAGCGTGCGCCGAGCACCTGCAGTCCGCGCAACGGGCCCAACTCGACTACCGGCAGGAGGCCGACCATGCGGAGGGCTGAGCAGCGTCCCCATGTGAAGGCCGCACCGCTGTGGCACTTCCCGGAACCGGCCAAGCTCTGGCTCGACAACGGGCTGCAGGTGCTGGTCAACCACCGTCTTGGGCAGCACGTGGCCGCGATCGCCCTGGTCCTGGACGCGCCACTGAGCGAGGAGGCCACTGAGATCGAGGGAGTCGCCACCATCACCCAGCGTTGCCTGGATGAGGGCACGCGGTCCCACCCCGGCACGGGCTTCGCCGAACGCCTCGAGGACATCGGCGCCGTGCTGGGCGGTTCGGCCGGATACTCCGCCAGTGAGCTGTCCTGCGACGTCCCGGTAAGCCAGCTTCCAGCCGCGCTTCAGCTGCTCGCCGAAGCGGTCCGCGAGCCCGAGTTGCTTCCCGAGGATGTGCATCGCCACCAGACGCTGCGTCTGGCCGAGATCGAGAACACCCTCGCGAACTCTGCCCAGCGCGCCCAACTGGCCTTCCGCTCGGCGTGTGTGCCTGGACGCTTCCGCACCGCGCGCATGGCCGGCGGTACGGCCACCACAGTCGCGGAAGTGTCGACCAACGACGTGGTCGACTTCCATCGGCGGTACTACCGACCCGACGGCGCCACCCTGATCATTTCCGGCAACCTCACCAACGCGGTGTTCCGCGACGCCGAGGCCGCCTTCGGCGCCTGGTCCGTGCCCGCGCCCGACAACATCCGGCACCAGGCGCCGGTGTCCCGGCGGCAGCACTGCTGGCTGATCGACCGGCCCGGCGCGGTGCAGGCCGACATACGCCTTGGGACTTTCGGGATCGACCGTGGTGACCCACGGTGGGCGGACGTCCAGGTGGCCACTTACGCGCTTGGCGGCGCTTTCCTGAGCCGGCTGAACCGGGAACTGCGCGAACGGCTGGGCTACACCTACGGCGCGCACCTGGTGAACAGTCCGATGCGTGACGGCGGCCTGATCTCGGTGCAAGGTTCCTTCCGCACCGAGGTCGTCGCGGACGCGGTGAGCCGCGCGCGGGATCTGCTGGACGTGGCCAACCATCCACTCACGTCCACCGAGGTGGCGGACGCGGTCGCTTACGCGAATGGTGTAGCGCCCCTGCGGTACTCGACGGCGCAGGGGGTCACCGACCGGATCGCGACCTTGGTCGCTGACGGTGTCAATCCCGAATTCGTGAACACCAACGCGTTGGCGCTGACCCGGGTGACGCCCGAGTCAGCCACCCAGGCGATCGCTGAACTACTGCCGCCCGATCGGCTCTCGCTGGTGGTCGTGGGCGACGCGTCCGCGCTGGCCGAGCCCCTGCGCGCGGCCGGCTGGGCGATGACCGTGCACTCCTAGATTCTCAAGTCCCCACCAGCCGGTCCCTGAGCAGTCGACCGTGAGGAACGAGCGCACCCACCAACCGGTCCCTTAGGAGCCGACCGTGAGGAACAAGCGACCCCCCACCAACCGGTCCCTGAGGAGCCGACCGTGAGGAACAAGCGACCCCCCACCAACCGGTCCCTGAGGAGCCGACCGTGAGGAAC
>DAORUI010000007.1:0-29513 GCA_035433085.1 Propionicimonas sp. | reverse complement strand
GAACGTTTGAGGATGCGCTCGCTCCACCCGGGCGCTCCTCAGGGAACGTTTGAGGATGCGCTCGCTCCACCCGGGCGCTCCTCAGGGAACGTTTGAGGGTGCACTCGCTTCTCACGGACGCTCCTCGCGATCCGAAGAAGCGCGGTCTCGACCGGCTCGACCAGCGTCCTAGCGCTTGCCGAGTTTCTCCAGGGCGGTGGCCACCGCCTCCTTGGCTGCGATCACCTGCTTCTGGTACTCGGCCAGGTCACCGTTGCGCAGGGCTGCCTCAGCGGCGGCGAAAGCGGTCTCGGCGGTCTGCATGGCGGCCACGGCTGCCTGCTGATCGGCCGTCGTCGGTTCACTCGGTGCCGTCGGCTCGGTCGGCGAGGTCGGGTCGGTTGGATTGGTCGGCTGCTCCGCGTCCGGATTCTCACCGGTGTCCGCCCCAGCGTCCCCGGAGAACACCTGGTCGAGCGCGGCCTGCAGTGTGCTGCCGATGCCCACGTGCTCGCCGAACCGAACCGCCACGTACTGAAGCGCAGGGTAGGTGCCTGAGCCCGATCCGGACTCGCGGATCGTGTAGATGGGCATCACATAGAGCAGCCCGCTACCCATCGGCAGGGTCAGCAGGTTGCCGTACTGCGCCGCCGCCGAACCCTGGTTCAGGTACGGCCGCATGACCTCGGCGAACTTCTGGTCGGTGGTCATCGCGGTCAGGGTCTGGCTCGGGCCGGCGATCTGGTGGGTGTCGGACATTCGCAACACCCGCAACCGTCCATAGTCGGCACTACTGGCCTCAGCCACCACCGACAGGTAGGACGCGAGATTGGCACGGCCGTTCGGCACGAACACCGACGTCTGGCTGAACACGGGGGTCTCGTCGCCCGGCCACTTGATCGACAGGTAGTAAGGCGGTTCGGCCGGGCCGACCCGGGTCGCCTCGGTCGACTGGCCCGGCGTGGTCTGGGTGGGATCGGCCGGCACCTGCCACAGGTCGGACTGCTGGTACCACGAGTTCGGGTCGGTCATGTGGTAGCGGGTGAGCAACTGGCGCTGCACCTTGAACAGGTCCTCGGGGTAGCGCAGGTGCGCCAGCAGGTCGGCGGAGATCTCGTCCTTCGCCTTCACAGTGTCTGGGAAGGCCTTCATGTACGACTGCAGGATCGGATCGTCGGCCTCCCAGGCGTACAGGTTCACCGTGCCGTCCGAGGCGTCCACGACCGCCTTCACCGAGTTGCGCACGTAGTTCACCACGCCATCGTCCTGCGAACCGACCAGGTCGGACTGCGAGTCTGTGGTCGCTGCGCGCAGCGAGGTGAGTTGGCTGTTGGGGTAGTTCGCAGTCTTCGTGTAGGCGTCGACGATCCACACCAGCCGGCCGTCCACCACCGCCGGGTAGACGTTCGAATCGAGGGTCAGCCAGGGCGCCACCTCGGCCACGCGCTCCTTCGGCGTCCGGTTGTAGAGGATCTTGGACGCTGCGTTGACGCGGTCCGACAGCAGGAAGTTCCAGTCGGCGAAGTGCGCCGCGTAGAGGATGCGGGTGAACAGGTCACCGATCGGCACTCCCCCGGTGCCGGAGTAGGTGTTGTTGACCTCGCCCGCGCCCTGACCGCCGCCGGGGCTGTCGAACTCGATCGCAGACTGCCCGGGCAGGCGTCCGACGATCGCGAAGGTGGTGCTCTTCTCACCGAAGTAGATGCGGCCCTCGTAGTCGGGCAACTCACCCTCGGGCGGGAGGTTCTTCTCAATCCACACCGGGTCGCCGGACGAACTGCGCCGGTTGCCATAGGCGGCGACCATGCCATACCCGTGGGTGTAGACGGTGTGGAGGTTGTTCCACGCCTGATCGGGTAGCCCGGCCAGATTCATCTCCCGCGCCGCGACCACCGCGTCGGTCTCCTTGCCGTCGATCACGTAACGATCGACGTCGAGGGCGGCCGGGAACGAGTAGTAGCCGCGCAACTGTTGCTGGTTCTCGAACGTCCGCGGCACCACGGCCGGGTCGATCAGGCGGATCCCTGGCAACGCCTCGGCGTCCTCCTTCAGCTGGCCCTTGCTCACCTGCGTGACCGCCTCGTACTCGGTCACCTCCACGTCGTCGATGTCGATGTCGTACGCGGCACGGGTGGCGTCCAAGTGCGCCTGAATGTAAGGACGCTCGAAGTCGGGCTCATTCGGCTTCACCTGGAAGCTCTGCATGATCATCGGGTAGCCCACGCTGAGGATCAGGCTGGACACCAGCATGAGCACCAGTGCCGTCACCGGCAGCGTCCAGCGCTTCAGGAAGCCGTTGGCGAAGAACAACGCGGCGCACAGGAACGCGATCACCGCCAGCACGACCTTCGCGGTGAACCGCGAATGCGCGTCGGTGTACTGGATGCCCGTGAACAGCGTGTCCTGCTGCAGCAACAGGCCGTAGCGGTCCAGCAGCGTCTGCAGGCCGTATCCGACCAGTAGTAGGCCGGCAAGGATCGAAAGGTGGACGCGGGCTGCATTCTCCCGCAGCCCGCGTCCGCGCTCGCGTCCGGACGCAATGCCGCCGACCGCGAAGTGAACCGCTGCCGCAGCGACCAGGCCGAAGAACAGCGCGCCCATGAAGAAGGCGAGCAGGTCGCGCAGAATCGGGTATTCGAAGACGTAGAAGCCGACGTCCATCCCGAAGTAGGGATCGGTGGTGCCGAACGGGGTGCGATTCCACCAGGCCAGATATTCCATCGACTGGCCGAGCGCGGAGGAACCCGCGACCATCCCGAAGAACACCGATGGCACCAGGATCGACACCCAGATGTTGGCCTCGAGCAGGTCTCGGTAGCGATCCAGCACCGCGCTCTGCCCGCTGCGTCGGGTGTCCGGACGGAGTCGGTAGGCGATCCACATGTTCAGGCCGACCGACCCGGCCATCACGATGAAGAAGAGGCCGAACAACAACACCTGCGCGAGCAGTTGGGTGGTGAAGACCTCCTGGAATGCGACCGAGTCGAACCACAGCTTCCTGGTCCACAGTTCGGCGAAGATGATGAAGGCCGCCACCAGCACCCCGACCACCACGATCGTTGGGATCAGCGGGCTCCGCCGCACTGCCCGGGACGACACGTTCAACCCGATCTCCTCCGCAACCCCTCCGGCGCCCGCGGCCGGTTTCAGTCCAATGTATGCGACAACGCCGAAGCCAGTGCCGGGACGAGGTCCTCACCGGTCAGGAGTTCGCCGTCAGTGCCCTCCGCGGCACGCACCCGGGCAACCGCGTGGCGCACGCCGTCCCTTGTGACCCCGACCACGACCCGTAGGTCGAGTCGACGCGGGTGCTCGGCAACCAGCAGGGCCGCCGCCTGCGGGTCGTCGGGGAGTTCGGTCTCGGCGTCCGCGGGTAGGAAGGCCCGTTCGAGGGCGAGCGCGCACCCCGCCACGCTGGTCGGCCAGGTGATTCGGCTGAGCGTGACCGCCAGGTCGTCGCCCTGGCGGAAGTCATCCTGCTCGATCGAGGAGTAGCCGTCCTCGAATCCGTTCTGCAGGTGCTCGGCGAGGCTCGGCTCCGCCGCGATCAGTTCGGCGGTGGGGACGAGGGCGAACAGCCGGGCCGGTTGATCCCAGCCGGAGCGACCGACGTGCCGCTCCACCTCGATCAGGGCGGCGGCGAGAGCCTCAGACATCAGCACCCCACCACTGAACCGGCAACGGCTGGGTCGGCGAGCTTGGTCAGTGAGTCGGTGGCCTCGGCAAGGGTCTCAACCGGAACCAACCGGATGGACGCGTCCGTGGTGCTCGCATCGCTGCAATTGGCCTTCGGCAGCACGAACACCGTGGCATGGTCCTTGAGTGCTGCGGCGATCTTCTCCTGAACTCCCCCGATCGCTCCGACATTGCCTTCGGAATCGACCGTGCCGGTGCCGGCGATCACGCGTCCGGCGGTGATGTCGGCCGAGACCAGCTTGTCGCTGATGGCGAGGGCGAACATCAGGCCGGCGCTCGACCCGCCGACCGCCGGGTCCACAGCGAAATCGACGGTGGGTGCGTAGCTGTAGCCCACGTCCAACAGGATGCCGACGATCGGCTTGTCCGGGTTGTTGGCGGTGGCGCGGGTGGTGACGGTCTGCTTGAGGACGAGATCGTTGCGCAGCACCGTGAACAGCACCGCGTCGCCGACGTGGTGCCCGGACAGGATGTCGTTGACCTCCTGCAGGCTGTGTGTGGCGGTGCCGTCAACCGCCTTGATCAGGTCGCCGGGCTCAAGGATGCCGGCTGAGGCCCCCGAGTTGAAGACCTCGACGACCTGGGGCCAACTGGTCACCTCGACTCCGGACTGGCGCAGGCCGGCCACGACCGCGTCCGCCTGGGAATCGGACATGCGCTGGGACTCGACCTCGCTGATCTCGGACGCGTCCTTTCCGGGCTGGTAGACCGCCTCCTTCGGCAGCACCTCCCGCGCGGGCAGCCAGTAGGAGAACAGCACCTCGGGCAGGCTGAGCGTGACGCCCGGCGCGGTGACCGACACTGTGGTCATGCGCAGCTCGCCGTTGGTCGGGAAGGTCTTCGCGCCAGAGATCGAGATCGCCGGCTGCTCGCCGACCTGGCCGAGCAGATCCGCGGTCGAGCCGGGTGCCCACGTGACGTAGGGCACCGGGATCAGGGCGATCAGCGCCGCCAGCACGACGAACAGCGCGGCCGAAACCGCCGCCGTCCAGGTCTGCTTGGTCAAGATCGTCCTCCGGGAGTCCTTGGCTTTGGTGTCCGAGGCTACACCGGCACCGTCATGCCCAAGCTTGGCAGGTATTGGACAATGGAGGCCACGCAGACGAGGAGTGATGATGGCCGATCAGGGATTTGACCAGGACCGCCCGGAGCCGGGTGGCGAAGAGGAGGCCCTGCTGCGGTTCCTCGCCCAGTTCGGTATCACGCCCGGGCCGGACGGCCGGCTGGACCTGGAAGGCCTGATGGGCCAGCTGCAGCCGTTGATGAGCAACCTGACCTCGCAACTGGCCAGCTTCGGCAAGTCGGACGCGAGCGGCATGAACTGGGGCTTCACCAAGGACGTGATCCGCAAGATGGTCGCATCGGCTGGGGATGACCCGGTGGCCACGCCCGCCCAACTGGCCGCGATCCGCGATGCCGTCGCGCTTGCCGACCTCTGGCTCGACGAGGAGATCACCTTCGCCCGGCTCAGCGCCCCCGCGCAGGCTTGGCGCCGTGCGGACTGGACCGAGCGCACCTATCCCACCTGGCAGCGTCTGGTTCGTCCGGTGGTCAGCCAACTCTCGGTTGCGTTGCGGGGCCTGATGGACGCGCCTGACGACTCCCGGGCCGCCGCCGAGCCGATGTTGCGGATGGCGCTCTCGGGCATGTTCGCCGCCCAGGTCGGCCAGTCGTTGGGCAGCCTTGCCACCACCGTGGTCAGCTCAGGGGACATCGGCCTCCCCCTCACCGAAGCTCCCCAGGTGGCACTGTTGCCCACCAACGTGGCCGCGTTCGCCGAGGGTCTGGAGGCCGAAGCAGCGGACATCCTGCTCTTTCTCGCGGTTCGCGAGACCGCGAGGCAGCGACTCTTCGGCGCCGTCGGCTGGCTGGGTCCGCAACTCCTTGCCCTGGTCGAGCACTACGCCCGCGACATCGCCATCGACCCGGACGCGCTGGAGCGGGCCATCGAAAGCCAGTTGAGCTCCGCGATGACAGCCGGTGAACTCGAGGACGCAGGTACTGCCCTGGCCGGGTCGCTGTTCGCACCGCAGGTGACCGAGGAACAGCGCGAAGTGTTGGAACGCCTGGAGACGCTGCTCGCTCTGGTCGAAGGTTGGGTCGATGAAGTGGTGGCTCAGGTGGCCGGACGCCGGATGCCCGCGGCAGCCGCCCTGATCGAGACCCTTCGGCGCCGTCGCGCCGCCGGTGGCCCGGCAGAGGCCGCCCTCAAAGCGCTCGTCGGGCTCGAGTTGCGGCCCCGACGTACCCGGGACGCGGCCAACCTATGGGCGGCAACCCGGGCCACGCGCGGCACCGAGGCTCGCGACGCCACCTGGGACCACCCTGACCTCGTACCCACGGTTGCGGACCTCGCCGATCCGATGGGCTTCGCCGCGCAGGGTCACCAGTCCGGCGAACCGGACGATCTGGACGTCGAGTTGGCCCGGCTGCTCAAGGAGGAGGGCCGAGGCTAATCCTCGTTGCCCTCGGCATCGACCTCGAACCAGTCCTCATCGCCGGCGTTGGCGGCGTGCTGGTAGCCGGCAAGGAAGGCGGTGGCCTCCGCGACCCTGGGGTAGCCGGCCACCAGGTGGTGGAACGACGCCGAGTGGTTGGGCTCGAACAGGTGCGACAGTTCGTGGACGAGGACGTAGTCGGAGACCCATTCCGGCATGTTGCGCAAACGCGCCGAGAGTCGGATCGCGCCCGTTGCGTTCGTGCAGGACCCCCATCGCCGGTTCTGGTTGCCCGACCAACGCACGGTGAACTCGGGCAGCGGACCCCCCGTCCGCTCAGCCAGGTACCTCGCGAACAGTGCGCGGGCGCGCGTGGTCAACTCGTCGTCGAGCACCGGTCCGTTGCGCTTCGACTCCCGTGCGAGGAACCGCTCGACCAGCGGTGGCAGAAGTTCGCGTTCCTGGGCTGCGGTCATCCTCGCGGGCACCAGGGCCACCAGGCGTCCGCGCTCCCGGAAGACGGTCAGCGTACGCGTACGCCGCGCGCTGCGCCGCACCTCCAGATCTCGAACCTCCGCCATGATCAGGAGAATAACCGAGCCATCCGACAGTCGGGTCGCACCCCCGCCGAACCGCCCCGCGCAGCGCGACACGCCGTGAGGCATCCAGTTGACCGGGAGCGGAGCGGGCACTAGCTTCTAGACGCGAGGCCTCCAGTGGCCGATCCGCTCGCAGGGGAAGGCAAGCGGAACTCCGGTTGCTGGAGGCCCTCGCACGCTAACGGGAACGGTGCGTAAGCGTTACCCAAGGCATAGACTGACCCGCAATTCACCGCCGAACCCCACCCGGGGGCGAAGCTGATCAACAGGAGGAACAACGTGGCCAAGGACACCTACAGCGGTTCGTTCTACTGCGTGAAGTGCAAGGATCACCGGGAGGCGACCGGCGATGTCGTGGTCAACGAGAAGGGGACCCGGATCGCCAAGGCCAAGTGCCCGGTCTGCAGCACCAATCTCACGCGCTTCCTGCCCAAGGCCTGAGCAACCACAGCTGAGCGCCGGCCCATCGGCCGGCGCTCAGCTGTTTCCCGGCCCGGAGTCCGGTTGCAGCGCCCAAGTGTTGTCAATTCGTCGATGGTGTTGTCAATCCCTCTCCCGGCATGGCGACGGACGATTCCGCTGCGGCAGGCTGGCCGCGTGCAGCGCGTCCAACTTCGTACCCCCGCAGCGGCCCTGTGGCGCTCGGCCGGCGTCCTCCAGATCGGCCTGGACTCCCCCGCGGTCGTGCTCGACGGGGTGCCCGCCCAACTGCGCGAAGCGGTAGCCCTGCTCGCCCGGCCACGCACGGTCGCCGAAATCGGCACCCTCGTGCCGAAGCTCGAAGCGCGTTGGGTCTCCTGGCTCCTCATCCGCTTGAGCGACGCCGGCCTACTGGTCGAGACCGCTCCTGTCCCGCCACAGCGCGTGACCGTGGTTGGCAGCGGTCCTCTGGCGACTGCGGTGCAGGCTGCGCTGGACAGCGGTGGCGTGCTGGTCGAACTCCTGGAGAACACCGCCTTCGTGGCCAGCAGGTTCGATCAACCGGACGGTCGCGAGGCCGCGCTCACTGTGCTCGCGGCGCCGCATTCGGAGCCGGACCGATCGCTCACCGATGCGTTGTTCCGGGCGGGAAGGCCCCACCTCATCGTTCGGCTCGAGGCCGATCGAGCCGTGGTCGGTCCGCTCGTGGTGCCTGGGCGCACGCCCTGCGTCCGCTGCCTCGACCTCTCCCGCTGCCGCCTTGACCCAAGCTGGCCCCGCCTGCTCGCCCAGCTCTGTTTGGACCAGGTCGGCATCGACGCGTCCCTGCTGGTCTGGGCGGCCGCCACCTCGATGGTGCAGGTGAGGTCTTGGCTCAACGGCAGGATGCCGGAGAGCGCTGGAAGCTCACTCGAACTTGCGCTGCCCGACTACCAATTGGCTACCAGGCAGTGGCCGGCGCACCCCCGTTGCGGCTGCCTGTTGCCGATCGGTTGATCCCAGCGGGCAGACTGGCCCGGTGACCAGCCAAGACGAGGAACGCCGCGTCCTTCCCGAGTCGACCTTCAGTCGCTCGGCCAAGCTGCTGACGCTGCCGCTCGGCGCCGCGGCTCGGGCCGGCGTGGGCATGGGCCGCAAGCTGCTGGGCGCGTCCGCCGAGGACGTGGACGCGGCCATGCGCGACGCGGCTGCTGAGCAGTTGTTCCAGGTGCTGGGCGAACTCAAGGGCGGTGCGATGAAGTTCGGGCAGGCGCTCAGCCTGTTCGAGGCGATGCTGCCCGAAGACCTGGCCGGACCCTTCCGTGAGCGCCTCCGCAAGCTTCAGGACGCTGCCCCGCCGATGCCGTCCTCGCGCGCCCAGGCCGTGCTGCGCAGCGAGCTCGGTCCGAACTGGCGCCGACACTTCGCCGAACTCAACCTGCGCCCGGCCGCGGCCGCTTCCATCGGGCAAGTGCATCGCGGCCGGCTGGTCGACGGCCGCGAGGTGGCCGTGAAGATCCAGTACCCCGGCGCGGACGTCGCCTTGGCCAACGACCTGCGCCAGATCCAGCGACTGGCCGGTGCGGTCTCGCCGCTGACCGGCGGTCTGGACGTGGTGGCACTCACCCGCGAGGTGGCCGCCCGGGTGTTCGAGGAGGTCGACTACATCCTCGAGGGCACCTCGCAGCAACAGGTTGCCGAGGCACTCGACGGCCACCCGCGGTTCGTGGTGCCGAAGGTGCACCTGGCTACGCGGCGCGTGCTGGTGTCGGACTGGATCGATGGGGACAAGCTCACCTCGATCATCGACAAGCCGCAGGAGGAGCGGAACCGCACCGCGCTGGACTACGTCACCTTCCTGTTCGCCGGCCCCTCGCTGGCCGGGATCCTGCACGGCGACCCGCACCCCGGCAACTACCTGGTCACCCCCGACGGACGCCTGGGTGTCCTCGACTTCGGTCTGGTCTCCCGGCTCCCCGACGGGCTGCCCCCTGCGATGGGCCGGCTGATCCGGCACGCCGTGGCCGGTGACGTCGAACCGATGGTCGCCGGCCTGGCCGAAGAGGGCTTCGTGGACGATTCGATGGACGGCAGCGCGCTGCTCGACTATCTGACGCCCTTCGTGGAACCGGCCCGCGTGGAAGAGTTCGGATTCAACCGCGAGTGGGCCAGAGAGCAGTTCGCCCGGGTGCATGGCGACATGGGTGCAGCCGGCGTGGCGACGCAGCTGAACATCCCACCGGAGTACTCACTCATCTATCGGGTCTGGATGGGCGGCATCGCGGTGCTCTCCCAGCTCGACGTGCGCGCCAACTTCGCGCAGGTGCTGCGCGACTACCTTCCCGGCTTCGCTGACTGAGCCGGCTCGTCCAGATGATCAGCCGACCACCGGGACGCAACCGCGCGGCCACCGTCCGTGCCCACACTAGGCCTTGAGGATCGCCAGCACGGCCTCGCCATAGTGCTCGGACTTGACCTTGCCGACCCCTGGAATGGCGAGCAGTTCCGGCAGCGAGGCCGGACGGTTCTCGGCGATGGTCATCAAGGTGGCGTCGGTGAAGATGACGAACGCCGGCTGCGCTTTCTGCCGGGCGGCCTCAAGGCGCCAGGCGATCAGGCGCGCGTAGGTGTCCTCGTCGTAGTTCGCCGGGCAGGTGGCGTGCCGCTTCAGTTTCCGTTCCGCGCCCGAGGTGAGCGGCTTCCCACACACCCGGCACGACGCGCTCATCGCCGAAGTGGGCTTGGCCCCCCGGCCGGCGCGTACGGGTGCCGCTGACGGTCGGGCCGCGATCCCGTCGAGGAAGCGCGACGGCAGGCGGTTGCCGCCACCCGCCCGCCGCGACCGCGACCAGGTGATCAGCAGCGCTCGCTTGGCCCGGGTGATGCCGACGTAGAAGAGCCGGGCCTCTTCGGCGACCTGCTCCGGGCCTGCGGCCAAGGACAGCGGCAAGGTGCCCTCCTGCGCCCCGACCAGGGCCACCGCCGTCCATTCCAGTCCCTTCGCTGCGTGCAGGGTCGACAACGTGACACCTTCGGCCGACAGCGGATGCTCGGCCTGCGCGCGGGCGGCCAGTTCGGCGGTGAGATCTCCAAGGTTCGCGCCCCCACCGTCCGCCTCGCGGTGGGCCGCGTCCACCTCCTCGGCCAGTGCGAGCACCGCGGCCAGCGACTCCCAGCGCTCGCGCACCCGTCCCTGGCCGGACGGCGGGGTCTGCGTCCACCCCAACCTGGCGAGCACGGTGGAGCAGGCGACCACCGCGGGGACGGACGGGTCGCGCCTCGCCTGCTCGGTGAGCGTCCCGATCGCCTGGCGCACCTCGGGCCGGTCGTAGAAGCCCTCCCCGCCGCGAACTGTGAACGGCACCCCGGCCTGGGCCAGCGCCGACTCGAACAGCGGGGACTGCGCGTGCACGCGGTAGAGCACCGATTGATCGCGCCACGTCACTCCGGCCTCGTGTTGCTCGACCAGCCACCTGGCGACCATCGCCGCCTCGTCGTACTCGTTGGCGCACGCAAGGACGCGTGGTGGCTGCCCGGGCGGGCACTGCGACTCCAGGGTGACGGTGCCGAGCCGGGTGTTGCGCGCCACCCGGTTGGCCAGGTCGACGACCTGAGGGCTGGAGCGGTAGTCACGCACCAGGCGCACCAGCTGAGCGTCCGGAAAACGCGCAGCGAACGTGGTCAGATAGGTCGGACTCGCCCCGGCGAAGGAGTGGATCGTCTGCGCCGGATCGCCCACCACGCAATGGTCGGGGCCGACTCCCCACCACAGGTCGAGCAGGGTCTGCTGCACCGGGTTCACGTCCTGGTACTCGTCGACGACGAGGTGCCGGTAGGTCGCGCGCACCTCCTCGGCGATGTCGTCGAACTCGGTGAGCAGCGCGCTGGCGCACAGCAGGATGTCGTCGAAGTCGATCACGCCGCGGTCGCGCTTGACCTGCTCGTAGCGGCCGAGCACCCGGCCCACCTGGGCTGCTTCGAGCCCGGACACCTCACGGCCGGAGGTGACGGCCAGGTCGGCGTAGTCAGCGGCGGGCACATTGGTCACTTTCGCCCACGAGATCTCGGTGAGCAGGTCGCGCAGGGTCGCCGTGTCGGGGTTGAGCCGCAGCTTGCGCGCGGCCTCGGCGACCATCGACATCCGCTCGGCGGTCACCTCGGGCAGGGCCGAACCGTAGGCGCGCGGCCAGAAGTACTGCGCCTGGCGAAGCGCGGCGGAGTGGAAGGTGCGAGCCTGCACCGCTGGGACGCCCAGCCCGCGCAATCTTGATCGCAGTTCGCCGGCGGCCCTCGTGGTGAACGTCACCGCGAGCACCGCGCTCGGGTTGAAGGCGCCAATAGCGGAGGCATAGGCGATGCGGTGGGTCAATGCCCGGGTCTTGCCCGTTCCCGCGCCCGCGATGACCACGACCGGGTGGCCGAAGGACGTGGCCACCTTCCGTTGCTCCGGGTCGAGCCCGACGAGCAGTGCGGACGGTTCGGAGATCACGCGCCCACCCTATTCGTGGGTACCCACAGTCGCCCGGGTCCACCGTCGTCCGCGGCGTTCGAGCTGCGGACGCGGGCTGTCAGCGGCGGGCCTTAGGGTGTGACCACCATGCACGTACAGCACTGCCGCAGCGCCGAGGAACTCGTCTCGCGCCTCACGACCGCTTGGTCGGGGCCGCGGGCCGACCCGTTCGCGTTCGACCTCGCCGTGGTGCCCGGGCCCGGTTTCCAACGCTGGCTCTCCCAGCAGTTCTCCCGCGTTGGGGACGGTGGCATCTGCGCCGGAATCGAGTTCGCTTCAGTTGCTGCTCTCGAACGTCGGCTCGGCGGTGCGGACGATCCTTGGCAGCCCGCCCGACTGGTCTGGCAGGTGCAGCGCATCGCCCTCGAACCGGGCGCGCCCGCACTGGAGGTCCTGCGGCGGCACCTCCTCGCTTCGCGGGAGACCTACACCGCCTGCCACCGCATCGCGAGGCACCTCGCCGGCTATGCCCGGTACCGCCCGCGGATGCTCTCCGCGTGGGCGGACGGCGACGATGTCGGCCCCAACGGCGAACCCCTAGGCGAGAACGCCTGGCAGGCCCACCTGTGGCGCCGTCTGGTCGCTGAGATCGACCAGCCCGTCATCGCAACCGAGGCCCTGTCCCGCCGCGATGGACAGCTGGCCGGATTGCGAGGCGGACCGGTGCCCGGGGTACCGGAACGCGTGGCGGTGCTCGCCCCTTCGCAACTGGACGCCCAGCTCCTGCGACTTCTGGATGCGTTGGACGCTCATCACCAGGTCGAACTGCTGCTGCTACGGCCCACTCCAACGCGGCGACCGGCGGCACTGAACGGCGAACTGCGCCGCGCCGACTTCACGCGTCCGGCGGGTCATCGGCTGAACCGCGCACTTGGTCAACTCGCGGACGAAGCCGCCGCATTGGTGCCTGGCGAAGAGACGACCGAGCCCTTGCCCGAACCGTCGAGCGAGCGCACCCTGCTGCGCCGCCTGCAGTCCAACCTGCGCAGCGACACCGAGCCGGCCCCCGGTGTACTGGCCCCGTCCGACGACTCGATACAGGTTCACCTGTCGCACGACCTGAGCCGCCAAGTCGAGGTGCTCCGCGAGGTACTGACCGACCTGCTGGCTAGCGACCCCAGCCTCGAACCGCGCGACATCGCGGTGTTCACCCCGGACGTGGACGCGGTCGCGCCGTTGATCGGTGCCGCGTTCTCCGCGGCCAGCGGCCAGGCCCACCCGGCATCGCGCTTCCGGGTGCAGCTGGCCGACCGGTCGATGGCTCAGGTGAATCCAATGGTCACTCTGCTGCTCAGACTGCTCGCGCTCCCGGACGGACGTTTCGAGGCGTCCACCCTTCTCGAGCTCTGCCAGGATCCCGCGATCGCGGGCCGGTTCGGGTTCACCTCCGAGGGCCGGGAGCGTCTGGTCGACCTGGTAGCCAAGGCCGGTGTGCGCTGGGGCCTGTCCGCGGCACAGCGCTCGGCGTTCGGGTTGCAGGGATTCCCCCAGAACACCTGGTTCGCGGGTCTCCAGCGCATGCTGCTGGGCGTCGCTCTCCCGGAAACCGATCTGGTATCGGCAGGCACGGTGCTGCCGCTGGATGACGTGGAGTCCTCCGACGTGGTGCTGATCGGCGCCCTGACCGAGTTCGTCGGACGCCTCTCGCGCACCCTGGCCGAGTTCACTGAACCCGGCACGCTGTCCGACTGGGCGATGCGGTGCCGGCGCGCGGTGGAGAGCCTGGTGGCGCTCCCGTCGGGCCAGGAGTGGCAGCTGACCGACTTGTGGACAGGGATGGCCCGGCTCGTCGAACGCGGCGAGGGCGCCGCCGGGACCCCCCTGAGCCGCCAGGCTGCGCAGCGCGCGATCGCCGATGAGTTCTCGTCCACCCCGGCCCGCGGCGCGTTCGGCAACGGCTCGCTGATCGTGTGCGGACCCACTTCGCTGCGCCACGTCCCCCACCGCGTGGTGGTGCTGCTCGGCTGGGACGCGGAACGCTATCCGCGGCCGGCTCGCCGACACGGTGATGATCTGCTCGGCGATGAGCCGCGCGTCGGCGACCCGACCGGCGCCCTGCTCGACCGGCAACTCCTCCTGGACGCGGTGCATGCGACCCGGGAGCGGCTGATCGTGATCGCGCAGGGGCGCAGCGTCGCCACCAACGAAGCCGTGCCCCTGGCCGCGCCCATCGCTGAACTGTTGGACGCTCTCGAAGCCACGGCCGTGTCCGACGCCGGTGTCGGCGGCGGGACGACAGCAACCGTGCAGCATCCGCTGCAGCCCTTCGACCCGCGCTACTTCAGCGGGTCGTCGAAGCTGTTCAGTGCCGACCCCCTGGCCTTCCGTGCGGCCCGAGCCAGCCTCGCTGAGCCCGCGCAACGCCGGCCGCGCTACTTCCTGGAACCGCTTGCGCCGCCGGATCTGAGCCAAGGCGTGACCCTGGATCAACTCACCGACTTCTTCAAGCACCCGGCACGCACCCTGCTCAAGGTTCGCGCCGGCCTGACCCTGGGCACGTCCGCTGATGCCGGCGACGAGATGCCGATCGAGCTCGACCATCTGCAGCGCTGGCAGATCGGCAGACGCGTGCTCGACCGGCTGCGGGCCGGTCACGAAGAGGACGCGGTTCGGCGGGCCGAGTGGCTTCGCGGCGACGTACCGCCTTTCGAACTCGGCAAGGAAGTGATGACCGGCGTGCTGGCCGAAGCCGGTCGGGCCCGGCGGCAGATCCCGGCCGACCTGCCCGAGCAACGGCTGTACGACCTCGAACTGAGCGTGCCTGTGCCCGGCATCGGGCCGGCCAACCTCGTCGGCAGGGTGGGCGCCTTCGGCCACGAACTGCTACAGGTGGAGTTCTCCGGCCTTGCGCCGCGGCATCGTCTGGAAGCTTGGCTCCGCCTGCTGACGCTGGCCGCCGCGGTGCCGGGCGACTGGCGCGCGCGGGTGGTCGGCAAGGGCAAGGTCGCCTGTCTTGCCGCCCCGCCTCAGGCCACCGCCGTCGAACTGCTGGGCAACCTCCTGGCCATCTATTCCCGCGGTCTTTCCGAACCACTGCCTGCGCTGCCCCGACTGGGCATGGAGTGGGCTGGGTTGCGCGAGAGTCGCCGTGACCCACTGGACCCCAAAGTCGGCATGAACCGCCTGCGCGACCGCTGGAAGTGGGAGGCCGACGCCGCGTGGAAGTTGTTCTTCTCCTTCCCGGAACTCGTCTCGACCCAGATCGGCGACACTGCGGTGCCCGGCGCCGACCCGGGCGAGAAGTTCGTGGTCGGAGCGCTGGCGAGTGCGATCTGGACGCCCTTGCTCGCCGCGGAGGTGACCTCGTGATCGCCCACGACCCCAGCGCACCGCTCCCGCTCGGTACCACCGTCCTGGAAGCCAGCGCGGGCACCGGCAAGACCTATGCCATCGCGGCCCTTGCCGCCCGCTACCTCGCCGAGGGTTCGGTCGAGGCGGACCGTCTGGCCGTGATCAGCTTCAGCCGCATGGCGTCGGCCGAGCTGCGCTCCCGGGTGCGGGAGCGGCTGCTGCTCACGGCGTCCGGGCTCACCGATCACCTGGCCGGGAAGCCGGTCGACCTTGACGAAACCGATCGGTTGCTCGTCGACGCCCCGACCGCAATCGTGCACGAGCGGATCGCGCGTCTGCATCGGGCGATCGCCGGCTTGGACGCGGCCGCGATCATGACCATCCACCAGTTCTGCCAAGCGATGCTGGACGAACTCGGCGTCCTGGCCGCCCAGGACCCCCAGGCAACCCTCGTGGAGGACCTGTCCCTGGTGCGAGATCAGGTGGTCAATGACGTTTATCTCGCCCGCTACGCCAACGCCGCCTCCGGCCCGCCGTTCGACCTGGCCGCCGCGCGGCAACTGGCCAAAGAGGCGACCGAACTCGCGGACGCTCCACTGGTGCCCCAGGACGTGCCGGGGCGAGCGGCCGAACGGCTGGCCTTCGCGACGGCAGTACGCCAGGAACTGGCCGAGCGCAAACGAAGGCTGGGCGTCTACTCCTTCGACGACCAACTCACGAGATTGCGGGAGTCCCTCGCCGGACCGGCTGGGCCAGCGGCGGCCCGCCGGCTGCGCGATCGCTGCCGGGTCGTGCTGGTCGACGAGTTCCAGGACACCGATCCGGTGCAGTGGGCGATCCTGCGCGACACGTTCGCAGGCCACGTCCCATTGGTGCTGATCGGCGACCCGAAGCAGTCGATCTACGCGTTCCGGGGGGCCGACGTGACGGCCTACACCGACGCCGTGACAACCGCGGACGAGAAATTCTCGCTGCTGGTGAACCATCGCGCCGACGCGGGGGTCGTGCGCGCGGTGAACGCACTGTTCCACAACGTCACCCTCGGAGCGGGGATCCCAGTCCCTCCGGTGGAGGCCTCCCACGTGGAGTCGCGCCTATGCGCGCCGACGGGCTCTGGATGGTCCGCACCCGCCCGAATTCGCTGCGTTGCCGACGCGGACCCGTTCCAGGCCGACCAAGCCAGGGAACGGATCGTCGCCGACCTCACCGCGGAACTCGTCCGGCTGCTGGACGGTGAGATACAGGTCGTCGAGGCCGGCGCTCCCCGCGGCGTACGCGCAGACGACGTCGCGATCCTGGTGAGCACGAACGCCCGTGGCCGAGCGATCGCCGACGCGCTCACCCTCGCCGGCGTCCCGGTCGCGTTCTCCGGCGCGGACTCGATCTTCGCCAGCCACGCCGCGCAGGACTGGCTCACCCTCCTGCGGGCGCTCGACCAGTCACGACAGTCCGCGGTGCGCGCAGCCATCCTCACCGACTTCGTCGGCGCCGACCTGACCACCCTGGCCGGTGCCGGGGAAGCCGAGCTGATCGGTTGGGCAGGACTGCTGCAGGGTTGGGCGCGCGTGCTGAACGCGCAGGGCGTGGCCGCGTTGTTCGCTGCCATCCAGACCGCGGGCGCCCCTGACCGGACCGGGTTCGCCGAGCGGGTGCTGGGGCGTCCACGCGGTGAGCGCGACCTGACCGACTTCCGCCACCTCGCCGAGATCCTGCACGCCCAGCACACCGATGGCCTGCGTGGTCAGACCCTGGTGGCCTGGTTCGCCGAAGTGGTCGAGCGCGCCGCGGCCACCAGTGATCGCGTCCGGCGGCTGGAAACCGACCGCGACGCCGTCCAGATCATGACCGTGCACAAGGCGAAGGGGCTCCAATTCCCGATCGTGCTGCTGCCGGAGGCCGCCGACCTCTGGGTGCCGGACAGCGACGAGGGCAAGCCGATCGCGTTCCACGAGGTCGGCCGGCGCGTGCTCGATCTGGGTGGAGCGACCGCACCCGGACGCGAGGAGCGACTGGCCGCGCACGCCGGGGAGGAAGCCGAGGATCGGTTGCGGGCGCTCTATGTCGCGCTGACCCGCGCACAGTCCCAGGTCACGCTTTGGTGGTCGCGCACGCGGCAGAACACTGCAGCCTCGCCCCTGCACCGGCTTCTGTTCCGGCGCCGCGACACCGTAGGCGCGCCGGCCGCCGGCTACCCGGTGGACGAACCCCCCGGGGACGGGCGCCCGGGTGAGCTGGCCTGGCTCGCCGAAGCCGGAATAGCAGTGGAGGACTGCGAGCCGGTCACCTCACCGGTCCGACGCCCACCGGCGACGAAACCCGAAATGCTCACGCTGCCGCGGATGGCCCGCGAGATCGACCAACTGTGGCGGCGCACCTCCTACTCCGGGCTCACCGAGGCCGTCCACGCGCGTCCGCCGGTTGCACTGGGCGAGGCTGGCTGGACCGAGGACGAGCCGGCCGACGAGCCTGCGCGAGCCTCTTCACAGCCGGGGACGCCGTCGCCGATGGCAGCGCTTCCGGGCGGTACCGGGTTCGGCAGCCTCGTCCACGAGGTGCTGGAGAACCTCGACTGGTACGCGTCCGACGAAGGCGAATTGGCCGAGCGTGTGCTCGATGCGGCCACGGCTGCGCTGTCGCACTTCGCCGTCCCCGACGTGACCGCTCCGACACTGGGGGCCGCCCTGCTGCCGAGCCTCCTCACCTCGCTGGGTGAGCTGACCGGAGGGCTGCCGCTGGCCGCGATCCCGACGTGCGACCGGCTCAGCGAACTGACCTTCGAGTTCGCGCTCGGTGAGGACGATCGAACCAGCCGCGACCCGCTGGTGACCCTGGGCGAGGTGGCCGGAGCCATGCGACGCTGGCTACCCGCGGACGATCCACTGGCGTCCTACCCGGACGCCCTGGCCGAACCGGTGCTTGCCAGCCAGGCGCTGCACGGCTTCATCACCGGCAGCATCGACTCGGTGCTGCGCGTCCCGACGCCGAATGGGCTGCGGTTCGTGGTGGTCGACTACAAGACCAACCGGCTCGGGCCGGCCGAGCTCACCCTGGAGCACTACAGCGGGGCCGCGATGACCGCCGAGATGATCCGCACGCACTACCCGTTGCAGGCGATCCTGTACTGCGTGGCACTGCACCGCTTCCTCGGTTCACGGCTGGCCGGATACGACCCCGAGCGGCATCTCGGCGGGGTCGGCTACCTGTTCGTCAGGGGGATGGGCGGACGCGAGGCCGGGCCGGAAACAGGTGTGTTCTCCTGGTTCCCGCCGCCAGGGCTCGTGGTCGAGTTGTCCGAGCTCCTCGCGGGCCGGAGGCCGGCATGACCGATCTGGCAAGCAGCCTGCGACCGGGTCTGCTCCTCGACGTCCACGCCACCGGTGCCCTGTCGTGGGGGGACGTCCACGTGGCGCAGAAGGTGGCGCACCTGTACGGCGAACCTGAGCAGAGCGTCCAGCTCGCGCTCGCGCTCGCCGTCAGGGCGCTGCGGGCCGGCTCCACCTGCCTGGATCTCTCGGCCACCGAACAGACCGTCTCCGGAGTGGACGAGGACGCTGTCGGGGTGCCGCCGGAACTCCTGCCACGGGCCGAGCTCTGGCGGCAGGCGATCACGGTCAGCCCATTGGTGAACGTGGGCGTCGAGCCCGCCGGGGACCGGCCGCTGCGGCTGGTGGGCGACCTGCTGTACCTGGAGCGGTACTGGCAGGAGGAGACCGAAGTGGCCGATGAGATCAGGCGACGGCGGGCATGCCTCCCGGCGCCGATCGAGCCGAGCCGCCTGGCCGCCGCGGCGGCTGAACTGCTGGCCGGGGACACCGACACCGACCAGGCGGTCGCGGCGATCATGCCCACCCTCACGGCCGTGACCGTGATCGGAGGAGGCCCTGGCACCGGAAAGACCCATACCCTCGCCAGGCTGCTGGGAACCCTCTGGCAGACGCTGCCGAAGGCGCCTCTGGTGGCGCTGGCCGCACCCACCGGCAAAGCCGCGGTACGGATGCAGGAGGCACTCGCCGCTGAGCTGGACACGCTACCGGCCGAGGTGGCCGACGAGATCGGACGGTTGCGGGCCACCACCATCCACCGGCTGCTGGGATGGGTGCCGGAGTCGCGCAGCCGGTTCCAGCACCATCGCGCGAACCCGCTGCCCCACGACGTTGTGGTCGTGGACGAAGCGTCGATGGTGAACGTCACGCTGATGGCCCGGCTGCTGGCTGCGCTGCGTCCCCAGGCCCGGCTGGTGCTGATCGGCGACCCCGACCAGCTGGCCCCGGTAGAGGCCGGACCGGTGCTGGCCGACATCGTCGCCGCCCCGGCGCCCGCCGCCGCCGAGGTGCAGGAGGCGCTGCGAGCGGTCGGCCTGCCCGAAGCGAGCACCGTGGTGCGCCTGATGCACAACTACCGCTCCGTGCAGGCGATCGCGCAACTGGCGGCAGCGGTGCTCGCCGGCGACCCGGACGAGACGCTGCGGCTGGCAACCTCGGGCACGGCCGGTGTGCGTTTCGCCGAGCACGTCGAAGACACCGACCTGCGCGCGGTGATCACCCGCTCCGGGACGGCGATGGTGGCCGCGGCCAGGGCCGGGCGCGTGGAGGAGGCACTGACGAACCTCGAACACCACCGGCTGCTGTGTGCGCACCGCCGTGGACCGTTCGGCGTGGCCCTGTGGTCGCGCCTGGTCGAGGAGTGGCTGGGCGCGGCGATCGAGGGCTTCGACCCCGGCCAGCAGTGGTATCCCGGACGGCCGCTCCTGGTGACCGGCAACTCCCCCGACCTCGGGCTCTACAACGGCGATACCGGGGTGGTCGTCCGCACAGAGGGCGATCAGCTCCGGGCGTTCTTCGCACGCGGCACTCAGCTTCACTCGGTCTCGCCGTTCCTTCTGGAAGGCGTCCAGACCATCCACGCGATGACCGTGCACAAGGCTCAAGGGGGTCAGTTCGAAGAGGTGACGGTGGTTCTCCCTCCGCCGGATTCACCGCTGTTGACCCAGGAACTGCTCTACACCGCCATCACCCGGGCCAAGGCCCAGGTGACATTGATCGGTTCGGTCGACTCGCTCCAGCGTGCCGTCCGGCAGCGGGCGCGACGCGCGTCCGGGTTGCAGCGCCGGCTCTGAGCTCTGGACTGACCAATGGGCAGACAGCGCGTCCACTTGTTGGGACGCGCCGATAGCCTGCTGGCTGCTGGTTCCCAGACGACAAGGAAGACTTCAATGGCGAAAGTCACCTTCTTCAGCGGACAACAACTGCCGCTGGAGATGCACAAGGTTCGGATCATCCAAAAACTGACTCTGCTGCCGATCGAGGACCGGCTGCGAGCGATCAGTTCGGCTGGCTACAACACCTTCCTGCTGCAGAACGCCGACGTCTTCCTCGACATGCTCACCGATTCCGGAGTGAACGCGATGAGCGACCAGCAGCAGGCCGCGATGCTGATCGCCGATGACGCCTATGCCGGCTCGGCGACGTACACCCGCCTGGCAAACAAGCTGGTCGAGCTCTTCGGCATGGACTACTTCCTGCCGGCGCACCAGGGACGCGCCGCCGAGCACATCCTGGCGCAGTCGCTGGTGACGCCGGGATCGATAGTGCCGATGAACTACCACTTCACCACGTCCAAGGCGCACGTCACCGCGATGGGCGGCGAGGTGCTGGAACTGATCACCGAGGCCGGTCTCGAGGTCACCTCTGACGAGCAGTTCAAGGGCAATCTCGACATCACCGCACTTCGCGGACTGATCCAGGACAAGGGCGCTGAGGCGATCGCCTACGTCCGCGTGGAGGCCGGGACGAACCTGATCGGCGGGCAGCCGCTGTCGCTGGCGAACATCCGCGAGGTGAGTGCGGTCTGCCGCGAACACGGACTACTGAGCGTGCTGGACGCGTCCCTGCTCGCCGACAACCTGCACTTCAACAAGACCCGAGAGGCCGAGTGCCGCGACCTGAGCATTCCTGAAATCACCAGGGCCATCGCCGACTGCTTCGACATCATCTACTTCTCCGCCCGCAAGCTGGGCTTCGGCCGTGGCGGCGGCATCTGCATCCGCGACGAGGCGATCTACAAGCAGATGCGCGGCCTCGTGCCGATGTACGAGGGCTTCCTCACCTATGGCGGCATGTCGGTGCGGGAGATGGAGGCGATCACCGTCGGCCTGGACGAGACCATGGACGAAGACATGATCAACCAGGGTCCGCAGTTCATCGAGCACATGGTCAGCGAACTGGTCGAACGCGGCATCCCCGTGATCACGCCGGCCGGGGGCCTGGGTGCCCATCTGGACGCGAAGCGCTTCCTCGACCACGTGCCACAGCAGGAGTACCCGGCCGGCGCGTTGGCCGCGGCGCTCTACCTGGCCTCGGGCGCGCGGGGCATGGAGCGCGGCACGATGAGTGAGCAGCGGGATGCGGACGGCGTCGAGCCGCTCGCCAACATGGAACTTGTGAGACTCGCACTGCCCCGCCGGGTGTTCACGCTCAGCCAGGTGAACTACGCGATCGACCGGATCGACTGGCTCTACCACAACCGCGAACTGATCGGCGGACTGCGGTTCGTTGAGGAACCCGAGATCCTGCGGTTCTTCTACGGCCGGCTGGAGCCGATCACCAACTGGGTCGACCCGCTGGTGGACGCCTTCCGGCGCGACCTGGGCGAGAGCCTCTAGGCTCGCCGGCGAACAGTTCTGCTCCGGCAACCACCCGGCCGTGAGCCGCGAAGCTCAAACCTCAGGTGAGGCGGCCGTCCAGCCAGGAGTCGATCATTCGGCGGGCGATGGACGCGGCGTACGGCAGCGTCACCTCCACATCGAGGGCGGCACGGAGTTGGTCTCGGGTGAACCAACGGGCACCCTCGATCTCCTCGCTCGCCAGGGTGAGTTCGGTGTCGTCGGCGTGGCCGACGAAGGCAACCATCAGCGAACGCGGGAACGGCCAGGGCTGGGAGCCCAGATAGCTCAGGTGGTGCAAGCGCAGGCCGACCTCCTCGGCCATCTCACGATGTACCGCCTGCTCCAGCGACTCCCCCACTTCGACGAAGCCCGCGAACACCGAATGCCGCCCGGCCGGCCACACCGGTTGCCGACCCAACAGCAGCCGATCACTCGAATCGAGGATCGCGACGATCACGGCCGGATCGGTCCGCGGGTAGTGCTCCTGTTCGCAACCAGAGCACCGTCGGGCCATGCCGGCCGCGACCGTGATGGTTGCCGCACCGCAGTTCGGGCAGAAGCGGGAGCGGGTGTGCCAACCCACCAACCCAGCCGCGGTGAAGGCGAGTTGGAGCTCGGTCGGCCCGAAGCCGTCCATCACGCTGCGCAGCGGCACCGGGCCGCTCTCGGCGGCCGTGGCGAACCAGGGCCTTCCGGCGACCAGGCCCAGCAGATGATGCTGCTCCGGATCGAAGTCGCCCCGGGCCGGCCGCGGGACCAGTCCGGACGCGTCCGCGCTCACCTGGGCTTCCTGGGCAGCGAGCACCATGGCGTCCGGCGAACTCCACAACGAACGCACCCAAAGCGCGTCTGTGCGCGCTTCCTCGACACGGTCAAGGGCGCTTTCGGTCAGCCAGGCGTTCACCTAGGACAGGCTAGACGGTAGGTGCGCCAGCAACCGCTCCAGGCCGAGGCGGTCCGGCAGATCGGGCGGGCGAACCACCTCCGCGTTCCGCAGGTCGTAGAACACGGCGTCCACCTGCTCGGGGGCCAGCCCGTTCAACTCGGCCCAGGCCAACCGGTAGCAGGCCAACTGCAGCGGATCGGCCCGTCTGGCGTCGCCGGTCTTCCAGTCCACCACCTGCGGACGGCCGTCCGCTGCGGTGAAGACCGCATCTATTCGGCCGCGCACCAGCCGTCCGCCCACCACCAGCGTGAACGGGGTCTCCACCGCGATCGGCACCGCTTCGGCGTACGGACCGGCCTCGAAGCCCGCCCGAAGTTCCGCGAACTCGGCACCTGCGATCTCTGCGTCGGTCTCGCCGTCCAGCAGCGGGGCCTGTCCCCGGAAACGTTGCTCCAGCCAGCTGTGGAACGCGATGCCCCAGCGCTGTGCCTCGCTCACCAGCCGCGGCATGGGCCGTCGGAGCTCGCGGGCGTAACCGCTCGGGTCCTTGGCGAGCCGGCCCAGTCCGGTCACCGAGAGGTAGTCGGGCAGGGCCACCGACGCTCGCCCGGCGGCCAACTCCAGCTCGGCGGCCACGAGTCGCTCGGCGCGGCGCCGCCAGCCGGCCACCAACTCCCGCTGGTCGGCGTCGAGTTCGGGCAGGTCGGGATAGCTGCCCGAGTCGCGCCGGTGCTCGCGCGCACGGCCGACCGCTTCCGCCGCCGCGAGGCGGCGCGCGTACGCTTCGCCGTGTCCCACCGCGGGCCAAGCCGCTGCGACGGACAACCCGAGGAGCGGGTTCTGCTCGGGGATGTCGCCGGCGAGCACAGCGTGCTGGGCATGGTTGAGCAACACCGTGAAGTAGTCGGACGGCTGCCGCGGCTTGGCCAGCCCCGAACCCCAGGTGTGCGTGCTGGCGATGAGCAACTGCCGTGCCCGCGTGACCGCGACGTAGGCCAACCGGTCCTCGCTCAACCGCTGCTGGTCGCGCAGGTCGTTGGCGAACCTCGTGAAGTGATCGTTGTCGACGGTGCCCAGCTGCGGAAGCGCGGACGCGTCGCCGCGCAGCGGATAGGGCAGCGTGGCGGCGTTGCGCAGCCAGTTACCGGTCACCCGGTCGGTCGGGAAGACGTCGGTCGCCAGGCCCGGCACGAATACCGCGTCCCACTCCAGGCCCTTCGCCTTGTGAACGGTGAGGACCTTCACCGAGTCCGCCGCGGAGAGCACCGCCTGATCCAAGCCCGTGCCGTACTCCCGCTCGGCCTCCAGGTAGGCGAGCAGCCCGGACAGGGAAGCGTCCGCGTCGATGTCGGTGTACGCGGCGACCGCCTGGACGAAGGTTGCCAGCGGCGCCCCGGCACCGGCCTCGATCGACTCCAGTTCGACCGCCAGGCCGAGTACCGAGATCACCCGCTGCACCAGTTCGGTGACCGCATCCCCGCTGTGCCGGCGCAGCTGGCGCAACTCCGCCTCGAACAGCCGGAAACGCACCCGCGCGGCCTCCTGGTACGGCAGCGGCCCTGGGTCGGCGATCGCCTCCAGCAGGCTGGGTGCGGCCGCGGCATCGGTGTTCGCCACCGCGGCCAGCGCCCCGGTTTCACGTCCGGTTGCAGTGGGGCTAGGCGGACCCAGACCCACCCTGGCCTCGGCCAGGTCACGCGCGCGGCGACCGAGCAGGGCGAGGTCGGGAATGCCGATCGCCCACCTGGTGGAGGTCAGTAGCCGCAGCGTGCTCGGGTTGGCGGCCGGATCGTCCAGCACGGTGAGCGTGGCAACGACATCGGCCACCGGAGGCAGTTCCAGCAGCCCGCCGAGGCCGACGATCTCGGCCGGGATGTCGCGTGCCACCAGAGAGGCATAGACGTCGGCCACCTGGGTGTTGCGCCGGGCGAGAACTGCGATGCTCGACCAGGCTTCGACCGCCCCGGTGTCGTGCAACTCCGCCACCCGATCGGCCAGCGCCTCGACCTCTTCGGGCCAGGTGGCGAAGCTGGCCGTTTCAACCCGTCCAGGGGGCGTTCCTGGAGGGGCCACCAGATCGAGGTCAAGCCCGTGGGCGGTCAGTGCCGGATCGGCCCGCACGGGCGAGGCGAGCTCGTTCGCGGCATCCAGGACCAGTTGCCCACTGCGACGGTTCACCGTGAGCGCGTAGCTCGCGGCCGGCGATCCGTCTCGCCTGGGGAAGTGGCCGGCGAAGTCGAGGATGTTGCTGGCCGCCGCACCTCGCCAGCCGTAGATCGCCTGGCAAGGATCGCCGACCGCGGTCACCGGATGCCCCCGACCACGATCCGGATCCGGTCCCGAGAAGAGGGCCCGCAGCAGGGTGGCCTGTGCCGCGGAGGTGTCCTGGTACTCATCCAGCAACACCACTGCGAACTCCCGGCGCAGCGCGACCGACACGGTCGGCACCTCCACCGCCAGACGCGCGGCCGCGGCCATCTGGTCGGCGAACTCCACGTAACCGAGCTCGACCTTCAGAGCCTCGTAGCGCTCGACGAGCTGGGCCAGTTCCAGCCGCTCGCCCGCGGCCGCCCTGGCCAGTTGCAGCGCCGCGTACTCGGCGCCCGTCCGATTGCGGGGCGCTCCGCCCAACTCTGCGGTGAACCGTTCGGCCTGTCCTCGCAGCGAAGCGGGCTCAACCAGGTGCGAACGCAACTCGGCCGACAGCTCCAACACCCGTTGGGCGACTGCCGCGGGACGCAGCCGCGACAACTGGTCGAGACCTGGCGTCTCGGCCACCACCCTCGCCGCCAGCCGGAAGCGGGCGGCAGTGGTGATCAGGCGCGAGTTGCCTTCGATACCCAGCAACAAGCCGTGCTCAGTGACCAGCCGTCCGGCGAAGGCATCATAGGTGAGGATCAACTCCTCCCCCGCCTCGGCGTCCTCGTCCAGCACCCCGGCGGCCAGCAGCGCCCGCCGGACGCGTCCGCCCAGCTCCCCGGCCGCCTTGCGGGTGAAGGTGAGGCCGAGTACCTCTTCGGGCCGCACCTGACCCGAGCCGACCAGCCAGACCACCCGTGCGGCCATCACCGTGGTCTTGCCGGATCCGGCGCCGGCGATGATCACGCCGGGCCCCAGCGGCGCGCTGATCGCAGCCAACTGCTGGTCGGAGAACGGAATGCACAGGACCTCGCTCAGCTGACCCGGCTCGGTGAGCCTCATGGCGCCACCTGCCGGCCTCGCTCGGAAACCGGACAGCTGGTGGCGAACGGACACGCCCGACAATGCACGCCGGGTGTCGCCGGATAGCTGCCCTCGGCGACCACCGAGGCAGCTGCGGCAACCCGCTGGTGCACCCACGTGGGGAACGCGAGTTCCCCGGGTTCGCAGGTGAGGTGCGGCACCGCTCGCAACGATTCCTGGCCGAACTCCTTAGGCAGATCCTCGGGCCGCCCCGCCTGGCGAAGGTAGACCGCGGACGCACCCGCAGACCCCGCGCCCACCTGACCGAAGCCGCCGTGGTCGATTGCCAACTGGTAGACGCCGAGCTGCTCGAGCCCGGCGATCTCGGCCTTCGTGGGCTGGGTCCTCGAGGTCTTGAAGTCGACCACCTGCAAACCGGAGTCGGTGCGCTCGAGCCAGTCGACCTTGCCCTCCAGCAGCACCTCGTGCTCGCCGACCGACAGTTCCAGCGAGAACGGCACCTCGACTCCCACCAGCTCGGTGGTTCGCGCGGCCCGCCAGTTCAGGAACCGCTGCAGGGCCAGGTCGACCTCGACCCGTTCGGACGCGGACAGCCAGCGCGCGCCGAAGGGCAGCCGGTCCCAGACCTCGTCCAGCCGCACGCGCAGGTCACTCAGTTCGAGGCCGTCGATCACCACCTGCTGCACGAGCAGGTGGATCAGCGAACCCAGCGTCGCCGCCAGGCCGATGCCCGCCTCGCCGCGCGCCTGCCGGGAGAGGAAGTACCTTCGCGGGCAGGTGAGCACGCTGGTCACCTGGCTCGGGCTTAGCCGTACCTGCTGGCCGACGACCGGACGAGGCACGCTGGTCAGCGCACGCACCCCCCACCAGTTGGCGGGATCGGCGCCAGGCGCCACTGGACGACCGGTCGGGTCCGCACTGTCGGCCAGGCGGGCCAGCTCGCCCGAGGCAGCCGCTCGCAGCGCCTCAGGCTGGGAGGCGTCGGTGGCGGTGCGACGCAGCCGTGCGGTGAGGGCAGCGAGCGTCAACGGTTCGGCGTCGACGCGCGGCGCCTCGGCGGTGACTCCCAGCTCGGCCAGGAATCGGGACCGGGCGTCGGCCTCGCCCTCGGTACCCGCGGTCGCGGTGACGACCAGTCGGCGCCTTGCCCGCGAGCACGCGAGATGGAAGAGCCGGCGTTCGGCCGCCAACTGGTCGCGGTACTCGGTGCGGCCGGTGAGCCCGTCGGCGGTGAGCAGCCCGGCGTCCAGCACTGCGCTGACCCGCCGCCCGGCCGGCCACAACCCTTCCTGCACTCCTGCGACCACCACGAGTTCCCACTCCCGGCCCCTGGCCCGGTGGGCGGTCAACACCTGCACCCCACGCTTGCGGACGCGGGCCTCGCGCTCCCGATCGGCCGGGATCTGTTGGCCGGCCAGTTCGGCGAGAAAGGCGCGCACGCCCGCCGCGCCACCCCGGCGATCGGCCTCCGCCGCCGTCTCAAAGAACGCGCAGAGTGCGTCCAGGTCGGCATCCGCACGGCTTCCCAACGCGCCGCCGGCCAGCGACTCGCGGTTGAGCCGCTTCGGCCAGTCGGTGCCCTGCCACAGCGCCCAGGCGACGGCGTCCACTGACTGCCCCGCCGACACCATTGCGCGCGCCGCGCCGAGCAGAGCCAGCACTGCGCCGAACCTGGTCACCTCGACGCTGTCCGCTTCGGCGAGCCAGCCCGGTTCGTTGATCGCGGCGGCCAATTGCTGAGGCAGCGCGACCAGCGCAGCCTCGGGGCGAGTCCGCCGCCATTGCCGGGCGAGCCGCCGCAGCCCCAGCGAGTCGAACCCGCCCAACGGCGAGGTCAGCAGCCGCACCGCCTCCTCGGGTGTGACCTGCTCCCGCATCGTGATCGCCAGACCGAGCAGAAGCGGACGCACCGCCGGCGCGTCCGCCAGCGGGATCTCGTCGCCCGCCACTTCCACCGGAACACCGGAGGCGATCAGCGCCCGCACCAGCGCACCCAGCTGCCGGCGTCCCGATCTCACCAGGACCGCCATGTCGCCGTATTCGAGACCATCCTCAATCCGGGCCCGGGTGAGTTCGGCCGCGACCGCAGCCGCCTGCTCCGCCTCACCCGCGCAGGTCAGCGCCACGATCGAGTCGTCGTGAGCGGCCGGGGCCGGTCCGTCCGCAACTTGGCCGGCCGCGCGTGGCAGCCGGGCCCGAACCCCGGCCAGTGCAGCGCTCGCCTGTGCCCCGAGCCGGTGGCTCTGGGTCAGTGCGGCCACCCGAACGGCACGCATCGGGCTGGCGAAGGCACTCTCGAAGCTGGCCACCGGGCGCGGCGTCGCACCGCGGAAGGACGTCGTCACGCTGTCCGGGTCTCCGGTCGCCAGCACGGGGGCGCCACCAGCCACCGCTGCGACCAGTTCGATCTGTGCCGGGTCGAGTTCGGTGAAGTCGTCCACCAGCACCGCGCTCACCTCACCGGCCAGGGTGGCGCGTACTTCCGGCTCGGTCAGCAGCAGGCGCACCCGGTGCACGAGTTCGGCGTAGTCGAGCACACCCTCGGCATCGAGCACGTCGAGGTACTCGGCGAAGAACGCCCCGAGCGCCGTCCATGCCGGATTGTCGGCCTCCTCACCCAAGGCAACCAGATCCTCGGGGTCGAGACCGAGCTGGCGGGCTCGGGCGATCGCGAGCCGCACCTGTGCAGCGAAACCACGCGTGCCCACGGCGAAGCGAAGATCGTCGGGCCACCGGCCGGCCGGCCTTCCAGAGAGCAACTCGCGTACGCGGAACTCCTGCTCCGGTGCAGCCAGCAGTCGCAGGTCGGGACGCTCGGCGAACCGCTGCCAGAGGCTGCGGCTGAGGGCGTGCACGGTGGTCACCGCCGGACGCCAGGCGCCCGGACCCAACTCGGCGGTCACGAGGTTGCGCAGGTGACTCGCTGCCGTGCGGCTGGAGGCCAGGACCAGTGGCGTTCCGGAGGGGTGTTCGACCGTTGCGGCGCGCGCCACCAGGGTGGTCTTGCCGGTACCGGGCCCGCCGAGCAACAGCAACGCGTCCTCGCCCCAGGCAGACAGCAGCCCATTCGGTTCCGTAGCAGGAACGGGCCGCGCCGGGCCTCGCGAAGTGATCACGGAAACATGCAATCACCTCCCACCGACACTGTGCCGCACCGCTCTTGGCTCGCCGGGTCAGGGTTGCCCCCACTCCGTCCCCCAACCCGGACGCGCCCGTGTCGCGGCGGGGGTTCCGCTGTGGGTGTGGGCCGCTAGATTTGGCTCAACGCCCGCATTCGAGAGGTCAACCGATGAGCACACCCGCGCAGCCGTCCAACCAGGCCGTCCAGCTCGCGCCGCCCGACATGCTGAACCTCACCCCGCCGGCGCCGCCCGCCACCGTGACCGCGACCCAGGCACCGGCGATCGCGCCGCAGGTCGACGCAGCCCAGGTACCCGTCCTCGATTCCAAGGTCGAGGACTTCCTGACCGCGCTGAACTCGGCCGAGGAGAACTCGCCGGCTTTCTCCGCCCAGGCGGACGCAGTGCGCAGCATGGGCGACCTCGACATCCGGAAGGCCGCCGAGACGTCGAACCGGCTGCTCGACACCCCGGTGCGGGCGATCGAGCAGGGCGGGCTCGCTGAAACGTCGAAGGTCGGCAAGACCCTGATGGAACTGCGGCGAACCGTCGAGGACCTCGACCCTGCACAGGCGAAGAAGAGCGGCTTCTGGGACAAGTTGGGTTTCGGTGAGAAAGTCACCGACTACTTCCGCAAGTACCAGAGCTCGCAGACGCACCTCAACGGCATCCTGCACGCGCTGCGCTCGGGACAGGACGAACTCACCAAGGACAATGTCGCCCTCAACATGGAGAAGCAGAACCTCTGG
>DAORUI010000006.1:0-38619 GCA_035433085.1 Propionicimonas sp. | reverse complement strand
GCACCTTTCCTGGTTGTGATCGTCCCCCGGCTGAGTGTGAGGCTCATCATCGCAAACCGTGGTGGGCTGGTGGGAAGACCAGACTCAAAGACGGCGTCCTGCTATGCGCCTACCACCATCACCAGGTAGAGCCCGATCCGAACAAGCCACCCGATGCCCAGTGGCTGATCCGGCTCGATCCCAAGGGTCTGTCGGAGTTCTCCCCACCGTCGCAGCCCGGTCAGCAGGTTCGGGTGTGGAAGCAGCACGCCCGCTTCCGCCGCTGAACCCGTGGCGGCGGCCCTTCGTGACACCGCCCGCTCGTCCCTCACGGCCAGCTCCTCAGGGACCGATTGGAGGGTGGTGCTCGTTCCTCACGGACAGTTCCTCAGGGACCGGTTGGTTCGATGCGCTCACTTCCCTCACGGTTCGCCGCGGACGCTTCGCGCAAACGCTCCCTGAGGAGCGCTCGTGAGGAACGAGCGAGCGCGTCACGAAGGGCGTCCGCCACCAGTTCCCAGATAAGACGGCGACCCTTCGTGACACCGTCCGCTCGTTCCTCACGGACGGCTCCTCAGGGACCGATTGGTTGGGTGCGCTCGTTCCCACGGTTCGCCGCGGACGCCCTCCCGCAAACGCTCCCTGAGGAGCGCTCGTGAGGAACGAGCGAGCGCGTCACGAAGCGCCGCCCTGAGGAGCTCCGTGAGGTACGAGCGGAGCGTCTCGAAGGGGGCGTCCGCCACCAGTTCTCAGAGCAGACGGCGGCCCTTCGTGACGCCGTCCGTTCGTTCCTCACGGCCAGCTCCTCAGGGACCGGTTGGAGGGTGTGGCTCGTTCCTCACGGGCAGCTCCTCAGGGACCGATTGGAGGACGGCTCGTCCCTCACGCAAGCTCCTCAGGGACCGGTTGGAAGATAGGCTCGGGTCTCGCCGACCAGCCTCTCAGGGACCGAACATGACGGTGACGGCGTTACTCACCAACGCTCATTTGGGACCGATACGGAGGGATTCGTCCGCGGCATGCACCTGAGCGGATGCGGAGCTCGCCACCACGGGGCGAATGTGACGGCAGCCATGACGGCCGCCATCGCCAGCAACATCCACTGGCGTGATGATGCGGAGTAGACGGTGACCAAATCCGCGGCCTCGTACGGCCCTGAAGCCAACCCCCTCCACCTGAACCCGGCTCGGACGCTCTCCCCCGCAGCCGGTCCGGAGGCAAGCCGAGCTTCGGCCAACCGAACTGCCCCATCGTCGCTGAGCCATTCACCGGTTGAGGTACAGGTGCGCCATTGGCGTGCTTTCGGTGGGACGCGTCGAACCGTCCAGGAACTCCCAGCGTTTGACCGTGACCCGGTTGGACTGCCTGGCCACGAACAGGATCACCGAGATTCCCACGCCGACCATGACCGCGTACTGCATCGGCACCAGCAGTGTGAGCAGGAAGGTCGTGGTCATCACGGTCGCCTGGGTCGATCCGGTCCGCCAGACCATCCGGATCTGGTCGGGCTTGAGCGTTCGGAACCCGATCAGCATCAGCAGGGCGGCCAGCGACGGCATCGCCACGAGGCTCGCCGCCGGGCCGAAGGCGATCACGCCGAGGGCCATCACGGCAGCGGCGATCAGGTTGGCGTAGCGTCCCTGGGCGCCGGCGGCCAACAGGAGCGACGTGGCCGACATCGATCCACCGACCGGCATTCCGCGAAGCAGTCCCGACACGATGTTGGCGATGCCCTGTCCGCGGAAGTCCCCCGACGCGTCCGGATAGGTGCCGTCCGGGTTCGGGACCGACTGGCCGATCGCGGCGCCCTGCACCAGCCCGACGAACGCCAGCGAGAAGGCCGGGACGATCATGGTGATCACCGCTGTGAGTGAGGGCAGTACCGGCATCGGTATCCCGGCGGGGATCTCGGCGAGGTCGGCGAGGGTCGGCACCGTGGCGAAGGGACCCACCAGAGCAACAAGGGTCGAGGCGATCACCACGGCAGCGAACAGTCCCAGCGCGCCCAGCCTGGTCCGTTCGAGGACGAGAATCAGGCCCACCGTCAGGACCGCGATGGCCACCGTCGGCCAGTGGAAGGACGTGAAGTGGGCGAGGGTGTCCAGCGCCCGCACGATTCGATTGCTGCCTTCGCCCTGGTAACCGGTGAAGGCCGAGAGCTGGCCGAGCATGATGTTCACCGCCACGGCGTTCACGAATCCCGCGAGTACCGCGTTCGGCACGTACCTGACCAGCGAACCGAGCCCGGCGATCCCGGCAGCGAGCATGATCACGCCGGTCAGAACGGTCAGCGTGGCCAGCGTCGGGACCGCGTCCGGGCCGGACCCGAGTCCGGGGATGTCGGCGATGATCACGGCCATCGCGCCGGTCGCCTGCACCGACATCAGCACGGAGCTGGTGGCGAGGGCTCCGGCTAGGGTGCCGAAGAGGTAGCCGTACAGCCCGGCGACCGGGTTCAGGCCGGCCAGCAATCCGGCTGCGAGCCCGTCGGGGATGCTGACCAGACCGTGCACCAGCCCGGCTCGGACGTCCTTCCCCGACGGACGGACGAGTTTCCGCCGACTGAAGCTCGGTAGCCTCACGGGACTCACCTGCTCACCTACCTCTTGGCCCAGTGGCCGCGCCTACTCGGCGGCCTGAGCCTTTGGCTGCGACTCAACTTCGGTGCCTGGACCCACCCGTTCGGCGGGCGGCTCAGCCCCCGGCGGTATCGGCCAACGGCTCCTGCTCGAAATCGCCCATCGTCGATGATTCCGGCTCCGCGTTTCCCGTGCCCGGCATGATCTCGAAGCCCACCTCGAAATGCACCAGCAGCGACCCCAGGGTCGCCAGAACCGCCGGATCGCCATCGAGGCGCGCGAGGCCGTCCACGATCAGCTGCTGCAGGCTGGTGGCCCCGATCATCGCCTCCTCGAGGTTGCTCCGGTCGACCGTGATGGTCAGGTCGGGGTCGTCGGCCAGGAAACCTCCCAGGTTGGTCAACGTGGAGTTGCTCAACTCGATCGCGTAGGTCTCCCCGGTGTCCGGCGTGATCAGGTTCAACGTGAATGCCACGTCCGCAGCGGCAACGCTGTCGAGCCGGATCCCCAGGAAGTCGAGGAACTGACTGGTACTCAACGCCCGGATCATGTCGGGACCACCGGTCTTGGTGATCGCTCCGGTCGGGATCCCGGAACGCAGTTCCAGGGCAGCGGCGAGGAAGGCATTGCGGACGCTGGGGCTCTCCTGCTGGTACCCGATCTGCTCGAAGGCGTCGGCCAACACGCCCTTGGCGTCGGCATTGCCGGGCTCGGCGTACACGAGCTTGTTGAGGATCTCCACCGCCAGGAGGTAATCACCGGCTTCCACCAACTCACGTCCCCTGGCCAGGATCGGTTCCGCGCCACCCATCAACTCCACATACAGGGGGGCAGAAGCGTCCGGTGAGAGCGGGATCAAGGTAGCCGGGTTTCCGTCCCAGTAGCCGAGGTAGCGGTTGATCACCGCGCGGCTGTTGTGCTCGACCGAGCCGTGGTAGCTGCGGGCCGACCACTGCCGCTGCAGGCTGTCCGGCACCCGGTACACGTTGTGCACCTCGTTGATGGTGACGCCCTGGTTGGCCAGGTGGAGCACCCCGTTGTTCAGATTCGCGTAGGTGTCCCGCTGGGTCCGCATCACCTCCTGGATCCGGTCGTTGCCCCACCGCGGCCACGAGTGCGACGCGAACATCACCTCTGCCTCGCGACCGAACAGGTACAGGGCCTTGTTGATCTGCCGCGACCATTCCAGTGCGTCGCGGACGAGGGCGCCGCGCAGCGTGTAGATGTTGTGGATGGTGCCCACGATGTTCTCCGCCGCCCAGAACGCCAACAGGTCCGGGAACCAGGTGTTCATCTCCGCCGGTGCTTCGGTGCCCGGGGTGTTCTGGAACACCATCCGCACCCCGTCCACCGTCAGTTCCTCGATGTCTTCGCTGATGATCACATTCGGCGCGATCAGGCCGACCGAACCGGACGCGACGCCCTTGCCGATCGCCTGGTCGACGTGCCCGAACGGACTGCGGGCCAGGAGCAGCCCGTACTGGTAGAAAGCCCGCCGGTTCATTGCGTTGCCCGAGTACACGTTCTCGGCCACAGCGTGATCCATGAAGCCCACCGGTGCGATCACCTGAACGCGTCCGGCCTTCACGTCGGCCTCGTCGACGACGCCCCGAACACCGCCGAAATGGTCGACGTGGGAGTGCGAGTACACCACGGCGACCACCGGACGCTCACCCAGTTGCTCGGTGACCAGCGCCAACGCGGCCGCAGCGGTCTCCCGGTTCGTCAGCGGGTCAAAGACGATCCAGCCGGTGTCGCCCTTGATGAAGCTGATGTTGGCCAGATCGAAGCCGCGGACCTGATAGATGGCGCCCGGCACCACCTCGAACAGGCCGTACTCCATGTTGAGGGTCGCCTGGCGCTGCAGCGAAGGATGAATGCTGTCGAACTCCTGCCCGTCCAGCAGGTAGTCATACGCGCCGATGTTCCAGGCCACATGGCCATCGTCGGCCATGATCTGCCGGTACTCCGGGGCCGCAAGGAAACCCTTCCGAGCCTCCTCGAAATCCCGGGTGTCGTCGAACGGGAGTGCCGCTCGCTGCTTGGTCTGCGCGGCTACCGTGGCCGGCGACGGAAGCTTGCCTTCAGGATGGAAGTGCTCGGACATGGTCGTCCCCTCTAAGTCACCGCCAAACCTACCGACAGCCGGTGCTTAGCGGGCACCCCCGAGGGGGTTCGCCGACAGGTACGCCGCATCTGCGCTCAGAACAGCTCGAGCACCGTCCGAAGAAGAGTCGTCAACCGCCGCCAGCTCCTGCGGGTTGAGCCTGCCGGCGAAAGCTCCGAGCCGCTCGGGGGCGACAGCCGCCGCCTGTTCGACGAGCACGATCGAGCGGGTCCACTACCAGCATGCTCGCCCGGGTCGCGATGCCGACGGCCTTCCGTCGGCAGCCCGGCGTGGGATCGTTGTGCCGATTCTGTGAGAGGCGAAGGGCTCAGTGCTCGGCGGGCCGCACCACCGGCAGTTCGACGCGGACCTGGGCACCGGCCTCTCCGGGAGCGGACGTGGTCAGCACGCCGTGCGCGTGTTCGACCGTCCGGCGGGCGATCTTCAGACCCAGCCCGGACGTGCCCTGGCGCGGTTGCGTGAGCCCGGCGGCGAAGCCGTCCCCATGGTCGCGGACGACGAGGACGGCCTGGTTGTCAGACGTCTCCAGGCCGACCTCGAAGCCGACCTCTTCGCGGGTGTGGGCGAAGATGTTGTCGATGCAGATGTCGACGACGTCGGTCAGCTCGAGGGCGCTCAGCGCGACCCGCACCGGGTGCGCGGGCAGGGAGACGTCGACACTGCGTCCCTGGTCCTCGGCGAGCGGACGCCAGTAGTCGACCCGCGCGGCTACAACAGCCGCAGCGTCGCACCCAGCGGGCAGGTCTTCGCGCAGCGGCCGACGAGCCTCCTGGACCACACCGTCGATGGCCACCTGCAACTGGTCGACCAGCTCGGCCAACTCACCCCTGACCTGCGGATCGGCGACCTGCTCAGCTTCGAGCCGGAGCGCGGTCACCGGCGTCCGCAGCCGGTGAGCAAGGCTGCGGACGCTGTCCCGCTCGGCTGCGAGCAACTGGCCGATCCGGTCGGCCAGGCCGTTCAGCGCCGAGCCCAGTTCGACGGTCTCCGACGGGCCTTCGAGGGCGGCTCTGGCGTCTAGATCGCCTGCCCGCAGCCGGTGAGCCGTCGCGGCCACCGATAGCAGCGGTCGGCTCACCCCGCGTCCGACCTGGGCCGCCGCGAACACGGCCAGTCCGCTGAGTAGGGCACCGAGCGCGATGATGCTCACCCAGGCCAGCCCGACCCCGTCAGCCAACTGCACGGGCGTCATGGTCGCCCTGACCACGACGACGCCGCCGTCGACGAGAACCGGGACGTACACCTGCCCGCCGGTCGCGTCGCGCACCGAGAACGCCTGGCCGTCGTGGGCGCGCCGGTACGCGGCGTCCGTGGTGAACTCCGGCCAGGCCGCGCCGACCAGGCTGCCGTCGACGAGCACGACCGTGGTGGCGGCGGCCGACCCGGTCAGGCTCGAGCGCAGCACCGCCGCGAGCTGCGGATCCTCGTGGAGGCTGGAGACGACCATCGCCGTCGAGTTCGCCTGCTGGCTGGCGACGTCCATCCCGCGGTCCGCGGCGAGGGTGTTGACCATCAGCAGCAGAGGGATCACGAATGACGCCACGATGGCGGTGCTGATGACCGCGACCAGAGCGGTGACCTGACGGCGCATCATGCGTCCCCGGGCGCGACGAGCTTGACCCCGACCCCGCGGACGGTGTGGAGGTAGCGGGGCTCGGCCGCGGTCTCCCCGAGCTTGCGCCGCAGCCAGCTCAGGTGCACGTCGACCGTCCGGTCGCCGCCGCCGAACGGCTGCCCCCACACCTCGGCCAGCATCTCCCGCTTGGTCACCACTTCTCCGGGCCTGGACGCGAGGAGCCAGAGCACGTCGAACTCCTTGCGGGACAGGTCGAGTCGCGCTCCCGCCAGGCGCGCCTGCCTCGCGGCGGTGTCGATCTCCAGTTCGCCCACGTGAAGGCTCGTCTCGCCGGCCGAGCCGGAGGCGGCACGCCGCAATACCGCGCGGATGCGCGCGGCGAGCTGTTCGCTGCCGAACGGTTTGACCAGGTAGTCGTCGGCGCCGGCGTCCAGCGCCGCCACGACCGTGCGGTCGTCATCCTGGGCGGTGATCACGATGACCGGCACCTGGCTGACCGCGCGCAGCATCGTCAGCACCTGCCGTCCATCCAGGTCGGGCAGGCCGAGGTCCAGCAGCACGACGTCCGGCTGTTCGGAGAGGGCAAGCGTGAGTCCGCGCGTCCCGTCGGTGGCCACGATAACGGCGTTGCCGCTCTCGGTCAGGCTGTGGCGCAGCAGCCGGCCGATCGCCGGGTCGTCCTCGACGAGCAGCACCCGTGTCATGGCCGTAACGTACTCCGGGATTGCCCGGGCGCATGCGATCATGGGTCGGTGGCAGGCCGCAGGCTCTGGATGATCGCGCTGATCTGGCTGGCCACTGTCGCGGGCGCCTCGACACTCACCTGGACGGTGATCTCCTCGGCGGGCGCGCGAGTGAGCCAGCCGGTGACCGTCGCGACGTCGACGGCCTTGGGGACGTCCGGGGCGCAGACGACGGACGCGGTGCGCACCTGGACCGGACGTGGCGGACGGCTCACCGCAGGGTGCGCGGAGGACGGCTCGGTCTCGCTGGGTACAGCAGTGCCAGAAGACGGCTACTGGGTGAAGGTGTACGACCCGGGGCCGGTGACGTTGCGGGTGGACTTCGAGTCCACCGATGCCGACGACCGCGCCGAAGTTCGGATCACCGCCACGTGCGTCGCGGGCGCGCCGGTGTTCAAGCGCATCTGAACAACTCGGGGAATGCACGTGCACCGCACTTAACAGAAGCTTGCGGACGGCTTGAGGTGGGCTTGATCAGGCCGTCCCTAGCCTCGGTTGCATGCTGACACCGCTCGAGTCCCCTTTCGATGCCATCGCGGGGCTGCCCCTGCACCCTCTCGTTGTCCATTTCGCAGTGGTCCTGCTGCCACTGGCCGCTTTGGGGCTGATCTTGCTGGTGGCCGTGCCCAAGTGGGCGGACCGGTACGTTTGGCTCACGATGGGCGGCCTCATCGTCGGAGCGGTGGCGGCCTTCGTGGCCAAGGAGTCAGGCGAGGCGTTGGCTGCCCGAGTGGGGGATCCGGGCAGCCACGCGTCCTGGGGTGACCTCCTGCCGTGGCTGGCGGTCGCGCTGCTCGTCTTGGCCGGCGCATGGTTCCTCCTGCACCACCGGGCCCGGCGAACCCAGTCCGGACGCTCCGGTGCCGCGACGGTGGTGGGCTTCCTCGCCGCGGTGACGGCACTGGTGGTCACGGGCGCCACCGTGGTCGTCGGCCACACCGGGGCGCAGGCCGCATGGGACGGGGTCGTGGGCGCCCCGGAAGGGCAGCCGACCGCGTCGTCGTCCCCGGGGACGACGACGAGCAAGCCCTCCAGCACCCCGTCCGCATCGGCCGGCAGCGGCACGTCCGGCACCTACACCATGGCCGACGTGGCCAAGCACGCCGACGCCTCGTCCTGCTGGACCGCCATCAACCGCAAGGTCTACGACGTGACCAAGTGGATCGGTCAGCACCCCGGCGGTCAGCGGGACATCCTCGGCCTGTGTGGCAAGGACGGCAGCTCTGCGTTCAACCACCAGCACGACGGCGAGCGGCGTCCCGAATCGGAGCTCGCGGGGTTTCAGGTTGGTACTCTCTCCTAGCTACCGAATGATGGCGGCGCACTCGCCGCCGCGGCACTTGGGGGGCACCTATGTCCGATCGATCCCCGCTGGCCGGCGATGACCCGGCGGCGTATCAGACCAACGAGGCGGCGTCCGGCTCCCACCACGGACGGCTGAACAGCCTGCGGGCGGCCGTCCTTGGCGCGAACGATGGCATCGTCTCCACTGCGGGAATCGTGATCGGCGTTGCTGGCGCCACGCTCGACCCTTTCCCGATCTTGACCGCTGGGATCGCCGGGCTCACTGCCGGCGCGTTGTCGATGGCGGTCGGCGAGTATGTCTCGGTCAGCGCCCAGCGCGATACCGAGAAGGCCCTGCTGGAGACCGAACGCCGTGAATTGGCCGAGATGCCCGACGAGGAGATGGCTGAACTCGCCGGGATGTACGAGCGGAAGGGACTGGATGCCGATCTGGCCCGCCAGGTAGTCGAGCAACTCCACGCTCGTGACGCGCTCGCCGCCCACGCCGAGACCGAGCTTGGGATCAACCCGAACGCTCTGGCGAACCCGTGGGTGGCCGCCGTGGCATCCGCAGCCTCGTTCGCGATCGGCTCGATTCTGCCGCTCCTGGCAATCGTGTTCGCCCCGGCCGACGCAAAGATCCCGGTCACGGTCGCAGCGGTCGTCGCAGCGCTCATCCTCACCGGCTACCTGAGCGCCCGCGTCGGCGGCACGCCGATCGGGCGCGCCATCGCCCGCAACGTCATCGGCGGCCTGCTGGCAATGGGAGTCACCTACTGGATCGGACGCCTCGTCGGCGCCACTCTCGGCTGAAGGTGGCTACATCCACTGAGCGCCATGGACACGAACCGAACGCCGCGGTACTGACCCACGATCGGCACGTTCACGAGTCCAATTGACGAGCATCTATTGATCGATGTCGGTCGATATGATAGACGGTTGTCTATGAGTGTTCCTGAGACAGCCTGCCCGCCGCTCCTGGTGTGCGATCTGTGCTGTTCCCCGGTGTTGCAGGCGGAGTTGCAGCCGCTAGAGGCGCAGGTGCTGGCGGGGGCGCTCAAGGTGTTGGCCGATCCTGCACGGTTGCGGTTGCTGAGCCTGATCCGTTCCACCCATGGCGAACGGGCGACGACTGGCGTGTTGGCCGGTCGGCTGGGGTTGACCCAGCCGACGGTGACCCACCATCTCGGCGCGTTGCTCGATGCCGGGTTCCTGGATCGGGAGCGGGACGGCCGACAGACCTGGTACTGGGTGAACACCGACGCGCTGCAGGCGATTCGGCAACTCCTCGACCCCGCCCCGGCACGGCAACTAATCACGATCAATCCACACAGGAGGTGATTGGAGCATGAGCGACAACAATGTGGTGGAGCAGGTTCGGAATCGGTACTCGGCCGCTGCGAGGGCTGCGCTGGGCGCCGGCCGACGGACCCTGGACATCCTCGACGACCTCGACGGTGGTGGAGGCGGCTGTTGTTGCGGGGACGACTGCTCCACCGAGGCCACGAAGACTGCGGTATTCGGCTCCGCCCTGTACGACACCGATCAGGCGGCCCAGATCCCGGCTGAGGCACTCACGGCGAGTCTTGGCTGCGGGAACCCGACCGCGGTCGCCGATCTCAACCCGGCCGAGCGCGTTCTCGACCTCGGCTCCGGCGGCGGGCTCGACGTGCTGCTGTCGGCGCGCCGGGTCGGCCCGTCCGGGTTCGCCTACGGGGTGGACATGACCGATGAGATGATCGCCCTGGCCCGAGACAACGCCGCCAAGGCCGGCGCCACCAATGTCGAGTTCCTGAAGGGACGCATCGAGCAGATCCCACTGCCCGACGGCGCGATCGACGTGGTGATCTCCAACTGCGTCATCAACCTGTCGGTGGACAAGCCGAAGGTGCTGGCCGAGATGTTCCGCGTCCTCGCCCCCGGCGGACGTGTCGGGATATCCGACGTGGTCGCCGAGGACCAGCTGACTCCGGCCGAGCGGGCTGAGCGTGGCAGCCATGTCGGCTGTATCGCCGGCGCACTGTCCCGCCGGGAGTACGTCGACGGACTCACGGCAGCGGGGTTCACCCAGATCGACGTGCGGTTCACCCACGAGGTCGCTCCGCAGATGCACGGCGCGATCGTGCGGGCGGTCAAGCCCGCCTGAGTCAGTGGGTGGTGAGCAGGTCTTTGACCTGACTGGCGGTGGGGACGCGTCCCGAGAGGAGCACCTGCTCGTCGACGACCAGGCCGGGGGTTCGCATAATGCCGTACGCGGCGATGTCGGCGTAGTCGGTGACCTTCTCGAAGGTGGCGTCGATGCCGAGTTGGTCGACGGCCTGGCGGGTGGCCTTCTCGAGGTTGAGGCAGTTGGCGCAGCCGGAGCCGAGGATCTTGATGATCATGATGTGCCTTTCGATGGTCAGAGGATGGCGTTGAAGATGTAGCCGACGGCGACGATGCCGAGGGCGGTAACGGCGGCGAAGGTGGCGATCAGGCGGGGTTTGAGGACGCGGCGCAGCAGGATCATCTCGGGCAGACTGAGCGCGACGGTGGCCATCATGAACGCGAGCAGGGTGCCCATCGGCATGCCCTTGGCGTAGAGGGCGTCCACCAGTGGAAGGATGCCAGCCGCGTTGGAGTACAGCGGCACCCCGATGCCGACCGCGACGAGCACGGCGAACGGGTTGTCGGGTCCGGCGTAGCGGGCGAAGAAGTCGGCGGGTGCCCAGCCGTGGATGACGGCGCCGAGCCCGATGCCGACCAGCAGGTAGGGCCAGATCTTGCGCAGGATGGAGGCGACTTCTTCGCGTCCCATGGCGAGCCGGTCGTCCCAGGTCAAGCCCGCGGTGGAGTCGATCACCTGGCCGCGCAGCCGGGTCTCGTAGACGAATGGCTCCACCTGATCCTCCAGGCGGAGTCTGCCGATCACCATGCCGGCACCGATGGCGATGACCAGACCGGCCACGACGTAGAGCAGGGTGGGGCCGATCCCGAACAGGCCGAGCAGCAGCGCGATAGCGACCTCGTTGACCAGCGGGCTAGCGATCAGGAAGCTCATCGTCACCCCCAGCGGGATCCCGGATGCGACGAACCCGATGAACGCTGGGACCGCGCTGCACGAACAGAACGGCGTCACCACACCGAGTGAGGCGGCCAGGACGTTGCCGACCCCTTCACGTTTGCCGCCCAGCAGGGCACGGGTGCGTTCGATGCTCATGAAGCTGCGCAGCACTGTGACGACGAAGATGATCCCGCTCAGCAACAGTGTGATCTTGACGGTGTCGTAGCTGAAGAAGTGCAGCATCGACGCCAAGCCGGTCGTGATGTCGAGCCCAAGAACCGTGCGGTACAGCCACGTCCAAGCGACCTCGTTGAGCGCATACGCGGCGACCCAGCCAAGGGCTGCGGCACCGAGCAGCATCCAGCGCCGGGTCGCGGCCCGGGCGGAGCTGGTCTGGGTGGTCACCGCCGGGCACCAGCCAGCGCCGGCTCGGGGTCGACCGCGCAGCCGCAGGATCTGCTGCCAGGAACGGGGAGCGCGGCGTGGAGGCGGTCCATCGCGTCGTCGGTGAGCTGGTAGTCGATCCAGCGCCCCCGGCGGATGCCGACGACCAGGCCGGCTTCGCGCAGCACCTTCAGGTGGTAGCTGAGCAGGTTCGCTGGGACCTCCGGCTCTGTGCGCAACTGGCACACGCACCGCTTCTCATCCGACAACTGCGAGATCAGCTGCCAGCGGATCGGGTCCGCGATCGCGGCCAGAAGCGACACCGATACTTCAACCGCCTTTGATTCAATCACAGTTGAAGCATAAGCCCCCGCTCAGGCCGCCGACATCGCCCGGGTGAACTCCGCCCGCTCTCAACTCGGCGAGTCCTACTGGCGCCGGATCAGCGACGTCCCGGTGGCCTCGGCCGGTACCCACCGGCCGCACGCGTTCACCCCAAGCGGTGGCGGTCGGGCGTCGGCACGGACTCGACCTGAGCGACGCGACACCCAAGCTCGCCCAGGACGCCCTCACCGGCGACGAACTCCTGATCGCCAATTGCGACCGCGCCTACGAGGAACTCGACACCCAACCGCTGCACTGGTCGATCGCCGACCCCGCCCGAGTTGACCAAGCCGGCGCGTTCGACACGGCCTACGCCGACCTCGCCGGCCGCGCTGACCTGCTCGCGGCCAGCCACGGAGCGTGCCCCCAATGGGATTCGAGCCCGTATAAGCGCACGACTCTGGAGGTCGATGTGGCTGGTAAAGCCAGGCGTTCGAAGCAGCGGAGCGGTTGGGGCAGCGTCCGGGTGCTGCCGTCAGGCAACTACCAGGCGAGCTACCGTCACGGCGGCATCTTCGACGTGCTGCCCAGCCGGGTCTACAACGCGCCCACCACGTTCCAGACCGAGGGCGACGCCCGGGTCTGGCTGGAGACTGAACGGCGACTCATCGAAACCGATCAGTGGAGCCCACCCGCCGAGCGTGAGCTGGCGCGCCGACGTCGGGAAGAGGCCGCAGCCAACCGGCCCACTGTCGCCGGCTATGCCCGGCAGTGGCTGTCGAGCGCGCAGCTTCGGGAGACCACGAGGTCCCGCTACGAGGCCAGCCTGCGGATCTACATCTGCGGCGAACCGCTCGCGTTCAGCGTGCGTCCGAACAAGCGCACCGGCAAACAAGCCCACCCCAAGGTCTGGACCACGCACCCCATTGGAGACGCCATACTCGCCGACCTCGACCGCGACGAGGTGCAGGAGTGGTGGCTGTCGCTTCCGATCGCCCAGCGGCGCCGCAGTTGCGATCTCGCCTTCCAGTTCCTCAGGACGATCTGTCTGGCAGCCGTCGAGGACGGGCTGCTCGCCAGCAATCCCGTCCGGGTCAAGGGCGCCGGAAAGCCGTCACGACGGCGGAGCATCGACCCCCTGACTCCCGTCCAGGTTCAGGCGATCGCGGACGCCATGCCCGCCCGATGGCGGCTGGGAGTCCTGCTCGGCGCCTGGTGCGCGCTCCGGTCCGGCGAGGTTCGCGAACTGCGACGCAAGGACGTCGACCTGAAGCGAGGTGTCGTACGCGTCACCCGCGGCGTCACCCACGCCGGCCAGCGAACCCAGCACATCGGCGATCCCAAGACCGAAGCCGGCATCCGCACCGTCCGCATCCCGCCCTCGATGATGGAAACCGTCAAAGCACACCTCCACGACGGAACCCAGCTCGGGCCGGACGGTCTGCTGTTCTGGCGCGACGACGGTGGACACGTCACCGACACCGAGTGGCGCGCAGCATGGCTGAAAGCTTGCGCCGCCGCGGGCGTCGAGGGCATCCGGTTCCACGACCTGCGCCACGTCGGGCTCACCTACACCGCCCTCGCGGGAGCCACCATCCGCGAACTCCAATCGGTAGCTGGACACACCACGCCTAACATGGCCCTCCGGTACCAGGAAGTCGCGGCCGACCACATGGAGCAAGTCGTTCAGGGCCTGGACGCCATCATCACCGGGCGGGACACGACGCAGCACCCGCGGGAATGACAACGAACCGTTGCACCGAATGTGCCCAGAGCCCCAGCCTGCTCTAGCCGACACTCGCTCGCGGACTCGACTCCGGCTCGAGGCCAACGTGAAGAGTCGGGGGTTCAAGTCCTGTCACGCCGGGAGAGACGCCAAGCCGGACGGTCGACCCCCAGCTCGAATGAGGAGTTCCGTACTCGGATCCAGTTCGAGTCGAGGCCGGGGGGGACCGTCCTCTCATAGCCCCTTTGACTAGGAGGACACAGTCAAGGGCCCTTCACCGGGTGGCCGACGACTAGCTCGCCTACACTGCTACCCGGGCCGGTCGGCCACTAGATGCTTCAGAGAATTGCTGCGATGCCCTTCAGCAGGAGCAGCAGTCCCAGCACGATGCAGATCACGCCCATGATCAGACGGTTGCGGGCCACCAGCCACGAGCGCCAGCGCTCCAGGGTCGCAGCGGCCTTCTCGCCGCCGAACAGGGAGTACAGCATCGCGAGCCAGTACGGCGCGGTGCCCAGCAGCAGGAAGCCCACACCCACCAGCCACGGGTTAGCCGTGCCGGCCACGGTGGCGCCTGCGCTGATCAGCAGCGGGAGGTTCTTCGGGTTCACGAAGGTCGCACCCAGGGTCAGGAAGGCAACGGCGCCGGGCCCCATGTTGGCGATGGTTGCCATCACGGCCGGCTCGGAAGTGTCGGCCCGGTTGCGCCAGTTCCTCACCCCGACGACGATCAGCAGGGCCCCGAGCACGGCGAACACGATGCCGCCGACCATGCCGGGGCCTGCGCTGGACTCGCCCGCCGCGGTGGCGCCCAGCCCACCGAGGAACAGCGCCAGCGCCGTCAGCACCAGCAGGGAGCCGACGAAGGCGATGCTGTTGACGACACGGCGCCGGGAGAGCAGCACGAGAATCAGCTGGATGAGTGCCGCTGGGCTCAGCGCAAACCCGATCGCGGTGGGGATCAGGGTGGCCAGGGTCTCCGCGTTCACGGTTTCTGCCTTTCTGTGGTCGGGATGACTGGCGGTGCGGTCCACAACCCCTGCCGGATCTCCATGAGAGGCAGGTAGGTGCGGAAGGTGAGCAGGAAGTTACCTGCCGGACACGGCAACCAGTTGGGCAGCCCGGCCTCCTTAGGGCGATCGTGCTGGATCCGGATCGTGAGAGAACCGTCGACGTTGCGGAGCATCGCCGGCAACTGCCGGCTGCCCAGGACGTAACGGTCGAGCTCGTTGGCGTACAGGTGCTGTTCGGCGTCGTAGAGCGTGATCGACCAGAACGCATCGACCGGGGGGAGGCCGCCCGTCGGGAAGGTGATCGTGTACCTCGCTCCTCCGTTGAACGGCTGCCCTTCAGCGTCGGCGAGATAGCCGACCCCCAGGTACTCCTCGGCCGCGTTACCGAGGATGCCGAGGTAGGCGCCGGCCGCCCGAGAGAGGTTGTCGCCGTCGAAGAACTCCCGGCTGCCGAACAGCTCTGCCGACGAACGCACCGTCCGGATCCGGTCGAGTAGGTCCTGCCGGCCGGCGGTGAGGCCGCGCTCGATCTCGGCGGTCCGGGCAGGGTCGGCGAGTGCCTGCTCCAGGTCCGCCCCCACCCCGATCAGGCGAAGGTCGCGGCGCAACCGACGGTCCTCCGGCAGGGTGGGCATCAGCGCGAGCATCCAGTCCAGCACTCGCAGGAAGTCCACGGTCGGGGTGGCCCGGACCTCGACCGGCTGAAGCGGTCGCAGCGGCGGCACCGTGGTCGTGGGCCGGGCGCGCCCCTGCCACTGCGACAAGGGCCGGACGCGGACCTGCTCCTGCAGGTCGATCACGTTGTCGAGGTCGTCCTCGTCGAACAGCTGGGTGCGGATCAGCACCAGGCACAGGTCGGTGGGACACGTGAGGACGCGCACGTCCGGCACCTCCGTGGGCGTCCAGGACGGTCCGGCGATGAGAACGTCGGCGCCGCGGCGGCCGGTGGTCCGTGGCGAGACGTAGCCGACGATGTAGGTGTACAGGTCGACCACCTGGGCCGACTGGTAGCGGTCCTCGGGGACGGCGGGCATGGTGAGCACCATGGGCTCGGCACGAAGGTCGAGCCAGGCGTACGAGTAGGGCGTATCCACGTTCAGAGCGACGATCGCCTTGTCCGTGGGGTCGGCGAGCCGACGACTGTGACTGATCTGGTTGAGCGGAGCCTTGAACTCCGCGCTGGTCTCGTCCAGCGCGAAGTCGTGCAGGATGCGGTACAGATCGACGCTCGGCAGACCGTACCCGTACGCCGCCCGAGCGATGGTCTCCATCGCCGTCACCGCTCCCTCCCCCAGATTCGCACCACCGGACATTGCACGGCTCACGACAGCCTCCGCACGGCGGGCGGGCGCCACACGCTCCCGGAGGGCCCGCGGTCCGGGTAGTACACCCGCAGCCCGAGGCGGAAGCGCCCCAACGGAGCGGGCAGCCAGTTCGCCTCCGGGACCTCCGCGGGCAGTTCTGGGGCAAGGGCGATGCGCAGCGTGCCGTCGGCGTCGGCGCGGAGACCCGGCCGATCGGGCCTGGTCGCGTACCGGTCGATCGGGTTGGCGATCAGCAGGCTGGCTTCGTTGTAGATGGTCAGCGACCAGTAGCCGCCCGGATGGATCGCCGGCCCCTGCCCAGGCTCGAGAACGAATTCGTACCGGGCGCCGGTCGAGGTGTCCAGCAACGCGCCGGCAGCGTCGGTGTCGGTGAAGTAGTACGCCGACTCGGCGATGTCGTTGGAGCCGATCTGGAACTGCTGGAACGCTGCCGCCACCAGCACTTTCGAGTTGGGTAGGCCCAAGCTCGGGTCGGGCAGCATCCAGCCGTTGTGCCTGGGCCAGGTGGTCAGCTCAGCGTCCAGCATCGCGGTGGCGTCGTCCACTCCGGCCGACACTGCCCCGGCCAGCGTCGGGGCGTCCCGGACCGCGTCGAACCCGGCCTGGCTCACCTGGTCGACCAGCCACTGGGCCTGCGGCACCATCGGATTGCGGCGGAGGTGCTCCAAGCCGAGCCGCAGGTACTCGAATGGGTCGGTCAGGGTGTTCAGCGCCGGGTGCACGAACGCCGTGGTGTCCACCTCGCTGGGACCGGGATCGCCCGAGCCCCAGCGGGCCAGTTCGGTGATCCGCAGGCCGGCCTGCCAGGCGCGAACCCGGTCCAGGTCACCCTCGGCGTACCTCACCAGCATCCGGTTGTACAGGCAGATCGACGGGGTCGAGGAGGTGATCACCGGCAGGCCTTCCGGCGTCGCACCTTCCCAGCCGGGTGGGACGACGACGAAGTCCCCGGCCTGGTCTCCGGTCCAACGGGGCCCGATGTGCGCCACGTTGTTCAGGTGCGCGTCCATCACGGCGACCGAGAAGTAGCGGTCGTCCACGTTGGCCGGGACGCTGAGGACGACCGGGCCGACGATCCCCAGCTCCACATGCGCGGCGCCGTAAAGTGCGTCGTTGCTGGGGAGCACCGTCCGGGTCGCCGGACCGGTGAGGTTCGGCAGGAGCATCCAGGAGCCGAGCGGTGGCACGCCCGCCCGTCCGACCGCTCCAGCGGACACTCCCCCGGTCACCGCGACCCCGGCGGCCGCTGCAGCTTGCCAGCCCAGGATGAAGTTGGAGCGTTGCCGGACGAACTCCATGCCGGGCCGCAGCACCAGGTACGCCCAGGCTGCTGTCGAGCGGAGACGCGCCGCCTCGGCGGCGGTGACCTCCGCCAACGGCAGGTCGCTGCGGAACGCCGAGAACGATCGCATAGGTCTGCACCTTCCTGCTGAGTGGTTCCGCGCTACGGGGATGCGGCCAACGCTAGGTGCGGGTGTCTCGATCATGACCCGAGGTCACCCGACCCGGGTGACGATTCCGAGGGCAGCGATCCGGTACTACGTTGGATCCGTAGACAGCGTTCCCGCGCGACGGCGATCCCGTCCCCGACCCCAGCGCCCGCCGGCGCTGTCGGCGACGACGATCAGACGACCCCGCCTGACCGAGCGGCTGCTCGCGGCCGGCCGCGTCTGCGTGTTCTCGGCGGCGCCGGGCTTCGGTGCCACCACCGCGGTCGCCGACGCTCTGGTCGACACCCGGCTGGCCTGGGTCCGGCTGGACGCCGTCGACACCGAACGCGAGCTGTGGGACGAGGTCGCGGCGGCGGCGGACCTGCCCGGTTCGGGGTACCCACCCCCCGAGCTCGCGCTCGCGCTGGCAACCGCTCGGCTGGAGTGGATCGTCCTGGACGGCCTGGACGCCGACCGGCTGTCGGATTCCCTGGCCGGCCTGAACCGCTTCGTGCGACTGCTGCCACCCAACCTCAGGATGGTGATCACGACCGCCCACGCGGCGGACGCGCTGCGCCTGTCCGCCGGGTCGGTCAGCGTGATCGGTCAGGCCGAGTTGGCCATGACGTCGGAGGAGGCCGCGCAGGCGGTGCTGGCGATCCGTCCCGGGCTGGACATCGATGAGGTTGAGGCGGTGCTCGAGCTTGCGGAGGGCTGGCCGGTCGCCCTGACGGCAGCCGCCGAACAGGCCGCGGCCGCGCCGGCGGGCCAATGGTTGTCGGGTGAGGGCGCACAGTTGCTCCTGGCGCCCTGGTGGACGTCCCTACAGCCGGACGAGCAGATCTTCCTCGCCTCGACGGCGTTCCTGCCGAGGCTGTCGGCCTCGCTGTGCGACGCGGTTCGCGGAGCAACCGACTCGGCCGAGTTGCTCGCCTCGATGAGCCGGCGGCGCGGGCACCTGGTCCCCGCCCCGACGACGGCGCCCCTCACAGCGCCCCAGTGGCGGCGCTCCGCACTGCTGGACGCGTTCCTAGTGCCCCGCCGGCCAGCGGTCACCGCAGTCGAGCACTCTCGCGCCGCGGACTGGTACATCGCCGCGCAACGGGTCGAGGACGCAGTAGCCGAACTGACCGCGGCCGGACGCGGGGCCGAGTCCGGTCAGCTGCTGCGTCGTTACGAGGACGCCTGGTTCGCCGGCGGCGAGGCGGACAGGGCCCTTGCCGTGTACGGCGTGACCACCGGCGGATCGACAGCCGATCGCCTGGTGCACCTGCTCCGGGTGGGCTGGGCGCGATCGCTGTCGGGTGATCGTCGGGGTGCCGAACTGGCACTGGCCCACCTGATCGACCGCTACCGCGCCGAGGTGCGACCGCGGCTGGAAGACGGCGGGGCCACCGTCCCCCTCGGCTTGATCGATCCCAGCCTCGAGGACAGCGACCTCCGCGGTGAGATCCGGCTGCTCCAGGCCCAGGTCGCGGCCATGGGCGCGGACGTGGCCACGCTGCTGTCGGCAGCCCAGGCAGCCTGCGACGCCTTCCCCGACCTGAGCACCCGGCCGTCCCACCAGTTGGCGCCGGTGCTGCTCCTGCAAGGACGGATCTGGAGCGGGGACTTCGATGGCGCCCGCACCGTGCTGCGACGGGCCGACCGGTCGTCGATCGGCCTCGACCTGGTTCGGGAGTCCCACCTCGCCGGGCTTCGGGCAGATCTGCTGTCGGCCGACGGGCACGTTCTGGAGTCTCTGGTGGTCGTCCGTAGGGCGTTGGCGTGGCACGCCGACCAAGGCCACGATCCGGTCGAGTTCGGCTCCTTCGACGTGCTGAACGCCCACGGCTTCGCGATGACCGAGTCCGGCTCGATCACCGAAGCGGTGGACCTGCTCAGCACCACGGCCGAGGCGGCCGGGCAGCGCTCGTCCGCGGGTCACCAACTCCACGCGCTCACACTGCTCGCGCGCGCCCAGTTCGCGGGCGGGCAACTGGCGGAATCGCTGGCGACCGTCAGCCGGGCCAGGGCACTGTTGCGGGAACTGGCGCCCAACAGCCCGATGTCGACCACACTGGATCTGGTTGAGGTGCGGATCCGCCTGGCCGGCGGCGACCACACCCGCGCCGAACGGCTCGTCCGCCAACTGCCGGCCAGCGATACCCGGACCATGCTGGGCGCCCGACTCGCTGTCCGCCTGCAGTCGACCGGCCTGGCCCGTAGCCTGGCTGAGCTCCGGATGCACACTCCTCGGGCCGAGGTGGACCGCCAGGTACTGCTCGCCTCGGTGGCGTTGCACCGGAGCACCAGAATGGCCGAGGGGCATGTGCTGAAGGCTGCCGACCTCGCCGTGCGCGAGGGGATGGCGCTGGCCCTTGTTTGGGCCGCACCGGACCTCGTGGACCTCGCCGAGGTGACCGCCCGACGCCACGGCCATGACGGGTTGGCCGGACTGGTCGCCGTCGCCCGCCGGACCGCTAGCCCGGCAGGCGGGGTCACCGTCGGCCTGAGCCGCGGGGAGATCGAGCTGTTGACCCTGCTGCCCGGCCGTCAGTCGAACGCCGACATCGCCGCCACCCTCGGAGTGAGCGTGAACACCATCAAGACGCGCCTGCGCCGGCTGTACGGGAAGCTCGGTGTCCCGGGACGCAACGAGGCCGTCCGGGTGGCCGTCGAACGGAACCTCCTCCCCCAGGACGCCACGGCTTTCGGGTTCGCCCGCGGACAGTGACTGTTGCAGCACCCCCGCCCGGAATCGCTCGCATCCGGCGATCGAAGTGGTTGACTGCAGGCGTGGCCTCCCATCACCCGGCCGGGCAGCGCCCGGGACGTCCTGACTGAGCCGCGGGCCGTGGCCAGCTCGGGTGAGGTGACCGTGCTGGACATCGAGGGGCCGGCCGCGTTCGACTCGGCCGCGGACCTGTTCGCCGGCCTGCCGACCCCGGACCCGGCGGGGGCGGGCGCTGTCGTGTTGCGGATGCGGGGCCACGTCAGGCCAACCTAACCTCCTTCCTGGCGTTGCGTCAGTACGCCAGAGCGCACGCCGCGGCCGGCGGCCGGGTGCGGGTCTGCGGACTGGACCCGGACGTGATCCGCAGGTTGCGGCGGCTCGGGCTGGAGGACGACGCCGTCCTGGCGCCCGGCTCCGACCGGGTCAACGGCTCGCTCGACGAAGCATTGTTGCTGGCGCTGGAGCTGATCGCGCCCTCGGAACTCAAGCCGCCGGAACGCCCCGCTGCGGAGTGAGCGCCGATCGGATCGCTGCCACGGTGCGGCGATGAGTGCGATACGCGTACCCCAGCGACACCAGCCCTGATGATGCCAGCGCGGCGCCCAGCCCCCAACGCAGCAACCGAGCTCCGGTGACCGGCCACACCACGAGTCCGACGGTCACCAGGACGAACAGGACCCCCTCGACCAGCAGCGCGTTGCGCCGCCCCGACTCGGCCCCCAGCCGCCAAGCCACGACCATCGCGGCGGTGCCACGCGCACCGGCCCAGGCCACGACCGCCCAGTAGAACAGTTGCAGGTCCCACGCAGCCTCGCCGGCGATCACGATCGCGAACACCAAGCTCACCGCCCCGATGACGAACCAGCCGATCCAGGCACGTCCGCGCCGGCGCAGCACCACCGAGCCACCAAGGGTCTGGACCGCCTCCACCAGCAGCCAGACGGCGAAGCCGAAGGCCAGCAAGCGCGGCGGGATCGGGATGGGCAGCAGCAGGAACAGCCCGCCGAGCAGCTGCAGGAGGCCACGGAGAACCAACTGACGGTTCAGCCTGCCGAGGATTCGGCCCAGAACCTCCTTGGAACGAGCACTCGAAGCGGCGAACCGCGCGGGCTTGACCCCGGCCAACTCGGTGACCCCGAGCACCCCGAGCAGGGCCGCGGGATCCCGGTAGGGCAGTCCAGGTCCACCGCTCGGCCGGTCCACCGCGAACCGGCGCGGCTCGTGGGAGACCAGCTCGGTCAACCACGTGCCCGGCGTCCACTGGTCGTCGGTGGGCAGCACGAAGCGCACAGGCACGGGCACCTTGGCGAGCAGGTCGGTGGCGTCGGTGGCCAGGATCGCGTCCAGGCTGCGCAACCTTGGCAGCACCTCGGCCTCCATCCCCTCGCTCGCGAACTGCCGCGACCGCTCGTCCCTGGCCATCGCCACCAGCGTCGCCCGCTCCGCGCGGAAACGGGCCAACTCGTGGTCGTCGGAGCCGGCCTTCACGTCGTCGGGCACCAGGGCGGGCGACACGGCAGTCACCGCACTGATCACCGATGGTGCCGTGGCGGCGGCTGCCAGTGCGACGGTCGCCCCGAACGCGTTGCCCACCAGTTCGACCGACCGCCCCGGGAACTCGCGACGGACCGTCGTCAGGACTGCGGCGGCGTGGTCGGCCAGCGTGTAGTGGCAGGCCAGCGGCGCGGGTGACTCGCCGAAGCCGAGCAGGTCGAGGGCGGCCACCTCGTGGTTGGTCGCGAGCGCTTCGGCCACGGGGCGCCAGTGGCTGGCGTGCTCGTCGATTCCCGGAAGCAGCAGGACGGGGCTCCCCGAGCCCTGGCGCAGCCGCAACGCAAGTCCGTGGACCTCGTCGCGCAGGATCTCCCGGACGACGAGGTCGGGGCTGTTGTCCAGCAGCAGGTGGTCGGCGGTGAGTCCGCTGATTCGCCGGATCTCCAGGTCGGGCTTGATCCGCTTCAGGGCCGCGGTCTGGTCCGGACGGACGATCGGATCCCGCGCACCGAGGGCGAATACCGTCGGCATGGTGAGCTTCGGGAGATCGTCGACGAAGGTGGACTTGGAGACGGTGTTGGTCAGGTTGCGCGCCATCACGTCCCAGTGCGCGGACACGTCATCGGTGCGCAAGTACTCCGCCAGCGGCTTGGCGAACTTGCCCGTGGCCAAGCCGTAGAGGAGGGTGTCGCGCTCCTTCTGGCGAGCCACGAGCTTCCACAACCACGTGAAGAACATCGCCTGGGCGTATTCGAAGCCGAACCCCTTCCGGGAGTAGGCGGCCGGCGGCAAGTAGAACGGCGCCGAGAGCAGGAACAACCGACGTAGCCGGTCGGGGTGGGTGGCCCCGTAGCGAACCGCCACGTTGCCGCCGAGGGAGTAGCCCACCAGCAGGAACGGTTCGTCCACACCGAGGTCACGAAGGGTGGCCTCCAGGACTTCTGCGTGCTCGTCGGCGGTGTACTCGAGGTCGGCAGGTTTGGGTGACCCGCCGAAACCGAGCAGGTCGGGCGCGATCACGCGATAGTCGCCTGACAGGCCCCGCACCACCTCCGACCAGTCGCTCCCTCGTGAGTTGATGCCGTGCAGCAGCACGATCACCGGGCCGGTCCCGGCGTCCACGTCCACCTTCAGCCGAAGGGCGGAAACATCGGTCGTCATGGGTTGGCTCCTCACAGTCGCCGGGCGGGTCAGCCCCGGAACGGAATGCCCGAGCGGGTGACTGGCACGCCGCGAAGGTTGGGGCTGGCCAGCAGGCTGCGCAGCGAGTCGAGCGCCGCCGGTCCCTTCGAGGAAGGCGCCACCGCCCGGATCGGCAGCCGGCTGAGCCGGGTGGTGATCGGTCCACTCTCCGCTTCCGAATCGCCGGTCAACGCCAGGTACGGCAGGAAGAGGAGCGTGGCGGTCTTCGCGTCCGCCCCATTGAAGTGGGTGGCGAGCGCGCTGGTGGTGAACGGCAGCAAGCTGATCGGCACGGTCAGGTCGTCTCCAAGCCTCGGAGTTCGGGAGCGCGGCACAACCAACCTAAGTCGGTGTGCTCCGGTTGCCACCGAGTTCACCCGCTACAGGTGACATCGGCCCGCGAGCTGCCACCCACCGCGCCCGCCCCGGCCCCTCGGTCCGCAGGCGCTCCGGTGGCCAAGGCGGGCACCTGGCCCACGACTGCCGTCACCCTCGCCGGGTGAACCGGACCTGCCCAGGAAGGCGAGCCTCCTACCGTTGAGCGAGCCGTCCTTCGGCGCCCTCGATCGACAGGAGCAGGATGAGCGAAACCCCAACACCGGGCACGTCACGGGAACTGGGTGGCGCGGCCGTCGTCGTCGGCGGGATGGTCCTGGCGTTGGCCGGGATCCAGGCCACGGCCGGCATCGTCGGGCCGGCGTTTCTGGTGGTCACCCTGGTGATCACGGTTCAGCCGCTGCGGGGCTGGCTCGAGCGACACCGCGTCCCCGGCTGGGCGTCCGGCATCGCGGCCCTGTTGGCCGTCTATGGCCTCCTGCTGGCGATCCTCGGTTCGCTGGCGTGGTCGCTGGCCCAACTGGCAACCATCCTGCCCACCTACTCCGCCGCGTTCTCCAAGCTCTGGGCAGGTATCGTCACCCAACTCGAGTCCCTGGGCATCACGGCCTCGGCGGTGAGCAAGTGGCTCGGCAGCGTGGACCTTTCCGGCCTGGCTGCGGGGTTCGGCGCGATCCTCGGCAGTCTGACCTCCGGGTTGTCGACCTTCGCCCTGTTGCTGATGCTGGTGTTCTTCCTCACCCTCGACGCCGACGGCTTCGGGCGGCGGCTGGAGTTCATCGCGCGCTTCCGTCCGCGCATCACCGAAGGCCTGGTGGCGTTCGGACAGCGGGTTCGCCGGTACTGGCTGGTCACGTCCGCTTTCGGCCTGATCGTTGCGGTGTTGGACACCATCGGTTTGGCGCTGCTGAGCGTGCCGCTCGCAGTGACGTGGGGCGTGCTCGCGTTCATCACCAACTACATCCCGAACGTGGGCTTCTTCATCGGTCTCCTCCCGCCGGTCCTGATCGCACTGGTGGACGAGGGTCCAGGGACGGCCCTGGCGGTCGTCATGGTGTACGGCGTGATCAACCTGGTCGTCCAGACGATCATCCAGCCGCGGGTGACCGGGGACGCCGTTGGGCTGGCGCCCAGCGTGGCCCTGCTCTCCCTGTTGCTGTGGGCCGTGATCCTCGGCCCGCTCGGAGCGCTGCTGGCGATTCCGGCGACCCTTCTGCTGAAGAGCCTGCTGGTCGACCACAACCCGAACGCCAGGTGGCTCGCCGGTCTGCTCGACGCCGGTGCGGCCTTTCCCGCAATCGGCCCAACCCATGCAGGTCATCCCGATCAACCCCGGGCGGACCAGGCCAAGACAATCACACCGTAGCCACCCGGATGCCGCCGGCTGACGCGGAGCGGATCGCCGCCGCGCGGCTGCTGGCTGAGGTATCAACCCGCTGGAGAGTCGGTCGGCGTTCTGGGTACTGGTCCTTCTGTCCACGGCAATAGCCATCACCTGCGTGATGTCCGACTCGACGGCAACGTGATCGGAGCGAGGTATGCCACGCCGCTGATGACACCGATCCTGGGCAAACAGCCCTAGCAGAGCACACGCCGACCGCCGCCCCATCCTGAACAACCTGGGCATCGTTCTCGCCGGGGCCGCTTGCGTGTCGACACACATGCGTGCGCGGCCTCATCTGACGCCCCACCGTTCGCTGGGGGCGGCCGCCGTCGCCAGTGCGGTGCGGACGGCGCGATTTGCACTGGGTGTGTCGAGGTTTCGGGGGGGTCTCCTGGGCAGGGTGGGTGCTGCCGGACTCGGGTCGCTGTGGCGGTCGGTGACGAGGCTCTCGCAGGTGTCGGAGCGCGGGTGATGGCGGTGGTTGGAGCTGGCGGGCTGCCGGCTGGGTCAGGGGGTTGGCCTGGCCCAGAAGGGATCGGTGTCCCAGCCGGGGAACAGGCCCATGCCACGCAGCGGGACGGACGGGTGCTGGCGGAGCAGGTCGGTCAGCCGGGCCCCCCAGCTGCTGTGTGGCGAGACGGTGGTGAGGACGGACTGGATCGAGACCAGGACCGGGTAGAGGCGCTTGGCCCGGTCGGGATGGCCGGCCAGCGCGTCTCGGTCGCTGAGCCAGACGACATTGGACGCAGTCGGCAGCGCTGGGTAGACACCCAGGCCGACGTTCCACAGCCGTCCGTGGTGGGCGCAGATGTTGCGGACCCGGTTGTAGGTGCGTAGCCAGGAGACCAGCAGGGGGTCGTTGATGCCCAGGCCGCGGGCGATGGCGGTGCGGTGGCGACGTTGGCTCAGGTTGCCGACCAGGTGGGACAGCTGGCCGATGGTGAGCATCTCGACCATCACCCAGGAGGGAGGCAGTTCGGGGTGCTCGTAGCGGGTCAGGTAGTGCTCGAGCGCGGACGGGTACAGCACCTGGTCGCCGACCGCCTCTGCCGGTCGGGCGAGTTGGTCACGGCACTCGGCCTGGATCTGATCGAGGAGCCGCTGGTGGTCGCCGCTGGAGGCGAACCAGCCGGGGTCGAGGTACCAGTGCGGACCGCCAGCTTCGGCCATGGTGTCGGTCAGGTTCGCTCGCACGGCGACCTCGATGCGTTCCAGCCCGTCGAGCACCAGCAGCCGCAGATGCCGATCAAACACGTACAGGCCGAGCACGTCATCGAAGCCGGTCCCAGCCGCGAAGGCGTGATCCCCGCGACCCTCCTGGAACGGGATCATGTACGGCGAGAGCCGGTAGTAGCCGATCTGCTTCAGATAGCGCCGGGCCCGCGCGGCGTCCGGCACGTCCAGCCCCCGGCCACGAAGCTGTTCGATCATCTGCTCGTGGGACAGGGCAGGCTTCGCGTACACGTCCCGGCCACGAGACCGTGGACCCGGTCGTCGCGGGTTCGCCATGAAGCGATGCTACGGGCCCGGGACGAAGAAAATCCCCCTAGTGCGCATCGTTGAGAGGCGAGGGGGATCTGGTAGCCCCCACGATAGCAGCCGCCGACCCCACGGGTGCGGCACGCCACAGCACAAGTCCGTCCGCCCGAGCGGCCGTCCCCTGGGGCAGCGTCAGGCGTGCTGGTCGGCTTCTTGAGCCGGCCTCGGCTCGCTTGTCGAGGGTGATCGGGGGGACATGGGGGACGTCGGTTTGACAAGGCAAAACACTTCCCATTCGGGCTTGGCGGTGACGTCGCGCCAGGTCGCGGCGGTGACGGCCATGGTGACATCGCCCTGCTCTGCTGGAACCCGAAGCTGAGTGGCTCTCCCTCCAGCAGGCGGCGGCCATCTACGGCGTCAGCGTCGACACCCTCCGACGCCGGATTGCCCATGGCCATCTGCCCGCGTCCCGCTTCGGCCGCCGCCTGATCCGCGTCCGCGTCGAGGACCTCGAGCGGCTCTTCCGGCCCATCCCGACCGTTCGTCCCGTGCGTCGACTGTGGCGCTGAGTCGTGCTCAATCGAAGGGGCAAGGCGCACGATAAGCGCACGGTGCCACGGGACGGACGTCCCCGCAGACCCATAGCGCCTAGTGAAAGCGCATTTCGGAGCGTGCCCCCAATGGGATTCGAACCCATACTTGAGCGGGTTTAAGCCGCTTGCCTCTGCCAGTTGGGCCATGAGGGCCGGGTTGCAGTCTAGTTGGGGCTTCGCCCGGCTCAGCTAGCGTGCGGGGGCGCGGCGCTGCCCCGCTCGACCAGCTGGGGCAGGCGTAGGAGCGGGTTCGGGGCGTCGTAGTCGTTCAGCACGGCAAGCATCAGTTCCATCGCGTCGCGGCCCAGTTGGGCGAAGTCCTGGTGCATCGTCGTCAGCGGGGGCGAGAAGTGCGCGGCCTCTGGGATGTCGTCGAATCCGACGACGCTCACCTGGCCCGGGATCGTCCGGCCCGCCTCGGTGAGTGCGTGCATCAGTCCCAGCGCCATCTGGTCGTTTCCGCAGAACACGGCGGTGAATTTCTCGGCCAGCAACTGGCGTCCGGCCGCGTAGCCGCTGTCGGGCGACCAGTCGCCCTGAAGTGGTTCGTGCGCCACTAGGCCTCGCTCGCCCAGCGCGTCGCGCCAACCTCGCGTCCGCTCCAAAGCGTCCATCGAGTCCGGCGGACCACTCACGTGGCGAATGTCCGTGTGCCCAAGATCGATCAGGTGCCGCACCGCCCGGCGCGCGCCCTGATACTGGTCGAGCGAGACCCGGTGCAGGCCCGACCCCTGCGACGCCACGGCGAGGAACGGCACCCCGAGCTCCATGCCCTGCAGAATCCCGAGCACCGACCTTCGCGAGGTGATCAGGATGATCGCCTCCACATTCTGGCGCACCAGCACCTCCGCGGCCTGGCGCAGCGCGGACGCGTCCGTGCGGCGCAAGCTGGCCATGATCACTGCGTACCGCTCGTCCCGGGCGGCCTCGTTGATGTGGACCGCGGTCGTGGACGGGCCGAAGTCGGGCGAATCGGTGGTGATCAGCCCAATCGTCCGGGAGCGCCGCGTCACCAGCGCCCGGGCAGCCGGGGACGGGATGTAGCGCAACTGCTTGATCGCTCGCTCCACCCGTTCCCGAGTGGCCGGACGGACGTTCGGCAGGTCGTTCAGGACCCGGGAGACAGTCTGGTGCGACACTCCGGCCAGGCGCGCGACATCGAAGATCGTCGCGGCCTTGGCGCGCTCATCGTCGCTCACGCCCGGTGGCTTCCTCTTGGTTGGTCCCTCGGGCGCTGATGCTACCGTCATCGGTCGCTCAGGTTCGCCGCGACGTCAGAACCTTCTGCAGGATGATGAACACCAACAGCAGGGCACCGATGAAGATCTTCGTCCACCACGAACTGAGCGTCCCCTCGAAGCTGATGATCGTCTGGATCAACCCGAGCACCAGAACCCCCAAAGCAGAACCGAGCACGAATCCGTAGCCCCCGGTCAGCAGGGTGCCGCCGATCACCACCGCGGCGATCGCGTCCATCTCGGTGCCCACCGCCGTCAATGCGTACCCCGACAGCGTGTAGAACGCGAACAGCACTCCGGACAGCCCCGAGCAGAAACCGCTGATCACGTACACGATCACCTTCGTGCGCGAGGTGGGCAGGCCCATCAGCATGCCCGACTGCTCGCCGCCGCCGATGGCGTAGGTCGTGCGCCCGAAGCGGGTGTACTGCAGCACCCAAACTCCGACCGCCAGCACCAGCAGCGCGATGATCACGCTCGGAGTGATGCTCAGCCGGTAGCCCAGCGAAATCCGGGTGTTCGCCATCGACACGAAGAACGGGTTGTCGATCGTGATCGACTCCTTCGCGATGATGTAGCACAGACCGCGTGCCAGGAACATCGCGGCCAGTGTGGCTATGAACGGTTGCACCTTGAACACGTGGATCATCAGCCCGACCAGCAGCCCCAGCGTCGACGTGGCGAGCAGGATCAGCACGATCACCACGATCGGGTTCCAGTCGCTCTGCAACAGCCGGGCAGCGATGATCGTCGACAGCGCCACCACCGCCCCGACCGAAAGGTCGATGCCGCCGGTGAGGATCACGAAGCTCATGCCGACCGCCAGCACGATCAGGTAGGAGTTGTCGATCAGCAGGTTCAGGAAGACCTGCCCGGAGAAGAAGCCGCGGTACCGGATCCCGCCCACCACGAACATCAGCGCGAACAGCACGCCGGTCACCAGCACCGGACCCGACTTCGGGCTGGTGAAGACATCGACGAACTTCTCCGCCACCCGGCCGAAGCTGCGCCCGCCGGTCACACTCACCGCAGTCATCGGGCCACCGCCGCATCCGCACGGTCGGCTCTGGAACGCGGACGCGTGCGCCATCGCTCGATCGCAGCGGCCGTCGTCGGCGACTGCAGCAGGCACACCGCCGTGACCACTGCCGCCTTGAAGACCATCGTCGCGATCGGTGGCACGCCCACCGTGTAGACGGTCGTCACCAGGGTCTGGATCACCAGCGCACCGACCAGCGTGCCGAGCAACGAGTACCGCCCGCCGGCCAACGAGGTACCGCCGATCACCACGGCCAGGATCGCGTCCAACTCGATGAACAAGCCGGTGTTGTTGGCGTCCGCCGCGGTCTGGTTGGACGTCAGGATGAGACCCGCGATGGCGGCCAGAACAGTGCAGATCGCGTAGACGAGGAAGATCAAACCGCGGGCCCGGACGCCGGCCTGGCGGCTCGCCTCCGGGTTGATGCCGACGCTCTCGATCAGCAGGCCGAGCGCCGTCCGCCGGGTGAGCAGTCCCGCGACCACGAAGATGATCGCCCCGATCACGGTCGCGAACGGAATGCCGAACAGGAAACCCGAGCCGAGGAACTTGAAGGGCGCACTCTGCACGGTGAGGATGTTGCCCTCGGTGATCAGCATCGCGATGCCCCGGCCGGCCGTCATCAGGATGAGCGTCGCGATGATCGGTTGGATGTCCAGCACGGCGACCAGCAGTCCGTTCATCAGGCCCATCACCAGCGCCAGCCCGATCGCGGTGATCACCGCGACCAGAACGGTGCCGACATCGTTGGGCGTCGATGAGCCGAGGATGATCGAGCAGGCCACCGCGCCGGCGATCGCGCACACCGAACCCACGGAGAGGTCAATGCCGCGCGTGGCGATCACCAGGGTCATGCCCACGGCGATGATCGCGGTCGGGGCGCCGTTGCGCAGGATGTCGATCGGGCTACCGAAGAGGTGTCCATCGCTGTTGATGGTCACCGAAAGGAAGCCTGGCACCGCGATCACGTTGATCGCGAGCAGTCCGATCAGCATCACGACCGGCCAGAAGATCCGATGCGCGATGGCTCTGTTCAAGGTCGCTTTCACGATGCTGCTCCGATGGTGATGGTGGATTCGTCGGCGTCCGGCACCTCGTCGGTGGCGCCTTCTGCGATCACGCTGAGCAGGTCGTCCACGCCGAGATCGAGATTGTCCAGGTCGGCGACCTTGTGCCGGTCGCGGAGCACCACGATCCGGTTGCTCAGCCGGAGCACCTCTTCGAGTTCAGCGGAGATGAACAGCACGCTCATGCCGTTCTCCGACAGCGAGTACACCAGTTTCTGGATCTCGGCCTTCGCCCCCACGTCGATGCCACGGGTGGGCTCGTCCAGGATCAGCAGCCTTGGCGCGATCGCCAGCCAACGCGCCAGCAGCACCTTCTGCTGGTTGCCGCCGGAGAGGTTCCGGACGGCGGCGTCAGCGTTGGGGGTCTTGATGTTCAGGGCCTCGATATAGCTGGCAGCGAGTTCGTCCTGCCGCTTGCGAGGCACCGGACGGAACCAACCACGGTCGGCCTGGAGGGCAAGGATGATGTTGTCGCGCACGCTCAGTTCGTCCACGATGCCCTCGGCGCGCCGGTTCTCCGAGGAGTAGGCGATCCGTCGCCTGATCGCCTGTCGTGGGGTTCGGAGCTTGACCGGCTTGCCGTCGATCAGGAGTTGCCCGGCATCGGGCCGGTCGACGCCGCCGATCAGCCGAGCCACCTCGGTGCGTCCCGAGCCCAGCAGACCGGCCAGCCCGACGACCTCGCCGGCCCCGATCTCGATGTCCACGGGGTTGATCGCACCCTTGCGTCCGATACCGACCGCACTCACGTACGGCTCGATCACCGCAGCGGCCCCTCGCTCGCTGGAATGGATTCGGCTCTCCAGGTCGGTGAGGGTGGTCAGTTCCTTGCCGATCATTGCCTGCACGAGATCGATGCGCAGCAATTCATGGGTGAGGTACTCCCCCACCAACTGGCCGTTGCGCAACACGGTGAGCCGGTCGCTGATCTCGTAGACCTGATCGAGGAAGTGACTGACGAACAGGATCGCCACGCCCGATTCCTTCAGGGTGCGGATCACCCGGAACAACTCGGCGACCTCCTCGACGTCGAGGCTGGACGTGGGCTCGTCGAGGATCAGTACCTTCGCCTGCACGTCGATCGCCCGCGCGATCGCAACCAGCTGCTGCACCGCCAGCGAATGTGAATTGAGTAGGGAGTTCGGGTCGATGTCGAGGTGCAGCCCCGCCAGAATCTCGGACGCGCGCCGCCGCATCGTCCGCCAGTCGATGCCGCCGAAGCGGCGGGGCTCCCGACCCAGCATCACGTTCTCGGCCACCGTCAGGTTCCCCAGCAGGTTCACCTCCTGGTACACCGTGCTGATGCCGGCGGCCTGCGCCTGGGCCGGGTTGGCGAAGGTCACGTGGTGTCCGGAGAGCCGGATCACACCGCTGTCGACGCTGTACACGCCGGTGAGCGCCTTGATCAGGGTGGACTTGCCGGCCCCGTTCTCACCCATCAGCGAGTGCACCTCGCCCGGGAACATCCGGAAGTCGACGCCGTCGAGCGCCTTCACGCCGGGGAAGGTGATCGAGATGTCGGTCATCTCGATCACTGGTGCGCCGGGAGCGGTCAGCTTCGACCGCGACTCTTCAGGCATCACAGCTCATTTCGTCTTCAGGCTCATGCAGGCAATGGTTACAACTCGGTGGGTGTGTGGCCACTCACGCGGCCACACACCCACAGATCATTGGAGATGCGAACTTACGCCGAAGCGTCAGTACTTGCGGTTGGGCAGGGCCTCCTTGGCCTGCTCCTGGGTGAACGTGGTCTCCTCGGTGACGATCCGCTTCTCGACGGCCTCGCCGGCGTTGAGCTTCTTCACGATGTCGATCAGTTGCTTGCCCAATAGCGGCGAGCACTCGACGATGAAGTTGATCTTGCCTTCGGAGAGAGCGGTCATGCCGTCCTTCACTGCGTCGACGGTGATGATCTTGATGTCCTTGCCCGGGACCTTGCCGGCCGCCTCGATCGCCTCGATTGCGCCCAGACCCATGTCGTCGTTGTGGGCATAGACCACGTCGATCTTGGGCTGCGACTTCAGCATGGCCTCCATGACCTGCTTGCCACCCGCGCGGGTGAAGTCACCGGTCTGGCTGGCGACGACCTTCATGTTGGTGCTGGCCTTGATCGCGTCCGCGAATCCGGTGGCTCGGTCGATCGCCGGGGCAGAGCCGGTGGTCCCCTCGAGCTGGACGATGTTCACCGCGTCGGTCTTGCCCTCGTACTCCTTGACCAGCCACTCGCCGGCCTTCTTGCCCTCGAGCACGAAGTCCGAGCCGAGGAAGGTCACGTACAGCGAGGTGTCCTTGGAGTCGACCGCACGGTCAGTGAGCACCACCGGGATGTTCGCGGCCTTGGCCTCGTTGAGGACGGCGTCCCAACCGGTTTGGACGACCGGAGAGAAGGCGATGTAGTCCACGCTCTGCTGGATGTAGGAGCGGATGGCCTTGATCTGGTTCTCCTGCTTCTGCTGCGCGTCGGAGAACTTCAGCTGGATCCCGGCCTCCTTGAAGGAGTCCTGGATGTCCTTGGTGTTGGCGGTGCGCCAGCCGCTTTCCGCGCCCACCTGCGCGAAGCCGACGACGATCTCGCCGATCGCCTTGTTGGGTGCGCCCGCGGCGCCTCCGGTCGCGGCCGGAGCAGCTCCGCCACTGCAGGCCGACAGCGCCAACACCAGGGCACTGGCGGCGAAGAGACCGAGGGTCTTCTTCATCTACAAACCTCCTTGTTCGTCCCGGGCGGAGAGAGTGACTCACCGAGACCGGACGGCCGCCCTTGGCCGTAAGCAAGATGTTAGGGCTCACATGTGAGCCCTAACAATCGATCTCTGCGGAAGTTATCGCATCGTTATCAACGTTGCCTTCGGAGCTATTCGGACGCCTGGGAGGCGCAATGCGTAACGCTCACATCTGGGCGCTGTTCGCCAATCGCGCGATGACACCGTCGAGGATGTCGGCCTCGCTGACAACGAGTTCGGCGGGCACGCGGGCACCCACCCGGGAGCAGATCAGGGCTCCTGCACAGATCACGTCCGCTCGGCCGGGCACCATGGTGGGAAGCTCGGTCACCTCGGCCACCGGCATAGCGAGCAGGCTGCGCGTGAGTGACGCGAGCGCGTCCGACGAGACCACCGAGGCGTGCACCAGCCGGCGATCGTAGACCGGCAGTTGCTGCGCCAGTGCCGACAGGCTGGTCACAGTGCCGCCGACACCGACCCAGGTCGCGATGCCCGCGAAGTCGATGCCGCTGCTGTCGAGCACGCCGTCGATCCGATCGGACGCGGCCGCGATCTCCTCCTGCGACGGCGGGTCGGAATGCAGGTGGCTCTCCCGCAGCCGCACCGAGCCGATGTTCAGCGAGACTGCCGAGCGCGCCACCCCGTCCGCCCCCACCACGAGTTCGGTGGAACCACCGCCGATGTCCATGACGAGAACCGGCTGGGCCAGGTGCGGCAGCGCCGCGACCGCGCCCGCGTAGGACAGCCCCGCCTCCTCCTCGCCGGAGATGATCTCGGCCGGCACACCGAGGCGCGCGTTCGCCCCGCTGAAGAACTCCGCTGAGTTCGCCGCGTCCCGTGCCGCCGAAGTGGCCACCACCCGGCGGTGCTGCACGCCGAGAGCGTCCAGTTGGGCGCCGAAGTCGGCCATCGCGTCGAGGGTGCGCGCGAGTGCCTCGGGGTGGAACGCGCCGGTGGCGTCCACGCCTTGGCCGAGCCGGGTGATGTGCAGGCGCCGGTCGACCTCGTGAAGGTCTCCGTCGATGACTTGGGCGATCAGCAGGCGGACGGAGTTCGTGCCGCAGTCCACCGCCGCAAACAGTTCAGCCACGATCGACCAGGCAGGGACGCGTCCAGAACTCGCCCAGCCGGGCGAGAGTCTCATCGCCGAGCGGGTTGACGCCCGGTCCGGCCGCCAGAGAGTGCGCGGCCAGCACGTGCAGGCACTTCACCCGGTCGGGCATGCCGCCGGCACTGATGGCGGCGATCTCGGGCACCTCCCCCAGTTCGGCGCGATCGCTCAGATAAGCCGAATGCGCGGACGCGTACCCCGCCGCCAGTTCAGGATCGGCGCTCAGGCGCTCGGACATCTGGGCCATCAGGCCTTCGGCTTCAAGCGTGGAGCACCCTGCCACCGCACGGGGACAGGTGAGGTAGTAGGTGGTCGGGAACGGGGTTCCGTCCGGCAGTCTCGGATCGGTGGCCACCACCCCCGGCTTGCCGCACGGGCACCGCCAGGCGACTCCTGCCGAGCCGCGCGGTTCGCGTCCCAACTGTGCGGCGATCGTCGCGGCGTCCGATGGTGTCAGGGGTTCGAAGGTCGGCACGTCGGTCATTCTCCCATGTGGCTTCTGCGGGCTCGACGGGCTGTGTGAAGGTCTCGACAGGCTCGACCAGCCGAAGGCGGAGTTGCGCGACCAGCCGGTAACCGACTACGGCGACGTGACCTTGCGGGCGGGGGCGTCCGCGGCCTGCAGCGAACCCCATAGGCGGTCCCACCAGACCGGGTCGTGCTCACCTGCGGGCAGACGTTCAGCCGACTCGATCACCACGCCGCCGCCGAGCGGCTTGCCGTCCGCACCGATCACCCGGTAGCCGGTCTCCCCTGGCATCACCCAGCCGAGTCGATCACGGGCCTGGGCCTTGACGTAGTCGGGGTCATCCCAGCGAGCCAGCTCTGCCTGAAGGTCGGCGATCTGCGCCGAGCGATCACGGATCTCCTGCTCGGCCACCGCCAGTTCGTGCTGCTGGGCGAGGTAGCTGCGCATTGAGCCGCCGAAGGAGATGATCAGCGCCACCACCACCAACGCCAGCACGATCGCGCGACGAGTGAGGTGCAGACCCCTCCGCCACATCGGCACGTCCGTGCTGCGGTCCCTTGCTTGCGGAACACTCGGAGTGTCGGGCGCGGACGCACGAGCGCCGGACCGGGCGCGCCGCGTCGGACGCCCCGGGCCGGCGGTGTCGTTGCGCGAGCTACGCGTCCCGCGAGCCATGACCCTCGAACCTCATCTGGTCAAGGATAGGCGGGCATTCGCCGGACGCCCGCCGGACTCGCTGGGTGCGTCCGCCATCCCCTGGTTTCGCCGCCCTCCGCGCCGAGGGCCACCGTTTCGGTCATTCGCCCGCGCGCCGGTACAGGCCCTCCACCGAACCGGAGGCTCTCGGCGAGGAAGGGGGGCTCTCGATGCGGGACGGACGGGACGGACGGGCGCAAGTGCCGAAAACAGCACAGTGCGCCGGCGGAAGACCGCCGGCGCACTGTTGGAAACTAGCTCAGGCCTTGAACCTCGGGAACGCGGCGGCACCGGCGTAGCGCGCGGCGTCGTCCAGGTCCTCCTCGATGCGCAGCAGCTGGTTGTACTTGGCAACCCGCTCCGAACGCGCCGGGGCGCCCGACTTGATCTGGCCACAGCCGAGGGCGACGGCCAGGTCGGCGATGGTGACGTCCTCGGTCTCGCCGGAACGGTGGCTCATCATCGTCTTGTAGCCGGCGCGATGGGCCATGTCGACCGCGTCGATGGTCTCGGTGAGCGAACCGATCTGGTTCACCTTCACGAGCAGCGCGTTGGCGGTGTCGGTGTCGATGCCCTTCTGCAGGCGGGTCACGTTGGTCACGAACAGGTCGTCACCGACCAGCTGCACCTTGTCGCCCAGCGATGCGGTCATCGACTTCCAGCCGTCCCAGTCGTCCTCGTTCAGCGGGTCCTCGATCGAGACCAGCGGGTACTTGGCGACCAGGTCGGCGTAGTAGGCGACCATCTCTTCAGCGGTCTTCGACGCACCTTCGAATGCGTAGGTGCCGTCCTCGTTGTAGAACTCGGACGCGGCCACGTCGAGCGCGAGCGCCACGTCCTTGCCCGGTACGAAGCCGGCGTTCTTGATTGCCTCGAGGATGAGGTCGAGGGCCGCCGCGTTGCTCTCCAGGTTCGGGGCGAAGCCGCCCTCGTCGCCCAGGCCGGTGGAAAGGCCGCGGCCCTTCAGCACTGCCTTCAGCGCGTGGTAGACGCCGGCGCCCATTTCGAGGGCGTCCGCGAAGGTGGCCGCACCGATCGGCGCGATCATGAACTCCTGGATGTCGACGTTGGAGTCGGCATGCGAACCACCGTTGAGGATGTTCATCATCGGCACCGGCAGCACGCTGGCAGTCGGGCCGCCGAGGTAGCGGTACAGCGGCAGACCGGCGGAGTCGGCTGCGGCCTGCGCCACGGCCAGCGATACACCGAGGATGGCGTTCGCGCCGAGCTTGGACTTGTTGTCGGTGCCGTCCAACTCGATCATGGCCTGGTCGAGCAGGCGCTGTTCGGACGCCTCCATGCCGATGACCTCGGGGCCGATCTGCTCCACGGCGTTCTCGACGGCCTTCAGCACGCCCTTGCCACCGTAATGGGCCGCATCGCCGTCACGCAGCTCTGCGGCTTCGAACGCACCGGTGGAGGCGCCGGACGGAACCGCAGCGCGGCCCACGGTCTCGTCGTCGAGTACGACCTCCACCTCAACGGTGGGGTTGCCGCGCGAATCGAGGATCTGCCTCGCGTGAACGAATTCGATTTGTGCCACGTGTGTGCCTTTCAAGCGGAATTGTCGTCGTCCCTACCCTAGCGGTGCGGGCACTCGGGGACACCCCGACCGGGGTTACTGGACTCCGTTCAGCTCGGCTTCGCGGACGCGCTGCTCCAACTCGCGCAGGGCTGCTCGGGCGGTCTGTTCGGCGTCCAGGTTCAGTTCGTCGGCACGGGCGACCAGCCGCAGCAGCTCAGCACCCAGATCGGACGCGGCCAGCGTGGAGGGCTCGATCCCGAGCGGCCCTGGCGCCAGGCCGTGGCTGCGCGAGCGTCCGATCACCTTCTGGGCCCTGGTCAGGGCGGACAACCGCTCGGGGATGCCGTCCAGCGCTGACTCGCGTCCCTTCTCGATGGCCTTCGCCCGCTCCCACGAGCTCACCAGATCGGCGGGCACCTCAGCGTCGGAGAACACGTACGGATGCCGCGCGACCAGCTTGTCGGCGATGCGCCGAGCGACGTCCTCGATGTCGAAGCGTCCGGCCTCGCCGGCGATCTCGGCATGGAACACGACCTGCAGCAGCAGGTCGCCGAGCTCTTCGGTGAGATGGTTGTCGTCGCCGGCCTCGATGGCCTCAACGACTTCGAGTGTCTCCTCGACCAGATAGCGAACCAGGCTGGAGTGGGTCTGCTCGGCGTCCCACGGGCACCCCGCCCGCAGCCGGTGCATCACCGCGACCAGACGCTCGAGCTCGCTGTCACGGAAGGCGCCGGACCCGCCCGCGGGCGTTACCCCGAGCCCGTCGTCCGGCTGATCCATCGACCGGTTAGGCCTTGCTGGCCAGCTGGGAGAGCGACCCGCTGCTGCCCGCAAGAATGCCGCCAGTGGTCGGGTCCCACGTGCCGAGACGCGGGTTCAAGGTGATCGCGGTCGTCCCCACGAGCTCGTTGACGCCCAACTTGCCGGCCTCGTCGTTGAGGATGAAGGCGGTGTTCGCGTAGTCGCGCATGAAGTCGGCGGTAGCCGGGTTGTTCAGCAGCACCGTGTAGATCTCGTTGCTGTCGTAGACCTGCTGGCGCTCGGCGTCGGTGACTGTGATGCCCTTGGCTGCAGCCACCTGCGCAGCCAGCTTGGACTGGATGATGATCGAGACGACCGTCTGGCCGTACGAGCCCGCGGTGTCGGTGGCGTCCTCGGTCGCGTCCGCCAGCACACGGCTGACGTTGTCCACCGTCGTCTGCGGGATGGTCTCGGCACCTACATACGCCGCAACCAGCGGGTTCCCGCCCGCGCAGCCCACCAGTGCCGCCATCGAGGCAACCAGAACTGCGACCTTCACCGCTGCTTTGCTCATCTACTCACCTTCGTGTTTCGTGCGCCGTCGCGATCCTACCGGCTGGCCGGGGTCGGGAAGACGTCGCTCAACACCTTGGCCGCCCATTCGAGCAGCGGCGCGTCGGTGATCGGCTGACCACCGATCGGACGGGTCATCGGACGCGGCACCAGGATCAGCTCGGTCGCCTTACGCACCTGGGCCCCGGGGTACAGCCTGGCCAGGCGCAACTGTGCCGAGTCGGGCAGCACGGCCGGGGCGAACCGGATCATGTTGCCTTGGGCAACCACTTCGCTCACCCCGTGTGCCCGCGCGGACAGCCGGAACGCCGCCACGGCAAGCAGAGCCTCGGCCGGGGCCGGCGGCTCGCCGTACCGATCGACCAACTCTTCGCGGACGGACGCGATGTCGGCCGGTGAGTTGACCGCGGCGAGTCGCTTGTACATCTCCAGCCGCAGCCGCTCGGACGCCACGTAGTCGCCGGGCAGGTGCGCGTCGACCGGCAGCTCGATCTTCATCTCGGGCTCGGGCTCGGAGTCCTCGCCGCGGAACTCGGCGACGGCCTCCCCGACCAGGCGGATGTACAGGTCGAAACCGACCTCGGCGATGTGCCCCGACTGCTCCCCGCCCAGCAGGTTGCCCGCGCCGCGGATCTCCAGGTCCTTCATGGCGATGGCCATGCCGGCCCCGAGGTCGGTGTGCGCGGCCATGGTGGCCAGCCGGTCGTGGGCGGTCTCGGTGA
>DAORUI010000005.1:36612-39325 GCA_035433085.1 Propionicimonas sp. | reverse complement strand
ATCAGTCGAGCAGGTCGGCGTACAGGATCGTCGAGAGGTAGCGCTCGCCGAAGGACGGGATGATCACGACGATCGTCTTGCCCGCGTTCTCCGGACGGGCGGCGAGCTCACCGGCAGCGGCCAGGGCAGCACCGGACGAGATGCCGACCAGCAGACCCTCCTCCTTGGCTGCACGACGAGCCCACTCCACGGCGGTCTCCGCGTTCTGCGGCAGCACTTCATCGATCACCGAGCGGTCGAGGATCTCCGGAATGAAGTTGGCCCCGATGCCCTGGATCTTGTGCGGGCCGGGCGCACCACCCGACAGCAGCGGCGACTCGGCCGGCTCGACAGCCACGATCTTGACCTCGGGCTTGCGCTCCTTGAGCACTTGGCCAACACCGCTGATGGTGCCACCGGTACCGACGCCGGCCACAAGATAGTCGACCGCGCCGTCGGTATCCGCCCAGATCTCCTCGGCGGTCGTGCGGCGGTGGATGTCGACGTTGGCCGGGTTGGCGAACTGCTTGGCCAGCACAGCGCCGGGGGTCTCGGACGCGATCTGCTCAGCGCGATTCACCGCGCCGCGCATGCCCTCCGAACCCGGGGTTAGCACCAGCTCGGCGCCGAAGGCCCGCAGCAGCGCCCGGCGCTCCTTGCTCATCGTCTCGGGCATGGTGAGGATCACCTTGTAGCCGCGAGCGGCGCCCACGAAGGCCAGCGCGATGCCGGTGTTGCCCGACGTCCCCTCGACGATCGTGCCGCCCGGCTTCAGTTCGCCGGACGCCTCCGCGGCGTCGATGATCGCCACGCCGATCCGGTCCTTCACCGAGTTGGCCGGGTTGTAGAACTCCAGCTTGGCCAGCACGACGGCCTGCGAGTCGCCGTAGAGGCGGTTGATCTTCACCAGCGGGGTGCGGCCGACCAGCTTGGTCGCGTCTTCGAAGTAAGCCATTTTCCGTTTCCTGTTCTTTCGTTCTGCTGAGTCGTGATTACTGCGTCAGAGCTGGGCGAGCGCCTGGTCGAGATCGGAGATCAGGTCATCGATGTGCTCAATACCCACCGAGAGGCGGACCATCTCGGGAGCCACGCCCGCAGCAACCAATTCATCCTCGGTCAACTGAGAGTGTGTCGTGGTTGCGTTGTGGATCGCCAGAGACTTCGCGTCCCCGATGTTGGCAAGGTGGGAGAACAATTGCAGAGCCTCGATGAACTTCGACCCTGCCTCGCGTCCCGCCCTCAGCCCGAACGCGAGGATGCCGCCGTAGCCGCGTCCGGTGAACACCCGGTCGGCGATCTCCTTCGAGGCGGACGATTCCAGCCCCGGGTAGTTCACCCACGCCACCTTGTCGTGGCCCTCCAAGTACTGCGCCACCGCCAGCGCGTTCGACGAATGCCGCTCGATGCGCAGGTGCAGCGTCTCCAGACCCTGCAGGAACAGCCAGGAGTTGAACGGGGTGATCGCCGCGCCGGTGTTGCGCAGCAGCACCGTCCGGGCCCGGATGATGTAGGCGGCCGGGCCGGCGGCCTCCGTCCAGACCACGCCGTGGTAGGCCGGGTCGGCCGCGGTCAGGCCGGGGAAGCGCTCGGCGTGCGCGGCCCAGTCGAACTTGCCCGAGTCGACCAGCACGCCGCCGATGGACGTGCCGTGGCCGCCGATGTACTTGGTGGCCGAGTGGACGGCGACGTCCACGCCGTGGTCGAAGACGCGGGCGAGCAGGGGAGTGGGGACGGTGTTGTCCACGATGAACGGCAGGCCGAGCGCGTGCGCCGCGTCCGACCAGGCGTCCAGGTCGATCACGTTGATCGCCGGGTTGCCGATGGTCTCACCGAAGACCAGCTTGGTCTTCTCGTCGACGTGCTGGGCCAGGTCCTGCGGCGAGCTCGGGTCGACGAACCGCACCTCGATGCCGTACTGCGGCAGGGTGTGGGCGAACAGCGCGTAGGTGCCGCCGTAGAGCGTGGACAGCGCCACGATGTTGTCGCCGGCGTAGGTCAGGTTCAGCACGGCGTAGGTCACCGCCGCGGAGCCGGACGCGGTCGCGAGGGCCCCGATGCCGCCCTCCAGCGCGTTCACCCGAGTCTCGAAGACCGACTGGGTGGGATTCATGATGCGGGTGTAGATGTTGCCCGGCACCTTCAGCGCGAACAGGTCGGCGGCATGCTCGGTGTCGTCGAAGACGTAGCTCGTGGTCTGGTAGATCGGCACCGCGCGGGCATTGGTGGTCGGATCGGCCTCTTCCTGTCCGGCATGGACGGCGAGGGTGTCGGGATGTTGGGACATTTCGCTCCTGAGTTTGCGGCTGAGTTACTGGTCGGCCGGGATCCGGCCAGGTGTGGGCATGCGTCGATGATCCGATTGGATCGGTGATGGATTCGTCGTCTTCTGAGTGTGCGCGATCAGCACATTCGACAGCGGGCCACCGACGGCAGGCAACAGCAACACATGGTCGCGGCGCACGTCGAGGTCATGGACGAAGGCTAGTGGCGTGTCCATTGAATGGTCAACCGTATCTTGCTATCCGAGAACGGAGGCCCCACTGAGCGGACGGTTCGCGAAGGCGGCGGTCGCCATCGCGAGTGGGCGCACCCCCGAACCCTGAGGAGCGGCCGTGACGGACGAGCGGACCCCCCAAACCGGTCCCTGAGGAGCGGCCGTGAGGAACGAGCGGACGCGTCACGAAGGGCCGCCGTCCCCATCGGTGAGTGGTGGCGGACGCCCTTCGTGACGGCT
>DAORUI010000005.1:34808-36512 GCA_035433085.1 Propionicimonas sp. | reverse complement strand
CGTCCCCATCGGTGAGTGGTGGCGGACGCCCTTCGTGACGGCTTGCTCGTTCCTCACAAGCCTCCTCAGGGATCGTTCACGGGAAGCGTCGGCGAATGAACGAGCATCGTCTCCGATCCGGTCACCGAGGAGCCGTCCGATTCGGCCGGCGCTGGTGAGCTTGTCGAAGCACGAAGACACCTGACCAATAGAATCCACTCCCATGAGCGCCGAACACGATCTGGTGCTGGTTGTCGACTTCGGCGCCCAGTACGCCCAACTCATCGCGCGACGGGTGCGGGAGGCGCGGGTCTACTCCGAGATCGTGCCGCACACGATGCCGGTCGCCGAATTGCTGGCCAAGCGTCCCGCGGCCGTGGTGCTGTCGGGCGGACCGAGTTCGACCTACGAGCCGGGTGCTCCCCAGTTGGACGCAGCACTTCTCGAAGCGGGGGTCCCGGTCTTCGGTATCTGCTACGGCTTCATGGCGATGGCCCAGGCGCTCGGGGGGACGGTCGCCCGCACCGGGCAGCGGGAATACGGACGCACGGTGGTCAGCGTCCTCGAACCCGGACGCCTGCTGGCCGGCCTGCCGGACACGCTGACCGCCTGGATGTCGCACGGCGACGAGGTGACCGCGGCACCTTCCGGCTTCACGGTGAGCGCACGCTCACCCCGGGCCACGGTGGCCGCGTTCGAGGACGATGAGCGTCGGCTGGCAGGCGTCCAGTGGCACCCCGAGGTGCTGCATTCCGAACATGGGCAGCGCGTCCTCGAGCACTTCCTGATCGACATCGCCGGCTGCCGGCAGACCTGGACCTCGGACAACATCGCCGAGGACCAGATCGCCCGCATCCGCGCCGAGGTCGGGGACGCGCGGGTGCTGTGCGCGCTTTCTGGTGGAGTCGATTCGGCGGTGGCCGCGGCGCTGGTGCAGCAGGCGATCGGCGATCAGCTCACCTGCGTGTTCGTCGACCACGGCCTGCTGCGCAAGGGTGAGGCCGAGCGGGTGGAACGCGACTTCGTCGGCTCCACCGGGGTGAACCTGGTGGTCGCCGACGAACGGGAGCGCTTTCTCGGTGCGCTGGCCGGGGTGAGCGACCCGGAGACCAAGCGCAAGATCATCGGCCGTGAGTTCATCCGCACCTTCGAGGACGAGGCCCGCAAGATCAACGCAGCCGGCCCGATCGACTACCTGGTGCAGGGCACGCTGTACCCGGACGTGGTCGAATCCGGCGGGGGCGAGGGCGCGGCCAACATCAAGAGCCACCACAACGTGGGCGGGCTGCCCGATGATCTTCAGTTCAAGCTGATCGAGCCCTTACGCACGCTGTTCAAGGACGAGGTGCGCCAGGTTGGCCGCCAATTGGGCCTGCCCGAGCACATCGTCGACCGGCATCCGTTCCCCGGCCCTGGCTTGGGCATTCGCATCGTCGGCGCGGTGGACGCCGAGCGCCTGGCGATCCTTCGTGAGGCGGACGCGATCGTCCGCGAGGAGACCACGGCCGCCGGCCTCGACGGCGAGATCTGGCAGTTCCCGGTGGTGCTGCTGGCCGACGTCCGCTCAGTCGGGGTGCAGGGCGACGGACGCACCTACGGCCACCCGATCGTGCTTCGCCCCGTCTCCAGCGAGGACGCGATGACCGCCGACTGGAGTCGGCTGCCCTACGACCTGCTGGAGCGCATCTCCACTCGGATCACCAACGAGGTACCCGAGGTGAACCG
>DAORUI010000005.1:26759-34708 GCA_035433085.1 Propionicimonas sp. | reverse complement strand
ACGGCGAAGCCGCGATCAGCGGTAGTCGCTCGGCGGGTTGTTGTTGCTGTTGTTGGAGAAGGTGCTCTTCAGGTCGTCCAGACCCGTCCGGCCGCCCTCTTCGAGCGGTAGCACCAGCCACGCCACGCCGTAGGCGATCGGCACTCCCCAAGGGAAGAACAGGGCCGCGACAACGGTGAGGATCCGGACGACGCTCGCGTCCCAGCCCATCGAGCGGGCCAATCCGCCGCAAACGCCGGCGATGAACTTGTCGGAACTTGATCGGGTGAACTTCTGCTTCATGATGTCTTTCCTTTCTTGGAAATCTCAGTTGGGTTTGCGCGAGAGCAGGAGCATTCCCGCGCCGATCACGACCAGCACCACGGGAGCCAGAAGCCCCACCTGCCGCCAGTCGATGGTTGAGTAGTGCAGCCACAGCGCCAAGCCGGCGATGGCGATGGCGAGGACGCCGACTGCGAAGGCGGTTCGATCGGTCATGTCCGCACCGTCACTTCACCCATGCCGACCTCGACATCGATCCGCAGGACGGGCGTGCCGGAGCCGAAATCGAACTGCTCAGTGCCGCTGATGTCGACACCCTCGTTCGGGTAGCCGGGGCCGCCGAACTGGCCGGCGCCGATGCGGTACGTCACCACCGAGGTCGTGTCGATCGGCAGGTCGAGCGTAACCTCGCCCGCGCCCAACTTGATACTGAGATGCTCATCGGTCGTCAGGTCCAGTTCGGTGAGGTCAAGGGAGACCTCGCCCGCGCCCAACTCGATGCTCGCGGGCAGGTCGGCAGGGTTCGTGTACGCCTGCACATGCTCGCCGACGCTCGCCGGCACCGGCAGCATCAGCGCTACGGTCAGCACGGCGGTGAGGACGGTGACCGGCAGCATCAAGCTTGGGCGACCGACTTTGGTGGCCGCGACGAGCGTTATGCCCAAAGCGCCCAGGAACGCCGCCGCGTACGGCAACGGGCCCAGAGGGAGTCCGAAGACGACTCCGGCCAGAGTGACCAGGACGATTCCAAGGAGGCTCAGCCCGCCGGCCAGCAGCCAGAGACGGTTGCGGCGACGCCGGTCGGCCACGACGGCGGGGGGCAGGTTGTCCCGGACGGCGACGTCCGCGGGATCGGTGTAGGGCTGCGTCCACTGCTGGACGGGCTGCGCGGCGGCCAGTTGGGCGGGGGCGAAACCTGGGGTCTGCTGCTCGGCCAGCCGATCGCGCCATGCCTCGGCCTGTCGCTCGAACGGCGTGGGCTCGGGGACGGGGGCAGTCGATCGCGTCCCGTGGTTGCGGAAGCCGAAGAACCAGACCGCGAAGATCACCGCGAGCGGACCGAGTCCGATGCCGTTCGACGGAAGGCCGGTCAGCAGGGCGAGCACGCCGATGGTGGCGGCGACGACCCCGGCGGTCGGCCAGGAACGGGTGAACGGCAGCAGCCGACGGACGGGCAGCTCGCCCTGCCCGTCGCGCGGCATCAGCAAGAGGCCGGCACCGTAGGCAGCCAGCCCGAGACCGCCGAAGAACACGAGCACCACAACCGCGATGCGCAGGAGATTCGGATCGACCTGCCACTTGCGCGCCAATCCCGCGCAGACGCCGCCGAGCATGGCGCCATCGCGCGGGCGGCTGAGAACGGGGAGGTTGTCGGGCACGAGTCCATTCAACGCCGCGGACGGCGTCCGCAACATGGGGGTCAACCCTGAGCCGCACCGCATTTGGGGGTTGCCTGCTTCGCGAAGTCATCACTGTCGATCGCGCCGGTTGGCGCGGCAGCGGGGTCGGGCAGCTGCGGCCGCAGCTTCGGATCGCGCCACTCATGGGAACGTTTCCAGCCTTGAGAAACGGCCTTTCCGTAATCCCGTGGGAACGGTCGTGGGAGGGGTATATTCACAGCGCGGGGAGCGTCGCCGTCCAGGCATCCAGCCGGCAAAGGTGCCGCCTCGCGAAGGAGGAACCCCGGTGATCAGGATGATCCACGCCGACCGATCTGCCCCCACACTGGAGGACGTCGCCCGAGTCGCGGGTGTGTCCCGGGCCACGGTCTCGCGGGTGGTCAACGGCGGCAATCTCGTCGCGAAGGACACCACCGAAGCCGTCCGTCTGGCGATCGCCGAATTGGCCTACCAGCCCAACCGGGCCGCCCGCTCGCTGGTCACCCGGCGTACCGGCGTGATCGCGGTGGTGGTTCCCGAGACCGACGAACGCGTCTTCACCGACCCCTTCTTCCCGCAGGCCTACCACGGCGCGCTGCAGGCTTTTCAGGGATCCGACGTGCAGGTCGTGCTCGCCATGGCTCAACCGGGGGACAGCGCCTCGCGGATGGTGCGCTACCTCGAGTCGGGGCATGTCGACGGGGCCATCATCGTCTCGCACCACGGCCCTGACCTGGGCCGGGCCCTGGCCAACTCCTGGCAGCCGGTCGTTTTCGTCGGCGATCCGGAGGCACCCGGGCACTACTACACCGACCTCGACAATCGGCTGGCCGCCGAGGTCGCCACCAAACACCTGATCAGCCGAGGCGCGAAGCGCATCGGCAGCATCACCGGGCCGCTCGACATGAACTCCGGAAAGACGCGATTGCGCGGGTTCCAGGACGCGTTGGCCGAGGCTGGGCTGGACGACTCCCTCTGGGTGGAGGGCGACTACACCACCGGTGGCGGAAGCAAAGTCCTGGAACTGCTCGAGCGGGCGCCGGATCTGGACGGGTTGTTCGTAGCGAACGACCTGATGGCTGCCACTGCCCTGAACCTGCTGAAGGAATCCGGCCGCCGGGTGCCGGAAGACGTGCGGGTGGTCGGGTTCGACGACTCGGATGTCTCTCGGCGCACGAACCCGCAACTCACCACGATGACCAACCCAGCCGCGGAGCACACCCGGATAGCGGCGGAGATGCTGATCGACATCCTGGCGGGTGGAAACCCCGACTCCCCCATGGTTCTGGCCCACAGCGAGTTGGTCGTCCGCGGATCGTCATGAGCGAGGAGGTCGTCCACCCGCGCTCCACGCGTCCGCTCGCGGAGGCGTGGGTGGGTGGGGTCTGTGCTGGGCTGGCCGACCACTTGGGCTGGTCGGTGCTGCTGCTGCGGGTGCTGTTCGTGGTCGCGGGCGCGCTCGGGCTGGTCGGCGTTGCGCTCTATCTGGCGCTGTGGCTGGTGATGCCCCGCGCGATCGAGCAGCGCGATGCTCCAGGTCTTGAGGCGGGGGCGCGCAAGGGGTTGCGTCCGGCGGCAACGCGGGCGCTGACCGCGGTCGACCTCGGTGTGGCGAGCGCGCTGGCACTGCTCGGGGTGGGCCTGGCCTGGCTGGTGCAGGTCTCGGGCTATGGGCCGCCGAACTGGCTGGTCAGCTCAGGCATGCTCGCCGGGATCGGGCTCGGCATCATCTGGTGGCAGGCCGATCATGTGTCCACCCGGGAACTTCGCACCGGTACGGGCTGGCAGCGCCTGGTGGCGCCGCTGGTGGCCCACTGGACGTCCATCGTGGCGATCCTGGCGGGGCTGGCCGCGCTCGGCGGGGCGATCTGGCTGGTGCTGGTGGCTCAGTCGGCGCTCAGCGAGGTGGCCCGGACGGTGCTGCTGCTCGCTCTGGCCATCACGTCGCTGGCGCTGGCGGCACTGCCGTGGGTGCTGCGCGTCCGGCGGGCGTTGGCCCAGGCCCGCGACGACGCCTTGGTTGCCGACGCCCGTGCGGACATGGCCGCGCACCTCCACGACTCGGTGCTGCAGACCCTTGCGCTGATCCAGCGCAAGGCGTCCGACCCCAAGGCGGTGACCGCGCTGGCCCGGCGCCAGGAGCGCGAACTGCGGCAATGGCTCTACGCCGACAGTTCCGGACGGGGGACGCTGACTGAGGCGATCGCGGCGGAGATCATCGACGTCGAGGACCGACACGGTGTGGACATCGAACTGGTGAGCGTCGGCGACACCGAACTCACGCCCGAACTCGCTGCCCTGGTCAAGGCGTCCCGAGAAGCAATGGTGAACGCGGCCAAGCATTCCGGGGCACAACGGATCGACGTGTACGTCGAGGCGGATCCCGAACTTGTGTCGGTCTATGTTCGCGACCGGGGCGCCGGCTTCGACCTGGCGCACATGGACGCGGACCGCATGGGCGTGCGTGGCTCGATCATCGAGCGGGTGAAGCGGGCCGGTGGACGGGCGATAATCAGGACAGCCCCGGAGGAGGGCACCGAAGTGAGACTGGAGTTGCCGCGATGAGTGAAGCCGAGACCGAGACCCAGCAGACGCCCGAGGGGCCGTGGCGGGTGGTGTTGGTTGACGACCACGCGATGTTCCGTAGCGGCGTCAAGCACGACATCGGCTCGCGGGTACGCCTGGTCGGCGAGGGTGAGGACGTACCCACCGCGGTCCGTGCGATCCTGGACAGCCTGCCCGATGTGGTGCTGCTCGACGTGCACCTTCCCGGGGGCGGCGGCATGGAAGTCATCAAGCAGGTGAGCGCAACGCAACCCGGGGTGAAGTTCCTGGCCTTGTCGGTGTCGGACGCTGCCGAGGATGTGATCGGCGTGATCCGCGCCGGTGCTCGCGGCTACGTGACGAAGTCGATCTCGGCCGACGAGTTGGTCGAGGCGATCGGACGCGTGGCCACCGGCGATGCCGTGTTCTCGCCCAGGTTGGCCGGCTTCGTGCTGGACGCCTTCTCGGGCGCCATCGACGTGGCGTCCATCGACGAGGATCTTGACCGCTTGAGTGTGCGCGAGCGCGAGGTGCTCCGCCTGATCGCGCGCGGCTACGCCTACAAGGAAGTGGCCCGCGAACTGTTCATCTCGATCAAGACCGTGGAAACCCACGTCTCCTCGGTGTTGCGCAAACTGCAGCTCTCGAACCGTCACCAGCTCACCCGCTGGGCGACCGACCGCAAATTGGTCTAGACGTTCCCTGAGCTTGTCGAAGGGTCCCTGCGCTTGTCGAAGGCTGAGTTGCGTGATCTTGCCGGGAATCGGACCGGCGATCGCCGGATCGGGCTCGGATCGGCGTCGGTCGGTGATCGTGGGTCCAGATCGCGGCACGGCCGATCGTGGTCTCGATCAGCTGAGGCTTCGTCAAGCTCAGCCATCGTTCCCTGAGCTTGTCGAAGGGTCGCTGAGCTCAGCCGATGTTCCGTGAGCTTGTCGAAGGGTCCTTGAGCTCAGCGAACGGTGCCCGAGCTTGTCGAGACCACGGGGTTTCGGTTGTCCGGGACTGTCGGTACGAGCACTTAGGCTTGTCTGGATATGACTGACACGCTGTTCCCGGATCTGTTCGCGGCCCCCGTCCAACCGTCCATGCTGGTCGCGGAAGCACCGAAGCGTGCCCAGCGCCTGAGCGAGGACGAATTGCTGGCAGACCTGAACCCGCCGCAGCGGGAGGCGGTGATCCATGCCGGCGGGCCGGTGTTGGTGGTGGCCGGCGCCGGCTCGGGCAAGACCCGGGTGCTCACCCGGCGGATCGCCCACCTGGTCAGCCAGCGCAACGTCCATCCCGGGTCGATCCTGGCGATCACCTTCACCAACAAGGCTGCGGCCGAGATGCGCCACCGCGTGGTCGAGTTGGTCGGCAACCGCGCGAAGCTGATGTGGGTCTCGACCTTCCACTCCGCGTGCGTGCGCATCCTTCGCTCCGACATCGGCCGGTTCGGGATCAGCCGCACCTTCTCGATCTACGACGACACCGATGCCAAGCGGCTGATGACCCTGGTGCTGCGCGACCAGCAACTCGACCCGAAGCGGTACCCCGTCCGCGCGGTGATGAACTGGGTCTCGAATCACAAGAACGAGCTCGTCGACTTCGAGGCCGCGCGCACTCGCGCCGTCGAAGGCACCAACGAGGAGACCTACGCCGAGGCCTACGCCGAGTACCAGCGCCGCCTGAAGGCGGCCAACGCGCTCGATTTCGACGATCTGATCATGACCACGGTCCATCTGCTGCAGGCCTTTCCCGACCTGCGTGAGCAGTATCGCCGCCGGTTCCGGCACGTGCTCGTCGACGAGTACCAGGACACCAACCACGCCCAGTACGCACTGGTCCGCGAACTCTGCAGCGCGCAGGCCGACGACGGGGACGCCCCGAGCATCGAGCCACCCGAATTGATGGTTGTCGGCGACTCCGACCAGTCGATCTACGCCTTCCGCGGCGCGACGATCCGCAACATTCTCGACTTCGAAGCAGACTTCCCCGGCGCCAGCACGATCGTGCTCGAACAGAACTACCGCTCGACCCAGAACATCCTCAACGCCGCGAACGCCGTGATCACCCGTAACCCCGGGCGTCCGGAGAAGCGGTTGTGGTCCGACTCCGGCGACGGCGACCTGCTGGTCGGCTGGGTGGCCGACACCGAGCACGATGAGGCGCAGTTCGTGGCCGAGGAGATTGACCGGCTCGCCGACGCCGGTACGTCGAAGCCGGGTGAGGTCGCGGTCTTCTACCGCACGAACGCCCAGTCGCGGGCCTTCGAGGAGGTGTTCATCCGGGTGGGCATGCCCTACCGGGTGGTCGGCGGCGTCCGCTTCTACGAGCGCAAGGAGATCCGGGACGCGATCTCGTACCTTCGCGCGATCGCCAACCCCGACGACGACGTCTCGGTGCGCCGCATCCTCAACGTGCCTCGCCGCGGCATCGGCGACCGGGCGGAGGCGATGATCGAGGCGTTCGCGGCGTCCGAGCAGATCTCCTTCGGGGCCGCGCTCGACCGGGCGTCCGAGGCCGCCGGGCTGGCATCCCGCTCGCTGAGCCAGCTCCAGAGCTTCGCCGCGATGATGGCCGGTTACCGGCAGAAGGTGGCCGACGGGGTGCCCGCGGACGAGATCCTGGCCGGCATCCTGAAGGATTCGGGCTACCTCGAAGAGCTCACCAACTCCACCGACCCGCAGGACGAGTCGCGGGTGGAGAACCTGGTGGAACTGGTCAGCGTGGCTCAGGAGTTCGTCGCCGCCGCGCATGCCGTCGACCTGCCCGACGACGAGAGCGAGTTGGCGGCCGGCGCACCTGAGCCGGACGACTCGCTCCCGGCCTTCCTGGAGCGGATCGCGCTGGTGGCCGATTCCGACCAGATCCCCGACAACGACCCGGATGCGACCGGAGTGGTCACCCTGATGACCCTGCACACCGCGAAGGGGCTGGAGTTCAACACCGTCTTCCTTACCGGCTTCGAGGACGGCATCTTCCCGCACCAGCGCGCGATGACCGACCCCCGCGAGCTGGAGGAGGAGCGGCGCCTGGCCTATGTGGGCATCACTCGCGCTCGGCAGCGGCTCTACCTCACCCGGGCCAGCGTCCGGACGCAGTGGGGCGCGCCGCAGTACAACCCGGCCAGCCGGTTCACCGACGAGATCCCGGCCCAATTGATCGACTGGCGGCGCTTGGGCTACGCGCGCACCGGGTTCGCGTCCGCTTCGTCGGCGCGCACCGAGCAGGCCTGGCGCTCGACGGTCGGGTTCGGGGCGAAGCCCGCGGTCAAGACGGTGGCTTCGGTGAGCGTGGGGGACCGGGTGCTGCACACCACCTTCGGCATGGGCACAGTGGTGGCCACCTCAGGTGTGGGGGACAGCGCCAAGGCCGACGTCGATTTCGGCTCCACCGGACTGAAGCGGCTCTCGCTCAAGCACGCGCCCATGGAGAAGTTGTAGCGCCAGACCGGTCCCTGAGCAGCGAGCGCCGCGCCGCCCCAACCGGTCCCTGATCAGCGAGCGCCGTGCCGCCCCAGCCGGTCCCTGAGGAGCGAGGGCGTCCCGCCCCAACCGGTCCCTGAGGAGCGAGCGCCGCGCCCTCCCAACCGGTCCCTGAGGAGCGAGCGCCAGCGAGCGTCACGAAGGGCCGCCGACGTCCTGCTATCTGGATTGCGGCTGGGCTATCGAGCTCTTGGTGAGGCGGCCCTTCGTGACGCCGCTCGTTCCTCGCGGCTCCTCAGGGACCGTTCGGAGGGGGCGTGCTTGTTCCTTGCGGCTCCTCAGGGACCGTTCGGAG
>DAORUI010000005.1:1568-26659 GCA_035433085.1 Propionicimonas sp. | reverse complement strand
GGGCGTGCTTGTTCCTTGCGGCTCCTCAGGGACCGTTCGGAGGGAGCATGCTCGACCAACCGATGGACAAGCTCGACCAACCGATCGGAGCCGATGTCAGCTCAGCCGACGTCAGTTCTCGGACTTGACGCCCTTGGCCTCTTCGTTCCAGCCGATCCACTCCATGGGATCGGTGCCGGAACCATTCTTGTAGGCAGAGAAGTGTAGGTGGCAGGCGGTCGAGAGGCCGGTGCTACCGACATGGCCGATCAGCTGGCCCTGGTCGACCTTGTCGCCCACGTTCACGACGAAGTCGGTCATGTGCAGGTAGCCGGTCTGGACGTTGGCGCCGTTGATGTCGCCGTGGTCGATGCGGACGTTGTTGCCCGAACCGCCGTTGTAGCCCATCTCGGCCTTCACCACGGTGCCGGACTGCGCGGCGTAGATCGCCTGGCCGCACTTACCGCCGATGTCGTCGCCGTCATGCATGCGGTAGTAGTGCAGGATCGGGTGCAGCCGGGGACCGTAGACCGATGAGACCGAACCTTCGGTGGGCCAGATGAACTTGGCCAGATTGTTCAGCCGGTCGATCTCCTTGGCGATCATGCTCGCGTCGGCGCCGAGTTCGCTGCTGCGCTCGGTGGCGACCGCATCGGTGAGGCTGTCGGTGATCGCGTCCTCGGCGGAGTCGAGGCTCGCGGCGCGGGTGGCGGCGAGGTCATCGATGGAAACGGCCTGGTCGGCGCTCGGGGTGACCACGGCCTGCACCTGGCCCGCGAAAGCCGTCCCGGTGGAGTTGGCGGACGAGGTGGTGAAAGCGGCCAGGCCGGCAACGGCCAGCCCGGAGACCAGGACGGCGGCGAAGCCGCGCTTCAGGAAACCGCCGCGCGACGCGGACGTGGTCGGAGATTCGGAATCTGAGGAGGGGACGGGAATTGCACGACGTGGCTGGTCAGCCCGCGATCGTAGAATTGCCACCGGTACCCCGTTCTTGAATCGATTCGGCCAGCCGGAGGGCTGCCCGAGCACAAGGGACACCTTAGCATTTCTTAGGCTGTTTCTCAGAATTCTCGTGATTCGGTCAGGAAACTGCGGGTACAGCGGCTGCGGACCGCGGACTCGGCCACTAGGCTCGGCGGAGCGTTCAAGGGCGGCGCCGCCCTGGTGGCTTCAAAGAGGAGTGGCAGTGGATCTGTTCGAGTACCAGGCGCGGGACCTCTTCGAGTCGCACGGCGTGCCCGTGCTCCGGGGGATCACAGCCCAGACGCCCGAGCAAGCCCACGCCGCCACGCTCGACCTGGGCACTCCCGTGGTCGTCGTCAAGGCCCAGGTGAAGACCGGCGGACGCGGGAAGGCCGGCGGCGTGTTGTTGGCGAGGTCGCCGCAGGCCGCTGCCGAAGCCGCCGCCGCGATCCTCGGGCTGGACATCAACGGCCATCGGGTCGAGACCGTGATGGTCGCCGAGGGCGCCGACATCGCCGAGGAGTACTACTTCTCGCTGCTGCTCGATCGCAGCACCCGCAACTACCTTGCGATGTGTTCCAAGGAGGGCGGCATGGACATCGAGACCTTGGCCCGCGAGCGTCCCGACGCCCTTGCGCGGATCGAGGTCGATCCGCTCACCGGCCTGGACGCCGCGAAGGCGGACGAGATTGCCGCAGCCGCCGGGTTCGACGAGGTCGACCGGGCCGAGATCGCGCGCGTCCTCGTGCTGTTGGGCGAGGTCTACCGGGACAACGACGCGACGCTGGTGGAGGTGAACCCACTGGTCAAGACGGGGACGGGTGCGATCATCGCGCTCGACGGCAAGGTGACCCTCGACGCGAACTCCGCCTTCAGGCACCCCGAGTGGGCCGCGTACGCCGACGAGTCGTCCGACGATCCGCTGGAGGTTCGTGCCCGAGCCAAGGGCCTGAACTACGTGAAGCTGGACGGCTCGGTGGGCGTGATCGGCAACGGGGCCGGCCTGGTGATGAGCACCCTCGACGTCGTGGCGGCGGCGGGGGCCGATCTGCCCGGACGCCCAAGGCCGGCCAACTTTCTCGACATCGGCGGCGGCGCTTCCGCGCAGGTGATGGCCAACGGCCTGGACATCATCCTCTCCGACCCACAGGTCAAGGTCGTCTTCGTGAACGTGTTCGGCGGCATCACCGCCTGCTCCGAGGTGGCCAAGGGCATCATCGACGCGCTGGCCATCCTCGGCGAGCGCGCCACCCGTCCGATCGTCGTGAGGCTGGACGGCAACGCGGTGGAGATCGGACGGCACATGCTGACCGAGGCCGCGCACCCGCTCATCGAGCTGGTGGCAACCATGGACGAGGCGGCCCGGCGGGCCGCCGAACTGGCCGCAGCGGCCGAATAGGGAGATTGGGCGAGTATGTCGATCTGGTTGGACCAGCGTTCCAAGGTCGTCGTCCAGGGCATGACCGGCGCCGAGGGGCGCAAGCACACCCAGCGGATGATCGACGCCGGCACTCGCATCGTCGGCGGCGTCACCCCTGGCAAGGGCGGGCAGTCGCTGGTGTTCGAGGAAGATCCCGTCCCGGTCTTCGACACGATCGCCGAAGCGAAGGAGGCCACCGGGGCCAACACTTCAGTTGTCTTCGTGCCTGCGAAGTTCGCCCGCGCAGCGGTCATCGATGCGGTGGATGCCGAGCTCGACCTCACCGTGGTGATCACTGAGGGCATTCCGGTGAAGGACACCGCCGAGTTCGTGGCCTACGCGCGCCGCAGCGACCGCACCCGGTTGCTCGGCCCGAACTGTCCCGGCCTGATCAGTCCTGGCAAGTCGAACGTCGGCATCATCCCGCCCAACATCGCCGGTGCTGGACCCATCGGACTGGTTTCGAAGTCGGGCACCCTGACCTACCAGATGATGTTCGAACTGCGCGATCTGGGCTTCTCGACCGCGGCCGGCATCGGGGGCGACCCGGTGAACGGGAGCACCCACATCGACGCGCTGGCGGCGTTCGAGGAAGACCCTGAGACCAGGGCGATCGTGCTGATCGGCGAGATCGGCGGGGACGCGGAGGAGCGAGCGGCAGCCTTCATCGCCGACCACGTCACCAAGCCGGTGGTCGGCTACGTAGCCGGGTTCACTGCCCCGGTCGGCAAGACCATGGGCCACGCCGGCGCGATCGTCACCGGCTCAGCCGGCACCGCGCGCGCCAAGAAGGCCGCGCTGGAAGCTGCCGGCGTCCATGTCGGCCGTACCCCGAGCGAAACCGCGGCCCTGATGCGCGAGGTGATCGCCGGCCTCAGCTGAGCACCCGGGTATGGCCCGGGCGGCTCGCACCGACTAGCTCTGGCTGACTCGCTGGCCCGCGCGGACGGCGACCTGGCGCCAGTCGGTGTCGGAGAAGTCGAAATCGGTGGACGGATTGGCCAGCAGGTAGACCATGCGGTCACCTACGGTCATCACGGCGACACGGAACACGACCGTGTTGGTCTCGGTCTTCTGCGTCACCACATAGCTTGAGCCGGCGATCTTGGCTTCGTCCACGCCCGTCCCCTTGATGGCCGGGCCTTCGGCGATCGAAGCCGTCGGCGCCCGGTCGGGGCAGGACTCGATGTTCTTGACCAGCTTGTCGCGCAGCTTGGTCGCGGCGCCGGCGGTGCTGAAGCTGTACACGGCCTGGTCGACGCCGAATCCGGACGGAGCCAAGGCATCGTCCGCCAGTAGGAAGGTGCGCTGCCCGACCGCGGTCGTGCCGGTGACCGCGTTCAGGTCGATCACCTCGCACTGGCTCCCGATCAGGTGCAGCGTCGTCGCCGGATCGGTGGCGCCCCAGCGTCCGGCGGCCGGAGTGAGCCGCGGCAGGTCGGCTTCCACCAGCCAGCCCGGCGGGGTGCCGGCCGCTGGTACCTCGGCCTCGACCGAGATGCTGGTTGGGCAGGTGCCCTCCGAACCGTTGCACTGTCTATTCAGGGAGGGCGAGGACGCATTCGCCAGGGCGGCGGCATTGACGTCGTCCGTGCTGAGGACCGCATCGATCAGGCTGACCGTTCGGCCCGTCCGGGAGAGCTGCAGGAAGTGGTACTCGTTGGCCTCGTTCTGCACGGTCAGCCGCACTGCGTTCGCCGAGTCGGCAAGCCCGGTGATCGAACTCGCGCCGGTGATGTGGGCGACGGTGTCGGGGCAGGTTCCGGCCTGCGAAAGCCGCAGCTGGTATGCCGTGGTCGCCGAAGCCACGTCGGCGTAGGTGTCGACGATGTTCACCACGGCGGCCACCTGGTCGGTGGTCGAGGCGATCCTGCGGGCGACGCTGCGCTGGGCGGCCGGGAGACCGTCCGCCTCCGACGGTAGGCAGAGCGGACGGGCTTCGTCGTTGATCGCGGTCGTTTCCGTCCAGGTGACGCCACCGAAACTGCCCAGGTCGGCTGCGGTGACCAGCGGGTCCAGCGCGGACGGCGTGGCACTGGTGGACGGGACCCCGCTCGGCCCGATCGAGTTGAGGGTGAGCAGGTACACGACTCCGGAGACCAGCAGGGCGAAAGCCGTCAGCGCGCCCACGATGATCAACAGGGGCTTGCGGTTCTTCTTCGCCCTCTTCTTGTCGGACCGCTCCGCCTTCTGGGGCGTGGCAGGCATGGCCACGGTGACCGGTGGCGGGGTGGTGGGTCGTGCCGGTGGCGGGGGCAACACGGGATCGATCGCGGGGTTGGGCGAAGTGGGCGAGGCCGGGCTCGCCGCGGACCGTCGCGGAGCCGCCCAGGCATACTCCAGCGGCTCGGTGGTGGCCGAGAACCGGCGTCCGGACGCGGGGGGCAGGGCTGCTTCGGGGTCGGGGAGCACCGGCATCGGGGGCGGGACGGGGGTGGACGACTCAACGTCCAGTGGGTCCTCCGGGCTGGCCGGGCTGCCTGCACTGTCGGCGCTGGACGCGGTGAGCGGGCTCATCGCCAAGCGGCGCAGCACCACCGTGGCCTCGCCGGGGTCGTCCTCGCCGTCGAAATCGTCATCGAAGGCGCCGAAGCCGAACCGTCCGCCAGTGTTGGCAGCGTCGTCGGGAAGCGGGCCGAGCGCCCTTCTGGGCGTTGACGAATTGTCCTCTGCCACACTCTTCCCTTGCTCCGCGCCGGTTTGACCGGGCCAGTCTAGCGATCGCTGGCGTGTCCCACCCCGGGCGGCGGTTCCGTGCCCGAGCATGGTTGGACCATGCCTAATCCAAAACGCCGGAACTCCGAGCGCCTGCAGTTCAGTGTCGCCAGCGCCCGAACCGTCCGAATTCCTGCTACGGACGTGCCTCCGGTGTTCCCATGGCCGGTGGCGGCGATCGGTGGCGGTGCGCTGGCCGGCATCGCCGGGCTGCTGCTGGTGGCCGGCGTGGTGCTTGTTGCGTGGTTCAGCGCGATCGCGATCGCGGTGCCGACGATGCTGGCCTTCTCCGCGCAGGTCTGGCTGCTCGCCCATGGCGCCGAACTGGCGATCGGCGGCAGCGGGATCACGCTGGTTCCACTCGGGCTCACTGTTGCCTTCGCTGCGCTCTGCGCTTCGGTGGGCGGCTTCGCGCAGCGGCAGGGACGCCTGGCTCGCACCGGTGAACTCACCCCGGCCGAGAATCGCGGCCTCTTCCTTGGTTCGATCGCTCAGGTGGCGCTCGGTTACGTAGGACTCACGGTCCTGGTGGCGTGGGCGGTGGCCGGCCCGTCAGGCATCCTGCGTCCGGCACTGGGCGCCCTCGCGGTGAGTGTCATCGGCGGTGGCGTGGGCGCGCTGGTGGCGTCCGGGCGGACGGCGAGCGACTCCGGCGCGAAGTGGGTGCGCCGCTCGGTGCGGGGCGCCTGCGCCGGCGTGCTCGGACTGGTGATCGCCGGGGCGATCGTGCTCGCGACGGCCGTGGTGCTCGGCGAAACCCGGATCGCGGCACTTGAGAACAGTCTCAAGTTCGACAACGGCGGGCTGTTCGTCTGGTCGCTGGTTGTGCTGGCCTATCTGCCGAACCTGCTCGCTTGGGCGCTGGCCTGGGTGCTGGGGGCCGGTTTCACCGTCGGTACCGGCTCGATGGTCACGCTCTGGACCACACAGTTGGGCATGCTGCCGGCGCTACCGGTCTTCGGTGCGCTACCGCCGGCCGGAGTCGCGTCCGAGTGGCTGCTGTCCTGGCTGGCGCTGGGCGTGGCCATCGGCGGGGTGGCCGGCGTCGTCGCAGTGCTCAGGGGCCGCACGAACGTGCTCGGAGCGCTCGCATCCGCCGCACTTGCAGGGTTGGCGGTCGGACTTGTCTACCTCGGATGGGCCGCCGCAAGTCGCGGGGCGCTGGGGAACCTTCGTCTCGTCGGGCTCGGCCCGCGTCTGGTCGAGTCGCTGCTGATCGCAATGCCGCTGCTGCTGCTCAGCGCCACGCTCGCCGGGCTGGTGGCGTGGTTCGTCCGCCGGAGGCGCTCGCGGGCTTGAGCCGTCCGCGTTTCGGTAGGCTCGCCCCCATGCCGAAGCGCCTGGTCGTCCTGGTCTCGGGCTCGGGCACCCTGCTGCAGGCCCTGCTGGACGCGTCCGCAGCCGGCGAGCTAGCGGCGTCCGTGGTGGCCGTCGGCGCCGACCGTGCGGACGCCTACGGGCTGGTGCGTGCCGTTGCCGCGGGCATCCCCACCTTCGTCCATCCGCTGGCCAAGGGCGCCGATCGCACCGCCTGGGACGCCGAACTGACCGCACTGGTCGCCGCCTACGAACCTGACCTGGTGGTGAGCGCCGGCTTCATGAAGCTGGTCGGGCCGGCGTTCCTGGCCCGCTTCGCCGGCCGGATGATCAACACCCACCCGGCGCTGCTGCCGTCCTTCCCCGGCATGCACGGCGTCCGGGACGCGCTCGCGCACGGCGTGAGGATCACCGGCGCGACGGTGTTCCTGGTGGATTCGGGAGTGGATTCCGGACGGATCCTCGCCCAGGAAGCCGTCCGGGTGCTGCCGGAGGACACCGCCGAGAGCCTGCACGAACGCATCAAGATCGTCGAGCGGCAACTGCTGGTCGACACCGTCAACGAACTCTGCCAAGGGGATGCATGAACGACCTGCTGCCAATCCGCCGCGCCCTGGTCTCGGTGTACGACAAGACCGGCCTGATCGAACTCGGGCAGGCGTTGGTGGCCGCCGGGGTCGAGATCGTCTCCACCGGCTCGACCGCTTCGACCCTGGCCGGAGCCGGGCTGCCGGTGACGCCGGTCGAGCAGGTCACCGGCTTTCCCGAGTGCCTGGACGGCCGGGTGAAGACCCTGCACCCGCACATCCACGCGGGCATCCTGGCCGATCGCCGGCTGGCCTCCCATCGCGAGCAACTGGCCGAGCTGGGCGTCGAACCGTTCGATGTCGTGGTCTCGAACCTCTATCCGTTCACGCAGACGGTCGCCTCTGGCGCTACCGCTGACGAGTGCGTCGAGCAGATCGACATCGGCGGGCCGTCGATGGTGCGGGCTGCGGCCAAGAACCACCCGTCGGTGGCGATCATCACCTCCCCGGAGCAGTACGCCTCGCTCACGCAGGCGTTGGCGGACGGCGGCTTCACCCTTGCGCAGCGGCAGGCGCTGGCCGCGGCCGCGTTCGTGCACACCGCCACCTACGACGTCGCGGTGGCCTCGTGGATGGGCAATGTGCTCACCGATTCGTCCGGCGGGGACGGGTTCCCGGCCTGGATGGGTGGCACCTGGGAGAAGGTGGGCACCCTGCGCTACGGCGAGAACGCGCACCAGCCGGCCGCGCTGTACGCCTACCCGGCCGGGCCGGTTGGGCTCACCCAGGCCGAGCAATTGCACGGCAAGGAGATGAGCTACAACAACTACACCGACGGGGACGCCGCCTATCGCGCCGCGTACGACTTCGCCGAGCCGGCGGTGGCGATCATCAAGCACGCCAACCCCTGCGGCATCGCGGTGGCGGCCGATGTGGCCGAGGCGCACCGCCTGGCGCACGCCTGTGATCCCGTCTCGGCGTTCGGCGGCGTCATCGCCACCAACCGCGAGGTGAGCGTCGAACTGGCCGGGCAGGTCGCCGAGATCTTCACCGAGGTGATCATCGCTCCCGGCTACGCCGAGGGTGCGGTCGAGGTGCTGTCCCGCAAGAAGAACCTGCGCATTCTGGTGGCGCCGCCGTACACCCACCGGGCCCGGCAGCTGCAGCCGATCAGTGGTGGGGCGCTGCTGCAGGCGCCTGACCGGATCGACGCGCCCGGCGATTCTCCCGCCAACTGGCAACTGGTCGCCGGCGCTCCTGCGGACGCGGCCACGTTGGCCGATCTGGAGTTCGCCTGGCGGGCCTGCCGGGCGGTGAAGTCGAACGCGATCCTGCTGGCCGCCGGTGGGGCGTCCGTCGGTGTGGGCATGGGCCAGGTGAACCGGGTGGATTCCTGCAAGCTGGCCGTGGAGCGGGCCGGCGACCGGGCTCGCGGGTCGGTGGCGGCGTCCGACGCCTTCTTCCCGTTCGCCGACGGACCGGGCATCCTGATCGAAGCGGGCGTGCGCGCGATCGTGCAGCCGGGTGGCTCGGTGCGCGACGCCGACACGATCGCCGCTGCCCAGGCTGCGGGTGTCACCATGTACTTCACGGGCACCCGCCACTTCTTCCACTGAGGTTCGATGACAGCGCAGATTCTGGACGGTAGGGCGGTCGCGGCCGCGATCAAGGGCGAGCTCGCCACTCGGGTGGCCGCGCTGGCCGCGCGCGGGGTGCGTCCGGGGTTGGGCACACTGCTGGTCGGCGACGACCCGGGCTCGCACAGCTACGTGGGCATGAAGCATCGCGACTGTGCCGAGATCGGCATCACCTCGATCCGGGTCGACCTGCCGGCGGACGCGTCCGCCGAGCAGGTGACCGCCGCGATCACCGGCCTGAACGACGACCCGGCATGTACCGGCTACATCGTGCAATTGCCCTTGCCGCGGCACCTTTCCGAGAACGCGATGCTGGCCCTGATCGATCCGGACAAGGACGCGGACGGTCTGCACCCCATCAACCTCGGCAAGCTGGTGCTGAACGAGCCGGCCCCGCTGCCCTGCACCCCGCGGGGAATCGTCGAGTTGCTGCGCCGCTTCGACGTACCGCTGGCCGGCGCCGAAGTCTGCGTGGTCGGCCGTGGGATCACGGTTGGCCGTCCGATCGGTCTGATCCTCACCCGGCGCAGCGAGAACTCAACGGTGACGCTGTGCCACACCGGCACCCGCGATCTGGCCGAGCACACCCGTCGGGCCGACATCGTGATTGCGGCCGCAGGGGTTCCCGGGCTGATCACCGCCGACATGATCGCGGCCGGGGCGGTCGTGCTCGATGTGGGCGTCAGCCGGGTGGACGGGAAGCTCACCGGTGACGTCGCTGCCGATGTGTTCGAGAAGGCGTCGTGGGTGGCGCCCAACCCGGGCGGGGTGGGGCCGATGACCCGGGCCATGCTGCTGTCGAACGTGGTAGATCGCGCCGAGGCGTTGGCGGGATGACCACGCCGACCGATTCGCGTCCGCCGAAGACCTTCGTGCAGCAGGTGCTCGGCCAATGGCCGCTGGCCGGCGTGCTGACGGGTGTCGCCATCGGGTTGGTGATCGTCGCGACCGGGCACTGGCGGGCCGGAAGCTCGCTGATCGGCGTAGCGATCACCGCCGGCGGACTGCTGCGGCTGCTGCCCCAGACCCGCGTGGGCCTGCTGGCCGTCCGGAACCGCGCGATCGACTCGATCCTGCTCCTCGGAGTGGGACTGGGCATCCTCGCGCTCGCCTGGTTGGTCACCCCGACCCGAAGCTGAAGGCTTCGTCAGGCTCAGCCAGCGTTCGGGGGGCTTCGTCAGGCTCAGCCAGCGTTCGGGGGGCTTCGTCAGGCTCAGCCAGCGTTCGGGGGGCTTCGTCAGGCTCAGCCACCGTTCATGGGGCTTCGTCAGGCTCAGCCAGCGTTCTCAGGGGGCTGCCTCAGGCCAGCCACCGCTGCTCGAAGTCAGCGGAAGTCGCGCTCCAGGAACAGGGTTTCGATGAGCGCGCCCTCGGCCACCCGGACGGCTTCCCGCTCGCGCAATTCGACGCGACGGATCTTGCCCGAGATGGTCTTCGGGAGCTCCGCCACGAACTCCACGATGCGGATGCGTTGGTAGCCGGCCAGGTTCTCGCGGGCGTGTGCGAACACGGCTCGGGCGGTGTCCCCGTCCGGTAGCGCACCGGCAACGAGGCAGACGTAGGCCTTGGGCACGGCCAGCCGCAGCGGGTCGGGGCTGGGCACGATCGCCGCCTCGGCCACCACTGCGTGCTGCAACAGCACCGATTCCAGTTCGAACGGGCTGATCTTGTAGTCGCTGGCCTTGAACACGTCGTCGGCCCGCCCGACGTAGGTGAGGTAGCCGTCCGCGTCCATGTGCGCGATGTCGCCGGTGTGGTAGAACCCGCCGCGACAGGCCTCGGCCGTCTGCTCGGAGTCCTTGTAGTACCCACCCATCAGCGCGATGTTGGGCACCGAGAGGTCGAGACAGATCTCGCCCTCTACCTCGGCCGGCTCCCCGGTGGCCGGATCGAGCAGGGCCACCGCGTAACCCGGCATCGGACGCCCCATCGACCCGTCCTTGACCAGCTGACCGGGGGAGTTGCCGATGCAGCAGGTCATCTCGGTCTGGCCGAAGCCGTCCCTGATGGTGTTGCCCCAGGCAGCGCGCACCTGCGCGATCACCTCGGGGTTGAGCGGCTCGCCGGCGCCGACGAGCTCGCGCGGGGGCTTGCGCAACTGGGTCAGGTCGGCCTGGATCAGCATCCGCCAGACAGTCGGCGGCGCGCAGAAGCTGGTGACCTCGTGGGATTCCATGATCCGCATCAGCGTGGTCGCGTCGAAGCGGTCGTAGTTGAAGATGAAGACGGTCGCGCCAGCGAGGAACGGGGAGAAGAAGTTGCTCCACGCGTGTTTGCCCCAGCCTGGGGAGGAGATGTTCAGGTGCACGTCGCCATCGCGCACTCCCAGCCACCACATCGTCGAGAGGTGGCCGACCGGGTAGGAGACCTGCGTGTGCCGCACCAGCTTCGGGTAGGCGGTGGTGCCGGACGTGAAGTACAGCAGGGACGTGTCGTCGGCCGGCGTCGGACCGTCCGGGGTGAAGTCGAGTTCAGCCTCGTGCGAGTCGGCGAAGTTGACCCAGCCGTCCGGGGTGGCCTCGCCGACGCCGATCTTGACGACCTCATCGCCGGCGGACGCGAACTTGGCCGCGAGCGCGTCCGGCGCGATGGTGAACCGGGCTTCGCCGCGGTCGATCCGGTAGTTCAGGTCGTTCTCCGCCAGGAGGGTCGAGGTCGGGATGGCCACGCCGCCGACCTTCAGCAGGCCCAGCAGGATCTCCCAGATCTCGATCGTGTTGTTCAGCATCACGATCATGTGGTCACCGCGCCGCATGCCGAGGCCGGTCAGCCAGTTTGCGACCTGGTCGGAGCGTCGCGAGAGTCCGGCGTAGCTCCAGGAGCGGGCGTTCAGATCCGCGTCCACGATCTTCACCGCCGGACGATCGGGGTGCTCGGCGGCCATCACGTCGAACCACTCCAGCGCGAAGTTGAACTCGGTGAGTTCAGGCCAACGGAACCCGGAGACGGCACCTTCGTAGTCGTGGGCGTGCTCGACGAGGAAGTCGCGGGCCGCTCGAACGGCCTCGGTGGCTGCGGTGGCGGGACGACCGGGGTTGGCCATGCTGCTGCTCTCTGGTTCGCTGGATCAACCGAACCAGGGTAACCGCTTTACCTACGGCACCGTAACTTACTCGCTGCTCGGACACCGCGTCCGCCCCACCCGCGTCCGCGCCCACCCGTCCGCCCACCCCCAATACCGCTGAGGACTAGCGCAACCGTCGAGGACTAGCGAATAGGCGCTAGTCCTCGACGCAAGTGCTAGCCCTCGGCGAAGGGGGCAGGGGCCATGGGACGCGCGGCCACGGGTGCGCGCAGGGCGACGAGCAGTAACGCGGAGGAGCCTCCGGGAAAGTCCCGGAGGCTCCTCAGTCGCGTGAAGTTGACCTCAGATCAGGCCGAGCTCCTTGACCGCGTCCCTCTCCTCGGCCAGTTCGGCGACGGACGCGTCGATCAAGGCGCGCGAGAATTCGTTGATCTCCAGGCCCTGGACGATCTCGTACGCGCCGTCCTTGACGACGCACGGGAACGAGGAGATGAGGCCCTCGGGCACGCCGTAGGAGCCGTCGGACGGAACCGACATCGACACCCAGTCGCCCTCGGGGGTGCCCAGCACCCAGTCGTGCATGTGCTCGACGGTCGCGTTCGCGGCCGAGGCTGCTGAGGACGACCCACGGGCGGCGATGATCGCGGCACCGCGCTTGGCCACGGTCGGGATGAAGTAGTCCGCCACCCAGGCTTGGTCGTTGATGACCTCGGCGGCGTTCTTGCCGTCGACCTCGGCGTGGAAGATGTCGGGGTACTGGCTGGCCGAGTGGTTGCCCCAGATGGTCATGTGCTTGACCGAGGTGACCGGGACGCCGGCCTTCTGCGCGATCTGGGTGATCGCCCGGTTGTGGTCGAGGCGGGTGAGGGCGTTGAAGCGCTCCATGGGGATGTCGGGCGCATTGGTCATCGCGATCAGCGCATTGGTGTTGGCCGGGTTGCCGGTGATCAGCACCTTGATGTCGTCCGCGGCGGACGCGTTCAGCGCCTTGCCCTGGGCGGTGAAGATGGCGCCGTTGGCGCTGAGCAGGTCGGCCCGCTCCATGCCAGCGGTGCGCGGACGGGCGCCGACCAGCATGGCCAGGTTCACGCCGTCGAAGACCTTGGCGGCGTCGTCGCCGATCTCGACCTTGCTGAGCAGCGGGAAGGCGCAGTCGTCAAGTTCCATGACGACGCCTTCGAGGGCCTTCAGGGCCGGGGTGATCTCCAGCAGCCGCAGTTCAACCGGCTGGTCGGGGCCGAGCAGGGCGCCGCTGGCGATGCGGAAAAGCAGGCTGTAGCAGATCTGTCCGGCTGCGCCGGTAACCGCTACCTTGACTGGAGTCTGGCTCACGATGTGCTCCTGGTAGGTGTGGTGGAAGTGATGCCGATCGTCTCCGAAACTATCAGCCCACGGGCCATCGGTTCGGCCGGTTTACGGCAACGGGCGCTCCGCGCGGGAAATGGTGCCGTCGGGCGCGATCGGGCTGCCCGTTTGCGCACGCGGCAAGCGCGACCTCTCCGACCTTGAGCCAGCGGAGCCAGGAATCGGCGAACCTGGAGGCACGGGTGGTAGCTTCCCCGTTGTCGCCAATGGAGAGCAGGGCGCCCATGCCTGGATCGCAGAGTTCCGTCCGCACGATAACCGTCCGGGGCGGGCTCGCTGGTCTGGTGTCGTTGACGCTCGCTGTCGGGGGCCTCACGCTGACCGCTCCGACGGCCCACGCGGCCGACTCCCAGTCACGCGTGGACCTACCGCGGATCGCGTCCACGCCGCAGGTCGTCGCCGCGTCGGGGGCGTCCCTGATCGTGAACCTAATGCCCAACGGCGAACCGCTCTACCGGGTGACCAACGACCAGGGCCGGACTTGGGCCGACCTCTCCGCGCCCAACTTCGCCAAGTCGGCAGTTGGCTATGCCGGTGGCGGCGCCGTCGTCTACTACGAGAGCTTCCAGGGAACGGACGCCGATACCAGCGACGTCTACCGCTACGACTTCGCCTCCGGCACCACCACCGGCCCGACCACCCTTCCGGCCGAACAGCCGGATGCGATCGCGAGCACCGCAGCGGTCTACCACAGCGTGGCGGCAGGGCAACTGACCTACTCCGCGCGCAGCCTCGCGTCCGGCACGACGAACCGACTCGCTTACACCCCAGTTGCGGGCACGGACACGGTGATCACCGCAGGGTCGGGCCCGGTGGCGCTGTTCGCGACCGGGGTCGGCGAAACGGGCTCGGGCAGCCTGTCCCTGGTGCCGCTGGACGGCGGGGCGGTGGCCGCGACCGCCGCCGTCCCTGGACTGCGCGCCGTGGCCGTCCGGGGTGAGCAGGCGATATACGTCACGAGCACGTCGTCCAGCACGCGGCTGTGCGTCCGAGACGCCGGGGCTTGGACGGGTCCGCGGTGCTGGGGATTCCCGGGCCTGAGCCGCAAGACCCTGGCCAAGGCCACCTTCGGCGTTAGTGTCGGCAGCGAGTGGGCCCTGGTCACGGTCGATGCCGCCAACGGCAGCAGCCTCGGTGAGTTCGTCGCCAACGGCAATGCGGGCGGGCCGCTGGCCGCCGTCCGTGCGCGGGCCGGCGCCCAGGTCTTCGGCGCCGGCGACTCACCGCGTCCGCTGGCCGCGGTCGGGACGGGCGGCACCGGCTACGTCGGGCAGGTGCGTGCGGACGGTGCGATCGAGCGGCTCTTCGCGAATCCGACCGCGCCGGTCACGGTGACCTCGCTGCTGCTGACGCCGACGCGACTGCTCGCGCTGGACAACCGTCCCGACTCCACGGCTGATGGCTTCCAGGCGAGCGAACGCAAGGTCGCAGCGAGCGGGATCGGCGATGAGGCCCTGCTTCAGGGCCGCGTCCAGAACCTCGGGGCCTCCGCTGGCCGCACCCTCGCCGAGGTGGACGGTCGACTACGGGTCGGCGACCGGGACGCTACCGGCTACCTGCCCTTGCCGAAGTACGGCAGCGACCCAAGCACGCTCAGCGGGCCGTACTTCCTGAGCGCAACGGTGGCCTACACGCAGGTGTCCCGCGTGGACGGCGCCGCGCTGCGCAAGGGCAGCATTCGAGCGCTGTTCGGCTCTCTGGCCCTGCGGCTGAACAACTCGACGCGCAACCGGTTCGAGGTGCTCGACACGGTCACCGGCTCGACCCAGCGGGTGACCGTGCCTGCCGAACTCAGTCCGCGGACGTTCTCCTGCCTGGGCCTCTGGGGCGACTGGGTAATCGGTGTGAAGACAGCGGGCGACTCCGACGACGTCACCACCGCAGTGATCAACTACCGCACCTCTCAGACCTGGACCCACCTCGGCTACCCGATCGCTTGGGGGGACGGGTTCGCGGTGCTCGACGTCCCTGGCAGCGGCGATGCGCCCGACGACTACCTGGTGTGGAGGTTCGAGAGCGACACCACCGAGAAGCTGCCGGACACGGTGGTTCGGGCGCCGGCGACAGACGGTACTTCGAGGCTGGCCTACACCACCGGGTCCGAACTGGTGCTGCGGACGCTGGACGGCGTGGGTGCGTCCGCCCCGCGAGTGCTGGGCATCGTGGCTCCGGCGACGATCAACCTGGCGGCCGGCCGCCTGCTCCGCGTCGAACTGGACGCGACCAAGGCGCTGTCCAGAGGCACCGCGGAGATCCGGGACGCCGCCGGCGGGCTCGTCCGCTCGCTCTCCTTCGGGGCGGCGCCGGACGGTTCGGTACGCGACCTGGTCTGGGACGGACGCGATGCCGCCGGAACTCCGGTTCCACTGGGGGACTATTCCTGGAGTCTCGCGGCGACGGCGGCGGACGGGACCGGCAGCCTGGTGAAGGTGGACGGGTCCGCGGGCGTTGGCGGCGGCGTCCGCGTTGTCGGGAGCCTGACCACCGCGAAGCCGAAGCTCAGCGACCGCACCCCGAAGGTGGGGCAACGGCTGTCGGCGCGCCCAGGGGTTTGGGGGCCGGCGGGGGTCGCGTTCAGCTACCGCTGGTACCGGGTCTCGGCCAAGGGCAAGTTCAAGGCGGTCGGATCCGCCCAGCGCTACCGCGTGAAGGCCCGCGACAAGGGATTGCGGTTGGTGGTTGAGGTGACCGGCAAGCTCGCGTACTACGACGATTCCGTACTGTCCTCCGCGAGGAGCGCGAAGGTTAAGCGCCGTTAGGACCTGCTCGGCCGCAGGCGCGTTCGGACAGCAGTTCGTGGATACCTATGCTCGTCGTATGCGTTTGATCCTCGTCCGCCACGGCCGCACCAGTTCCAATGTTGGCTTCCTACTCGACACCGGCGTGCCTGGTGCCGATCTGGACGACACCGGGCACCAGCAGGCGCATAGCTTGGTGGATCGGCTGGCCGAGCACCCGATCGAGGCGGTGTACGCGTCCAACCTGGTGCGCACCCAGCAGACCGCTGCGCCGCTGGCCGAGGCCCTCGGCCTGAGTGTTGAGGTGCTGCCCGGGCTGCGCGAGATCTCGGCCGGCGACGACGAACTGGCGACCGACGCCACCCGCTACATCGGGACGCTGATGCGCTGGTACGCCGGTGAAGTGCACGCGCGAATTCCGGGCGGTGAAACCGCGCTGGAGTTCATGGAGCGGTTCGACGAGGCCGTGGACCACGTTGTCGGCCGGACCCGCGACACCGCGGTGGTGGTGAGCCACGGGGCCGCGCTGCGGGTCTGGGCATCGGTCCGCGTCCGCGGGTTCAGCGACGCTTTGGGCGCAGCGCACCTGGACAACACCGGCGTCATCGTGATCGACGGCACCGCGGACGACTGGAACCTGGTCAGTCTCGACGGCTCCACAGTGTGGCGCTCGATCGACGACGACTCTCAGCGAACCGTTCCCTGAGGGCCTCGTGAGGAACGAGCGAGGCGTCACGAACCGTTCCCTGAGGGCCTCGTGAGGAACGAGCGAGGCGTCACGAAGGGTCGGCCGAGCCATGATGCTGCCCAGTTGTCAGAGCTCAGCGGAAGATGACCGTCCGGGCCCCATCGAGAAGGACGCGGTGCTCGGAGAACAACTTGACCGCCTCGGTCAGCGTCCGGCTCTCCTGCTCCTGACCCATGGCGACAAGTTGCGGCACGTCCATCGTGTGGTCCACGCGGCGGACGTTCTGCTCGATGATCGGGCCCTCGTCCAGGTCGGAAGTGACGAAATGGGCCGTCGCCCCGATCAGTTTCACCCCCCGCGAATGCGCCTGCCGGTAGGGGTTGGCGCCCTTGAAGCCCGGCAGGAAGGAGTGGTGGATGTTGATCGCCCGTCCGGCCAGTTCGGCGCACAGCTCGGGGGAGAGGATCTGCATGTAGCGGGCCAGCACGACCAGTTCGATGTCGTGCTCGGCGACCACGTCCAGGATGTGTCGCTCGACGGCGGCCCTGGTCTGGGCGGTCACCTCGTGAACCTCGAAGGGAACGCCGTAGAACTTCGCCAGGTCGCCGAGGTCGGGGTGGTTGGCGATGATCAAAGGCATCGTGATCGGCAGGTGACCCGAGCGCTGCCGGAAGAGCAGGTCGTTGAGGCAGTGCCCCGCCTTGGACGCGAGCACCAGCGTGCGGCGGCGGCGTCCGACGTAGTCAAGCACCCAAGTGGCGTCCAGGTCCGCGGCGATTCCGGCGAAGGTGCGCTCGAACTCTGACCGGTCGAAGCCGGATTGAACCTGCACCCGCATGAAGAAGTTGCCCGACTCGGTGGAGGTGAACTGCTGCAACTCGGTGATGTTGCCGTGGGCGGCGACGATCGCTCCGGTGACCCGATGGACGATTCCGGGACGGTCGGCGCAGGAGAGGGTCAGCAACCAGTGGGTCGAGTCGATCACGGCTGACAGGTTAGCGTCCCGGCCGGCCATGGGCTCCGGTATGTTCTACCAATCGCAGCGAAGCAGAAAGGCTTGAGCATGGCCAAGATCAAGGTCGTCGGCACGGTGGTCGAGTTGGACGGGGACGAGATGACCCGGATCATCTGGCAGTTCATCAAGGATCGCCTGATCCATCCCTACCTCGACGTGAACCTCGAGTACTACGACCTCGGCATCGAGAACCGGGACGCCACCGACGACCAGGTGACCATCGACTCCGCGAACGCGATCAAGAAGCACGGGGTTGGCGTGAAGTGCGCCACGATCACCCCGGACGAGGCCCGGGTGGAGGAGTTCGGGCTGAAGAAGATGTGGCTCTCGCCGAACGGCACGATCCGCAACATCCTCGGCGGGGTGGTGTTCCGCGAGCCGATCATCATCTCGAACATTCCGCGGCTGGTGCCGGGCTGGACCAAGCCGATCGTGATCGGCCGCCACGCCCACGGCGACCAGTACAAGGCGGCCAACTTCAAGGTGCCTGGCGCCGGCACGGTGACCATCACCTACACCCCAGCGGACGGTTCGGAGCCGATCGAGCACGTCGTCGCCAACTACCCCGAGTCCGGCGGCGTGGCCATGGGCATGTACAACTTCAACGATTCGATCCGCGACTTCGCGCGGGCGTCCTTCTCCTACGGTCTGCTGCGCAACTACCCGGTGTACCTGTCCACGAAGAACACGATCCTGAAGGCCTACGACGGCGCGTTCAAGGACATCTTCGCCGAGGTCTTCGAGGCCGAATTCGCGTCCGAGTTCGCGGCGCGCGGGCTGACCTATGAGCACCGGCTGATCGACGACATGGTCGCGTCCGCGATGAAGTGGGAGGGCGGCTACGTCTGGGCGTGCAAGAACTACGACGGCGACGTGCAGTCCGACACGGTGGCGCAGGGCTTCGGCTCGCTCGGCCTGATGACCTCGGTGCTGATGACCCCCGACGGCAAGACCGTCGAGGCCGAGGCCGCGCACGGCACCGTGACCCGTCATTACCGGATGCACCAGGAGGGCAAGCCGACCTCGACCAACCCGATCGCGTCCATCTTCGCCTGGACCGGCGGCCTCAAGCACCGGGGCAAGCTGGACGGCACCCCCGAGGTCACCGCCTTCGCCGAGGCCCTCGAGCAGGTCTGCATCGAGACGGTGGAGTCCGGCAAGATGACCAAGGATCTCGCCCTGTTGGTCGGCCCCGAGCAGCCCTGGCTGACCACCGAGGCTTTCCTCGCCGCCCTGGACGAGAACCTGGCCGCCAAGCTCGCCTGAGCCCCCCACCCCCACCCCACCTCTACCACCACCGAGTTGTCAGAACCTCACGGCGCTAGAGCGCCGTGAAGTTCTGACAACTCGGTGGTGTTGGTGTGGATACCGGAGGCGTTATCCACAGGTGGTGAAGTCGCCTGACGCTTTGTCGGGTGACGTGCCGAAGGTATGAGTGTGTTCGCACAGATACCGGAAACCTCGTCAATTCATGGCCTGGCTGGGAGACAGCTCGGAGTCATGCATCGCGCGCAGCTCGCGCATCACGGGTTCACCGAGTCGTCGATCTCGGCCCAGATCGATGCGTCTCGCTGGCAGGCATTCGGCGAGAAGGTGGTCCTCGCCCAGAATTCGCCACCGAGCCGGCGCCAGCTGATGTGGCTGGCCGTCCTCGACGCTCGCGGCTGCGCACTTGGAAGCCACACTTCGCTGGAACTTGCCAACTTTCGGGGGTTCGCGAGCGAGGCTAGCCGCGTCCACTTGATCATTCCTCGGGGTGGAAAGGTGACGCCTCTTCCGGGAGTGCAGGTTCACGAGTCGCGTCGGCTGCGACTTGATCAACTCGTTATGACCGATGGACTACCGCGGACTCCGTCTGCCCGTTCCGTCCTGGATGCCGCCGCCTGGCAGCCCTATCCGCGCTTCGCGGGAGTAATGGTGGCTGCGGCCGTTCAGCAACGCGTGGTCACTGCGGAGCAACTCGAAAGGGCGCTTCGTGAGGTTGGACGGATTCGGCACAAACAGTTCTTGCGCGAGGCCGTTGCAGACGCGGCCACCGGGGCGAATGCGGGTGGCGAACTTGACTTGGCCAGGGTGTGCCGACGATACGGACTGACGCCTCCGGCTCGTCAGGGGAAACGCCGCGATACCTCGGGGGTCTGGAGGTTCCTCGACGCCGAGTGGGACACTCCGAGCGGAACGGTCGTCCTGGAGGTGGACGGAAAGCAACACATGGACGCCGAGCATTGGGAGTCCGACATGCGGCGGGAACGCGCCATCGTGGTGAGCCGGAAGTGGGTGCTCAGAGCAACCAACTTCGAGATTCGTCACGACGCCGAGGCTGTCGTCCGGGACCTCCTCGCTCTGGGAGTGCCGCCCCTCCAGCCGAGTTGTCAGAACTTCACGGCGCTATAGCGCCGTCAGATTCTGACAACTCGGTGGGGGTGGGAGGATGGCGGGGTGACAGGAACACCGACTCGGGGATTCGGCCCGCTGCCCAAGGATGTGGCCGTCTCCTACGTGATGCCGGTGCTGAACGAAGCCGGACATCTGGCCGAAGCGGTCGGGGCCGTTCTGTCGCAGGACTATGCGGGTGGGCAGGAACTGGTGCTCGCGCTGGGTGCGTCCACTGATGGGACGGATGCGGTCGCGGCCGAACTTGCCGCGTCCGACCCCCGCGTCCGGTTGGTCTCGAACCCGGCGAACGACATTCCGATCGGGTTGAATCTTGCCATCGCGGCCAGTCGGCACCCCGTGGTGATCCGGGTGGACGCTCACGCAGAGCTGCCGCCGGGCTACACCGCGTCCGCAGTGGAGATGCTGCGGCGAACCGGCGCGGCCAACGTCGGCGGCGTGATGGTCGCCGAGGGGCGCGGACGTTTCCAGCGTGCGGTCGCCAGAGCCTACAACTCGCCGTTCGGGCTCGGCGGCGGCTCGTGGCATCACGGCGAAGCGGAGGCCGAGTGCGATTCGGCCTATCTGGGGGTGTTCCGCCGCGAGGCGCTGGCGGAGGTCGGCGGCTACGACGAGACGCTGCGGCGCGCGGAGGACTGGGAACTCAACTACCGCATCCGCGCCGCCGGTTACAGCGTCCGGTTCAACCCACGACTTCGGGTCACCTACTGGCCGCGCGACAACTGGGACGCGCTGCGCCGCCAGATGTATGCGACCGGGGTATGGCGAGGCCATCTCGTACGGCGCCAGCGGACGACCCCTTGGCGCTACTTGCCGCCGCCGGCAGTGGCGGTGCTGGTCGGGTTCAGCGTTCTGGTCGGGCTGCTGCAGGTGCTCGGTCTGGCTCGCGGCACTGCCTGGTCGCTGGCGCACGTACCGTCATTGGGTTACCTCGCCGGGGTCAGCGCGGTCGGGCTGAGCCGCCTTGGCGGCGACAACCTCGTCGATCGCCTGCTGAACGTCCTGGTGCTGGTCACGATGCATCTGGCGTGGGGAGCGGGCTTCATCCAGGGCTGGCTCTTCGGCGGCGAGCGGACGGTGGACCGCTCGCGGGTCCGGTAGTCCTGAGCTTTCGGCTGGACGCGCACAGTCGAGCTTCACTCCGGCCGCCGGGTTGCGTTACCGGATGCCGTGGCGCCCGCGAGGGGTGCTCCCGGCGAGCCGGGCGGCCGCCTGCGCCACGCGGAGCGCGCTGCCTGCGTCCGTCCACTCGTGAAATCTCGGGGCCAAGTGGCGGCTGTGGGCGGACGCGGCCATAGCCGCCTCCGGGAGGGTGAACACCGACTCCATTCGGTCGAGCACCTGGTCCCAATCAGTGCTCCAGGCGCCGCCGGACAGCCACTCGTAGTCGACGTAAAGCCCGCGGGTCTGGCGGTATGACTCGAGGTCGGGCGCCAGCAGCAGGATCGGACGACCGGTAACCGCGTAGTCGACGAGGATCGATGAGTAATCGGTGACCAGTGCGTCCACTCCCCACAGCAAGGGCATCGACTCGGGCTGGTCGGCCGGCGCCACCATTCGGACACGCTCGTGCACGTGCGTGTACTCACCGACCCCCAACGGATGCGGACGGATCAGCAGTACCAGATCGAGCCGCTCGCACAGCTCGCCGATCCGCTGCCACTGGGCCGGAGTCGGTACGCCGGGATCGGGATCGCCGTCGCGCCAGGTGGGTGCGTAGAGCACGACCCGGCTCTCGCTGAACCGGCCGAGGAACGGCGCCAGGGTGGTCTTGGCCGCGGCGATGCGTTCGGTCGTCGAGCCGGCGAAGAGCACGTCGGTACGGGGCTCGCCGAGCACCTGCACCTGCCCTTCCACCAAGTGGAACGCGCTTGCGAAGAAAGGCACGAACAGGCTCGACGAGCACGGCAGCAGCGAGATGCGGCTCGTGCCGCGCCGATACGCCGAGCGCATCAGGGCGGAGACGCCCGGAATCCGCTCCAGTCCGCCCAACGCGGTCACCGCAGGCGAGTCCGCGTGCAGTTTCTTCAGCGGCGAGCCGTGCCACAGCTGGATGATGGTCGCCCGCGAGAGGGCGTAGCGGTTCACGTCCCCGAAACCGTGGGTGACGGTCGCCAGCCCGGCGCGCAACGTGAGTCGGTAGCCCTCGGACGAGTCCGCGTCCGCCACTTCCTGAATGCCCAACTTCCGCGCGAGTTGGGTCTCGGACGGCGACTTGCTCAGCCAGACCACACGCGGAGCGTCCGGCAGTTGGGTCGCTGCGAGATAGAAGGCGAGTGCCCCGTCCGCCGGCCCGAAGGCGCTGCCCACCACCCAGAGCTTCGGGTCGCGCTCTACTGAGCGGGCGTGCAGGGCGCCGGTGAGGTAACGGGGGAGCGAGACCAGCTTGCGCAGGTTCCCCCGAGCGAATCCGAATGGTGAGCCGGCCATGGCCGCGAGGTTAGCACCGCCGATTCGAGGGCCTCGCTTCCTGATCGAAGGCCGCGGTTTCCGTCGAAAGCCTGTACGCCGGTACGGGCGGATGACAGAAACGGTGGCCCTCGGTGCCGACGGGGTGGCCGGTAGGATCAGTACCTAACCGTCACCAGGAGCCCAATGAACTCGATTGTCGGCGACATTCTGCTGATTCTGGCCTTCATCATCATCGGCGGGGTGTTCGCGGCTGCCGAGATGGCGCTGGTGGCGCTTCGTGAATCCCAGGTCAAGCAGCTGAGCACGCGCGGCAAGCGTGGCCAGCGGGTGGCCGAGCTCACCGCCGATCCCAACCGTTTCCTCTCCGCGGTGCAGATCGGCGTGACCCTGGCCGGCTTCCTGTCCGCCGCCTACGGCGGCGCGACCCTTTCCAGCAGCCTGTCCACGGTGCTGGTCTCCTGGGGCACGCCGACCGGACTGGCCGGTCCGATCGCCCTCGTTCTGATCACCGTGGTGATCTCCTACTTCTCGATCGTGATCGGCGAACTCAGCGCCAAGCGGTTGGCGATGCAGCGGGCCGAGACCTTTGCCCTGGCCCTAGCGCCCATGGTCAACGCGATCGCGAAGCTGGCTACCCCGGTGATCTGGTTCCTCGGCAAGTCGACCGATCTGGTAGTCCGCGTCCTCGGCGGCGACCCCACCGCGTCCCGCGAGGAGGTGTCGGACGAAGAACTACGCGCGATGGTCGGATCTTCTTCCACCCTCGGGGACGAAGAGCGACAGATCGTGGACGAGGTGTTCGCGGCTGGCGAGGTGAGCCTGCGCGAGGCGATGATCCCGCGCACCGAGGTGGATTTCCTGGATGGCTCGATGCCCGCCTACAAGGCCATTCGCGAAGTCGAGGCCGCCGCCCACAGCCGCTACCCGGTGATCGGGGAGAACCTCGACGACGTGATCGGCTTCGTCCACTTCCGTGACCTGGCAGCGCTCGACCCGGCCGAGCGCAACGCCCCGGTCAGGCAGTTGGTGCGCCCGGTGGCCTCGCTGCCACAGAGCGTGAAGATCCTGCGGGCACTGTCGGAGATGCGCCAGAACAACCAACATCTGGTGATCGTGCGCGACGAGTACGGCGGCACGGCCGGCATCGTCACGATCGAGGACCTGATCGAAGAGCTGATCGGCGACATCACCGACGAGTTCGATCCGGAGCAGACCCCAGCCAAGGGCACCGGCGACGCGACCGAGTTGGACGGGCTGGTCACCCTCGAGGATTTCGCCCAGCAGGCGGGATTCGTGCTGCCCGAAGGACCGTACGACACCGTCGCCGGCTTTGTGATGGCGCAGCTGGGCAGCCTGCCGCAACTGGGGGACCGCTGCGAGGTCACCCTCGCCGCTGCGGACGATCCCGACCAGAGCAGCCGCGTCCAGTTGGAGGTCACCGAACTGGATGGACGCCGGGCCGCGCGGTTGCGGCTCACCAACCTCGGCCCGGCCGAACCTCCCGAGTAGTCGCGAGACCCACCGAGTTGTCAGAACTTCACGGCGCCATAGCGCCGTGAAGTTCTGACAACTCGGTGGGTCAATCGGCTAGCGGCGGCCGAATCGCGCGCAATTCGACTCGCGGCACTAGTCTGCTGCCACCCCGGTCAGACAAGGAGGTGTGCGTGACCGCGTCCGATCCGGATGGTTCCGCGCTGCTCACCTCGAGTGAGGTCGGTGCCCTGCTCGCCGCGGCCGTCCAGCACGCCGGCGGCACACTGGTCACCTGGGCGCTCGACCACGTGGACGCGAACCCCGCGCACTCCACGACCGCCACCTATTCGGCCCTGATCGACTGGCCCTACGGACGCCGCGAGGAACTGCTCGGCGTGAGCGCGCGGGCGTCCGGGCCGACCGAGAGCGACTCGGCCGCGGAGATCTTCGCCGACGGGGTTCGTGAGGTCGCCGTCTGGATCTATCCGCAGGATCCCGACCTCCCCGGGCTTGCGCGGGCCGCCTACGCCGAGTCGATGGCCGAGGTCTGCAACGCCAACCACGTGTTCTCGCAGCCGGTCACTCCGGCGGACCTGCAACTGCAGATGATCGGCTACCGGCCCCGACGCAGGGCGGTGGTGAAGGTCACCTTCGGCGATCCGGCTGAGGTGGTGTACGTCAAGGTACTACGCGCACGTCTTTTCGAGGATGTGCTGAACCGGCACAATCTGCTCGCTGGTGCCGGCTTGCCGGTCGCCGCGGTGGCCGCGACCACGTCCGACCACCTGTTGATCCTGCGCGAGCTGCCCGGCAGGCCGCTGGCTCGCGCGGTGTTCGACGCCACCCCGCCCTGTTCGGCCGAAGACCTGATCCAACTCCTGGACGCGATGCCGGCCTCGGTCGCGCGACTCGAGCGGCGTCCGCCCTGGTCGGACGCCGTCGGCCACTACGCCCGCATGGTCGCTGCCGCGCTGCCCGCGCTCGAACCCAAGCTGGACCGGCTGGTCGACACCATCGTCTCCGGACTCGCGCCGATCCCGCCGGGCAACGAGCCCACCCACGGTGACTTCCACGAGGGCCAGGTGCACGTGGCTGACGGACGCATCTGCGGGCTGCTCGACACCGACACCGTCGGTCCCGGGCGCCGCGCCGACGACCTGGCGTGCATGGTGGCGCATCTGTCCACCATCCAGCGGATGAGTTCGGCCCAGGAGGGACGGGTGCATGAACTGATCCGGCGGTGGGTGCCGGTGTTCGACACCCGGGTCGACCCGACCGAACTCAGGCTGCGCTCGGCGGCGGTCATCATCTCGCTCGCCACCGGTCCGTTCCGCGGCCAGGAGCCCGACTGGGAGCGTGAGACCGCCAAGATGATCGGCTCGGCGGAGGCACTCGTGCGCCAGGTGAGCTGAGCTGGGGCTCA
>DAORUI010000005.1:0-1468 GCA_035433085.1 Propionicimonas sp. | reverse complement strand
TCAGGGATCATTCGCGTCCGTCCAGCATTCGGGCGCAGGCTTGTGCGATCGTCCCGAATTGGTCTGGCCAACAATCGCGAGCAGGTCTGAGGGATAGGGTGAACCCATGACCGACACGCCCTTGATGCTTGCCGGTGACTTCGCTACTCCCACCAGGGAAGACTGGGAAAAAGAGGTCCTCAAGGTCCTCAATCGGCGACGTCCCGAAGGCAAGGAACTATCCATTGAGCAGGCGATGAAACGCTTGCGGACGGTAACCGTCGACAACCTGACCATCGAGCCTCTCTACACCGATTCCCCCGTCCCGCTGGGGCACCCCGGGGTGATGCCGTTCACCCGCGGCACCATGGTGAAGACGAGCCCGATGACCAGCTGGGACATCCGGCAATTGCACGAGGATCCCGATGTCGCGACCACGGCCCGCGAGGTGCTCGCCGACCTGGAGCGCGGGGCCAGTTCGGTCTGGCTGCGCACCGGCAGCGACGCGATCGCCGTCGACGACCTCGCCGCGGTACTGGCGGACGTTGATGCGAACCTCGCTCCGATCTCGATCAGCAGCGTCGAGGACCAGGTGGCCGCAGCCAAGGCGCTGGCCTCCTTCTGGAAGTCCGCGGACGCCAAGCACGCGCGTGGCAACCTCGGCCTGGACGCGCTCGCTCTGGCCGCCCGCACCGGCGACGCCCCCGATCTCAGCGCCCAGGCGCAGTGGGTCTCGGCGACCATCGCCGAGCTTCCCGGGGTCCGCGCGCTGACCGTCGACGTGCTGCCCTACGACGACGCCGGCGCCAGCGATGTCGACCAGTTGGCGTTCGCGATCGCCACCGGTGTGGCCTACCTGCGCGACCTGGAGACCGCCGGCATCGCGCCGGGAGCGGCCTTCGGCCAGATCGCCTTCCGGGTGAGTGCGAACACAGATCAGTTCATGACGATCGCCCGGCTGCGCGCGCTGCGCCGGCTGTGGGCTCGCGTCGGCGAGGCCAGCGGCGTCCCGGCGAGCGCTCGTGGCGCGGTCCAGCACGCAGTCACCTCGTGGCGGATGATCACCCGGGACGACCCGTGGGTGAACCTGCTGCGTGGCACGATCGCCACCTTCGGTGCCGCCATCGGCGGCGCGGAGATCATCACCTGCCTGCCCTTCGACACCGCCTGGGGCCTGCCGGACGAGTTCAGCCGGCGGATGGCGCGTAACACCCAGGCGCTGGTCTCCGAGGAGTCGAACATCGGACGGGTCAGTGACCCGGCCGGCGGCTCCTGGTACGTGGAGAACCTCACCGACGACCTCGCGATCAAGGCTTGGGCTGCCTTCCAGGCGATCGAGGCTGCCGGCGGCATGACCTCCGCGCTCACGTCCGGGCTGATCGCCGACCGGATCGGCGCCACCAACGGCGAGCGGGCCAAGCGCCTGGCCACCCGGAAGCTGCCGCTCACCGGCGTCAGCATGTTCCCCAAGCCCGACGAGGAGCCGGTG
>DAORUI010000004.1:0-40569 GCA_035433085.1 Propionicimonas sp. | reverse complement strand
ATGCGGTCAGATTCCGGTGGCATGTCGATTCCAACGGGCGCAGACTCACGTCGGAAGAGCCAGGCGTCAATAGCTCTGGAGATGGCGAAAAGACTGTTGGCGGGTTGGCGGCCGGAGCCGCCACGTCAATCACCGTGAAATACACAAACGAGGCGGGGAGCTCGGACGCCACCTGGTCGGGGAACGCCAACGATCCCGAGCCGAAGACAATGACGCTCAGTTCGGCAGGGGGCTCAGGTGTTCGGCTCTCGGTCACTGGCTTTGCCGGCGGGCGCAGCATGACCGTTCAATGCTGGCGGACCTCCTCGTCGGATGGTCAAGGCGGCCAACGGATCGCATCGTTCGACGTGACGACTGACGCGGCGGGCCGGGGCACTTGGGATCCCCCGACTACCTGCCAAATGCCGCGAGATGCGACCGGGGCATACGGAAACCTAAGGATCGGTCCGAACGAGATCTGGTCGAACACGATTGCTCTGAACTGAGTCAGGAGTCAAGAGAGATGACAATTACCCAAGAACAAGCAAGCTGGTTCGCCGGCACTTTCCAGCGGCTCAGCGACAATGTCGGCCTGGCCGTACTGGGAAAGCCGGAGATCATCCGGCTCGTGCTCACGGCGCTGCTGGCTGAGGGCCACATCCTGCTGGAGGACGCGCCGGGCACCGGGAAGACGCAGTTGGCGAAGGCGCTGGCGGCGACCGTCCAGGGCACACATTCGCGCATCCAGTTCACGCCAGACCTGCTGCCGTCCGACGTCACCGGCGTGACGATCTACGACCAGGGGTCGCACAAGTTCCAGTTCCACAAGGGGCCGGTGTTCGCGTCCATCGTGCTGGCGGACGAGATCAACCGCGCCAGCCCGAAGACCCAGTCGGCCTTGCTTGAGGTGATGGAAGAGGGCCGGGTCACCATCGATGGGGTGCCGCACGAAGCCGGCCGTCCGTTCATGGTGATCGCGACCCAGAACCCGATCGAGCAGGCCGGCACCTACAAGCTGCCCGAAGCCCAGCTGGACCGCTTCCTCATCAAGACCAGCATCGGCTACCCCGATCTGGTCGCGACGGAGGCCATTCTGAACCAGGTGTCGACCCGCGACCGATCCAGCCTGGTCTCTCCGGTGATCACCACCGAAGCGATCGCCGACATGGCCGACCTCGTCGCGGGAGTGCACATCGACCCGGCGGTAGCTCGCTACACCGCCGAAATGGCCCAGGAGACCCGGCACGATGCCAACGCCCGCCTCGGCGTCTCCGTCCGCGGCACGATGGCGATCCTGCGCGCAGCCAAGGTCTGGGCGGCGTCCGAGGGCCGCACGTACGTGCTCCCCGACGACGTCAAGGCGCTGGCGCAGCCGGTCTGGCACCACCGCATCGTGATGGATCCCGAGGCCGAGTTCCGTGGCGCAACCGGTGAGACCATCGTCGCCCGGGTGCTGGCCGAGATCCCGGCTCCCCAGGCCCGCCAGTCGGTCGCCTGAGTCAGCCCCCGATGAGCATCGTCACCGAAGCCCCACCTGGCCGGAGCTCCCGCCCCGGCAGGCCCGGACGCGCCCGGCGCGCCGCAGCTGAGCCCGCGCGTGGGAGCCGCGCAGGCGGTCCGCGGGCCGCGCTGGTCAGGCTTGGCGCCTGGCCACGAGGGGCGGTCGCCTGGTTGGGTCTTCGGACCACGGTTGTGGGCAGAGCGCTCGCCCGTCCGCTGCGGCCGATCTGGACGCCGGTCGCTCGCTTCCTGGCACCGCTGACCAGCGGCGGACGGATGGCCGTGTGGATAGCCTTCGCCGCGCTCGCGTCCGCTTGGTTGCTCGGCTGGGTGGAGTTGGCGGCCCTCGGGGTCGTGCTCCTGGTTGCGGTCGGTGTCGGGGTGCTGCTGGTGCTTGGTCGGCCCAAGTTCGAAGTCGCGCTGAGCTTGGCCAACACGCGAGTCGTGGTGGGTGATCGGGCGGTTGGCGAACTCAAGGTTCGCAACGTGTCCGAGCGGACGGCCGCGCCCTCACTCATCGATCTGCCGGTGGGCCCAGTGACCGCGAGCTTCCCCTTCCCGAGGCTGGCAGCCGGCGAGGAGCACGAGGAACTCTTCACCATTCCGACCCAGCGTCGAGCGGTTCTCCGCCTCGGCCCGGTGCGTTCTGTCAAGCAGGATCCGCTGGAGTTGCTGCGTCGCCACATCGAGTGGACGCAGGTCCAGGACATCTTCGTGCACCCCCGGACCGTCCGGCTGGAGAATACTTCCACCGGCTACCTGCGCGATCTGGAGGGTCTGGCGACGCGGGAGATCTCCAACGACGACGTCGCCTTCCACGCACTGCGTGAATACGTGCCGGGCGACGACCTGCGCCACGTGCACTGGCGCTCGACCGCGCGCGCGTCGAAGCTGATGATCCGTCAGTTCGAGGAGACGCGACGCTCCCAGTTCGTGATCGTCGTGTGCACCAGCCCGACCCAGTACTCGAGCGTCGACGAGTTCGAGCTGGGCATCTCGATCGCTGCCTCGCTTGCGCTCAACGCCCACTGGGAGGGCAAGAACGTGACTGTCTACACCAGCGACGCCGAACTGCTCGCGCCCACGCCGCAACGCCTGCTGGATTCGTTCTCTGCGATTGAGGAGAGCCAGACCCGGGCGCCTTTCGCCGATCGTGCCAAGGTCGTGGCCATGGAAGCGCCGGGCGCCTCAGTGGTGGCGCTGGTCACCGGCTCGGGGACGTCGATCTCCGACCTGCGGCTGGCCTCGCTTCGGATACCGATGAGCGCACGCTGCTATGCGATCCGGGCGGCCGTTGCCGAAGAACTCGGACGCAAGGCGGTCGGCCAACTCAACGTGGTCACCCTCGCCACCTTGGAAGAACTGCGCCCGGCCGCGAAGGTGGTACTGGCATGACCGCAGCCGAGCGTCCCCGCTTCGATCCGGCGCCCCTACTGAACTTGGCCGCAATGGTGGCGCTGGCGATCGTCGCTCTGATGCCGCTGGCCGGCACCTTCCAGAGCTCCCGGTTCTGGATCGCGGCGGTCGGCGGCGTCCTGCTCGGCGCGGGCGTTGCCTATCTGGGTTCGTGGCTCCGAATCGGGGCCATCGAGGTGGCTGCGCTCACGATCGCCACGTACTTCCTGTTCGGCGGCGCGCTCGCGCTGCGCAGCACTGCGATCGCGGGTACGGTGCCGTCCCTGACGACACTGCGCGACCTTGCGCTCACGGTGGTTTTCGGCTGGAAGCAGCTGCTCACGCTGAGCACTCCGGTGGACGGGTTCGAGCAACTCCTCGCGGTGCCCTACCTCGCCGGTTTGGTGGCGACCGTGCTTGCCGGCGGGTTCGCCCTTCGGCTACGGCGGCACTGGATCGCGTTGGTTCCGGTGGGTGCGCTCTTCGCGTTCGCGATCGCCTTCGGTGACGCGCAGACGGCGCTCTCGGCACCGACCGGCGCGGCGCTCGCTGTGCTCGCACTGGTCTGGCTGGCCTGGCGGCGCCACCTCGGTCGCATCCGTGACGGTCACGTGGAGCAGTCCGGTGACCCGACCGAGGCGCGCAAGGCGCTGCTGCGACGGGTCGGTATCGGTGGACTGACGCTGCTGCTTGCTGGCGGCATAGCGGTCGCCGGCGGCTCGCTGATCGCCGACGGTTCCAGCCGCGCTCTGCTGCGCGAACATGTGGTGCCACCGCTCGAACTTCACGATTACGCATCCCCGCTGATGTCGTTTCGCAAGTTGGTGGAGGACGGCGCGGATTCCGAGCTGTTCACGGTGACCGGGTTGCCGTCCGGCGCGGTCATCCGGCTCGCGACCATGGATCTCTACGACGGCATCGTCTACAAGGTCTCGGGCAAGGGCGGGTCGGGTTCTGGCGTGTTCTCCAGGATCGGCCGCACCGTTACGAACAACCACGAGGGCACTCCGGTCAACCTCCGGGTGGAGGTGAAGGATCTGCCCGGGGTATGGCTGCCGGATGTTGGATACCTCTCGGGGATCGAGTTCGGCGGCGCTCGAGCTGAGGAACTCAGCGCCGGGTTGCACTACAACCGGGCCACCGGCACAGCTGTGACTGCCGCCGGCATCTCCGAGGGCGACAGCTACTCACTGACCGCGGTGTTGCCGGCGACACCGAGCGAATCAGAGCTGGCCAAGGCCAAGATCGCCGACTTGGCCACGCCCGCACCAGAACTCGTGCCGGACCCGCTCCAGAACCGGGTGGACGAAGCCGTCAAGGACGCAGGCAGCAACCCGATCGACCAGGCACGCGCCATCGAGACGTACCTGAAGGGTAAGGGCTATTTCAGCCACGGCTTGGAGGGCGAGTCGCCCTCGCGTCCGGGGCACGCACTCGAACGGCTCACCACCATGCTCGGCAACGAACAGATGATCGGTGACCAGGAACAGTATGCCGTCGTGATGGGCCTGATGCTCGCCCAGTCGGGTATTCCGTCCCGGGTGGTGATGGGCTTCGCGCCCAAGAGCAGTGACCCCAACTCGACCGTCACGGTCACCGGCGCGGACGTGTCCGCCTGGGTGGAGGTGCCGACCGAGGGTTTCGGCTGGGTAGCGTTCCACCCCACCCCTAACGAGGACCAGAAGCCTACGCAGGAGACACCGCAGCAGCGGCAGAAGCCGATCGCCCAGGTGCCTCAGCCGCCGCTGCCGCCGCAGCAGCCGGCCGAACTCCCGCCTGACCCTCCGGTGGAGGACAAGGCAGAGGAGGAGTTGAAGCCGGAAGACAACACGCTCTGGCGCTACCTCGCGATCGGCGGGATGTCGTTGGGCGGCGTGGCCTTGGTCCTTGCCCCCGGATTGGTGATGGCGGGCTACCGTGCGCGTCGTCGTCGGAGGCGGCGGGAAGCCGAGTTCGCTCCCGATCAGGTCAGCGGAGGGTGGGCTGAGATCATCGACGCCGCTACCGACTCCGGGGTCGTCGTTCCCGCAGTGAGTACGCGCCGGGAGAACGGTGCCCTGCTTTCCGCTCTCTACCCGGATCTCGCCATGACCCAGTTGGCCGCGCGTGCCGACCAAGCCGTGTTCAACCTCGGTGAGCCGTCGGCAGACGAGGTGGCCGCCTATTGGGCGGACGTGGAGACGGCGCGGACCCGAGTAGCTGCCCAAGCCAGGTTCGGGAAGAAGGTGCGCAGGTTCTTCGCACCGCCGTCGGTGGTGCGAGGCTTCCGATTGCCGCGATGGTTGCCCGGAGGGGGGCACCGGACGTGACCGAGATCCAGCTCGTTTGGGGCTCCCGCACGGACACCGGCTTGCGCCGCAAGGTCAACGAGGACGCCCTGATCGCCGACTACCCGGTCTTCCTGGTGGCTGACGGCATGGGTGGCCACGAGGCCGGGGACGAAGCCAGCGAGCTGGCGTTGAGTGCGTTCCGGCGCTTCGTCGGACAGCCGGCGGTCGAGCTGAATGACTTCGCCGCAGCCTTCGCCGAGGCCGTTCGCGTGGTAGGCGAGATCTCTTCGGGCAAGGCGGCTGCAGGCACCACGATCTCCGGCGTGGCCGTCTCCAACAACGGCGGGGCCACCTATTGGCTCGTGATCAACATCGGCGACTCGCGCACCTACCGGCTGTCCGGCGGCCAGTTGGAGCAGATCAGCGTCGACCACTCCGCCGTCCAGGAACTCATCGATGCCGGGCGCCTGCTCCCCAGCGAGGCCGAGCGCCACCCTGAGCGCCACGTGATCACAAAGGCCGTCGGCGCAGGTTCGCGCGCCGAACCCGACTACTGGCTGATCCCGGCACGCAGCGGGGATCGGCTGCTGGTCTGTTCGGACGGATTGAGTAAGGAACTCGACAACGACCAGATCGCAACGGTGCTGCTGGACGAGTTCGACGCGGATGCAGCCGCCACCCGACTGGTTCACGAGGCGCTGCTGCACGGTGGCAAGGACAACGTCACCGTCGTCGTGGTGGACGCGCAGGTGATCCCCGACGACGACTTCGAAACCATGCCCGGGCTCAACGAACTGGACGTGGATACCGTGCCGAGGCTGCCGATGACGGAAGGAGCGAGCGATGGCTAGCTACACCCAGGGCGATTGGTATGGGGTGGTCAGTCCGGCCGGGGTTGCGCTCCTGCCCCCGGATGTACCCGGTGAAGCGTTGGAGAGGATCTGGGCCGATCTGCGCGCAGGCAAGGGTTTGGCTGCGATCCTCGACGGTCTGGTCGGCAGCTTCGGCACCAGCCTTAGCGGCCTGCCCCACTTCGCCGCGCTGGTACCGGACGGCGTGGCTGGTGTGCGAGTGGCGATGCGGGGTGCGGTGGAGGCTCGCTTGTGGACCGCGGACGGCGAGACTGTGGTCGTCTCCGGCGACGGCGTGACCACGTGGAGCGAGCGCGCGATCAACTCGGTCACGACGGCCGAGGTTCTGCTGGTCGGGGGCATGGGCGGCGCCGAACTGCCCGTACTCGACGGGATCGTCCGAGCATCAAGCCTCAAGCTGGTCGGTCTGGATGGCTCCACCCAGCCCGAGCCCGCGAAGTCCGCCCCTGAGCCGGCCCGTTCATTGCCCGACCCGGTCCTGCCTGCACCGACCGCCTCGTTCCGTGAACCTGTAGAGGAGCCGGGGCCGACCGCTTCCTTACCTGGGGTTGTTGAGGAGCCGGAGCCAATTGCGTCGTTCCCGGATCTTGCTGAGGAGCCGGAGCCGACTGCTTCGTTCACTGAGTCAGTTGAGGAGCCGGTGTCCACTGCTTCGTTCCCTGAGCTTGTTGAAGAGCCGGTGCCAACCACTTCGTTGACGGAGCCTCTCGGGGTGACGGCTCCGGCATCCAGCGCCGAGACCCTGATCGGCACCGATGAGCCGAACGAGTACGACCGATTGCTGTTCGGAGAGACCGTACTCTCCTCGGTGGAAGCGGCAGCGGTGCGCGACGAGGAGGCCGACGGCGCAACCTCGTCCCAGTGGCCGGCAGCGCCAGCCGCATCCGCCCTAGGGCAAGGCGCGCAACTTCCCCCGCCGCCCCCGCCGTTGGCGAACCCGGCGCAGTTCTCACCGCCGCCACCCCCGCCATCCGGCTCGATGATCGCAGGCGTCCCAGGTTTCGGTGGCACCCCAGCCACTCCTGCCCCCGTCCCGCTGGGCGACCACGACGGCGAAACGGTCTCGATCGACCAGCTTCACGCCATGCTGGCCTCACGCGGAGGCACCCCAGTGCCGGCGACGACGCCGGCCGCGCGAATCCGACATGCCACCCTGCTCATCCCAGGGCAGGCGCCGCTCACGCTCGATCGTGGCGCGATCGTCGGCACGCGTCCCAAGTTCACCCGGGTGCAGGCGGGATTCGCTCCCCACCTGGTTACGGTCAGTAGCCCGAGTTCAGAGATTTCCCGTTCGCACGTCGAGATTCGCGTGGAGGGCACGACGCTCTTGGCCGTGGACCTGAACTCCACCAATGGCACCATGTTGCTGCGCCGTGGCGTCGACCCTGTTCGCCTGCAGCCGGGCGAGCCGAGCATCCTCGTGCCAGGTGACCGCGTCGACCTGGGCGACGGCATCGTCCTCGACTTCGAGGGCATGGCATGAGCCCAGCGCGTCCCCCGTCCATGCCGCCAAGGCTGCCGGGCTTCCACCACGTGCAGCACCTGGGTTCGGGTGGCTTCGCCGACGTCTTCCTCTACGAGGAACAGCTGCTCGGACGCAAGGTCGCGGTGAAGGTGCTGCTGTCGGGCAAGCTCGGGGCGGACGCGATCAAGCACTTCACCAACGAGGCCAACCTGATGGCCCAGTTGTCCAACCACCCCTCGATCGTGTCGGTCTACCAGGCAGCGGTGGCCGAGGACGGCCGACCCTACATCGTCATGGAGTACTGCTCGCGTCCGAACCTCCAGGTGCGCTATCGGGCTAAGAAGTTCTCCGAGGCGGAGACGCTGCGGATCGGCATCCAGATCGCCGGGGCGGTCGAGACTGCTCATCGAGCCGGAATCCTGCACCGCGACATCAAGCCGGCGAACATCCTGGTCACCGACTACGACCGTCCGGCGCTGACCGACTTCGGCATCGCCGCAACCACGTCGGCTGAGACCCAAGGTGGCATGTCGGTGCCATGGGCTCCGCCGGAGTCGTTTCTCTCGGACGGGCGCAGTGATCCGCGCTCGGACGTCTACTCCCTGGCGGCCACTCTCTACACCCTGCTGGCAGGGCGGACGCCGTTCGAGCGGCCGGGCACCTCTTCGAGCAGCATCGACCTGATGGACCGCATCCAGAAGGGTGAACTGGCCCCGATCACCCGGCACGACGTGTCGGCCTCGCTGGGCCGCGTTCTGGCCACCGCGATGGCGGTGAAGCCCGAGAACCGTTACGCCAGCGCGATGGAATTCGCCCGGGCGTTGCAGCGGGTGCAGATCGAGCTGGGCATGCAGTCGACACCCGTCGACGTGGTCGAGGACAGCCCGGAGAGCCTGGACGCGGACGACGACGACGGGCTCACCCGCTTCCGCAGCGTGGTGACCATCGATGCGCAGCAGCCGACGGCGCGGACGCTGCCCCCGACCGTCCCGTACACCACCGGGACGCAGCGCCTGCCGGCCACTCCGTCCGTCCCGATGTCGCCGGAGGTCGCGGCCACTCAGCTCGGCTACCGGCCGGCTGCGGTTCCCATGCCGACCGCTCCTCCCGTGGATGAGACCCAGCTGCGGGCACCGGCGCGGGTAGAGGTCAGCCTGGAGGCACCCGAACCGGCCACCGAGGTGCTGGCGCCGCGGACCCGCACGCGGTTGTGGCTAGCGATCGGAGCGGCAGTGGCGGTGGCAGGGTTGGCCGTGACGCTGTTGGTCACGGTCAACGGTCAGCAGTCGACCTCCGCCGCGCCGAGCGTGGCTCCGACCGTGCAGCCGATCGACGCGGCTCCGAAGAGCGGGGCCGTGCCACAGGTGAGCGCGCTGAAGGGAAGCGTGGACGGCAAACGGGTGACGTTCACGTGGGCGAACCCGGATCCCCAGGAAGGCGACACCTATCTCTGGCGGCCGAAGGAGATCGATGTCGAGCACAACTACGAGCTGGCCACCACCGCCAAAGTAACGACACCGAAGGTCCCGGACGGGAAGACCTGCGTCGAGGTGGTGCTGCGGCGGGCCAACGGCAAGGCCGCCGACCAGCCGGCGCTGGGGTGCGTGTCATGAACGAATCGGCTGGCCAGATCGTGCCAGGAATCGCGGTGGAGTTCTGCGGCGAATGGCACCGCGTTGAGCCCGGGCAGCCGTTCGGAATCGGTCGCGACGCCGAGCTTGCCGTGGACGACAACCCGTTCCTGCACCGTCGCCTGCTGGAGATCGACCTGGTCAACGGGCTGTGGTTGCTGTCCAACGTCGGTTCCCGCTTGGCAGTGACGGTGATGGACGGCGCGGGCCGGATGCAGTCCTGGCTGGCTCCGGGCGCACGGCTGCCGCTGGTGTTCGAGCGGACGGTGGTCGTCTTCAGTGCGGGACCGACGACGTACGAACTGTCGATCCACAACGACGATCCCGTGTTCGGGGACGTTGGGTACGTCGCGTCCGACGGCCAGACCACGGTGGGCGTGGTGAACTTCACCGAGTCACAGAAGCTGCTGATGGTGGCGCTGGCCGAGCCGGTGCTGCAGCGCGAGGGCACCGGGATGAGTGAGGTACCCACGAGCGCCAGCGCGGCCGAGCGACTGGGCTGGGCGTTGACCCGGTTCAACCGCAAGCTCGACAACGTCTGCGACAAGCTCGATCGGGTGGGCGTGAAGGGCATGCGCGGAGGGCCGGGCGACCATGCCATGAACCGCCGGGTGCGCCTGGTCGAGTACGCCATCGCTGCGCGCCTCGTCACCCGGGACGACCTGCCGCTGCTCGACGACGCTGGGGAGGACTCATGAAGCTGAAGGTGACCCTGCGCCGACCGGGTGGGGACGTGGACCTGAGCATCACTGCGGACGCGACCGCGTCCGTCGCGGACGTCGCCGCCTATCTGGCGGCCGCCGACCCGTCCGCGCCGGTGGCGAACCCGCCGGCGAACCTGACCCTCCGGGCCGGGGACGGCCCGGGCTCGGCACGCCTGCTTGACGGCGAGGCCGGAATTCTGGACTCGGGGATCCGGTCGGGCTCGCGGATCGAGGTCGTCGAAGCCTACCCGGGGGCTGAGCGCCAGCAACAGGCGGTCGCGGTGCTGCGGGTGGTATCCGGCCCGGATGCGGGTCGCGAGTACCCGCTCGCGGGCGGCGCAAGCGTGGTCGGACGGGACCGCACCGTCGATATCCGGCTGTCCGATCCGCTGATCTCGAAGCGGCACGCCCGCATCAGCATCGGCGAACAGATCGAGATCACCGACCTGAACTCCGCCAACGGCGTGTTCCTCTCCGGCGACCAGATCACTCGGGCCGCGCTGACGCCGTCCGATGTGGTGACGCTCGGGGACACGTCGCTGTCGGTCGTGCGACTGCGCGGCGGCGCGTCGGTCGAAGGTGCCGTCGTCGAGCAGGTGCGCTCGCCGCGGGTGGTGCCGAGGTACCCAGGCAAGGAGATTGTCACCCCGAAACCGCCGAAGTTGCCGCAGCATCAGCGGCTGCCCTTCGTTGCGCTGGCCACCCCACTGCTGATGGGCGGGGTGCTCTACGCGATGAACCCGCAGCAGCCGGCCGCCATGGTGATGATGGCGATGAGCCCGCTGTTGATGATCGGCGCATGGATTGATCAGAGCATGAGCGCCAAACGAGAGCTGAAGCACGACAAGGCTCGCTTCGCTGAGGCGATGTTGCGTCTACATGACGAACTCGAGAAGGAACGAGGCATCGAGAGGCGAGCGCGCACCGCGGAATCGCCGGCGTTGGCGGAGGCGGAAGCGGCGATCAGTCACCTTGGGCCCCTGCTGTGGACCGTTCGCCCTGAGCACGAGCGATTCCTCGACTTACGCCTGGGAACTGGTCGAGCGAGTAGCCGGAACTCGATCACGCTTCCCAGTTCGAACGACACGCTGCCTGAGTTCTGGGATCAGCTTGAGCAGCTTCAGGCCGAGTTCAGCAGCCTCGACGAGGTGCCGATCGTGTCGAGGCTGCGACGTGACGGTGCGCTCGGGATCGGCGGGCCGCGGACGAAGGCGGCCGACGTCGCCCGGGGTTTGGCGATGCAGTTGATTGCGCTGCACTCTCCGGCAGAGGTGATCCTGGCCGCGGTGGTATCCCCTGTGACCCAGACCGATTGGGAGTGGGTCAAGTGGCTGCCACACTCCTCCTCACCGCACAGCCCGCTCACTGGCACGCACTTGGCGGAAGGCCCAACCGCAAGCTCCAGCCTGCTGTCGCAGTTGGAGGGCCTGGTCGATCGCCGGCTGGACGGCAAGGAGCCGTCCGCCCGTGGCGATGCGGGCCTTCGTCCAGAGAGCGGCGACGATGTCAAGGCGCCGCCGGTGCCGGCCGTGGTCGTCCTGATCGAGGACGATGCGCCCGTAGATCGTGGGCGGCTTACCCGGCTGGCCGAACGCGGGCCGGACGCCGGTGTCTTCGTGATCTGGATCGCAACCTCGGTCGCCCGTCTGCCGGCGGCCTGCCGCAGCTTCGTTGCGGTTGACGACACCAACGCCGGCGGACTGGCCGGCCTGGTTCGCATGGGCGAGCAGGTGTACCCGTTGCAACTGGAAGCGACGAGCCTGGCGAAAGCAGAAGAACTGGCCCGCGTGCTCGCCCCCGTAAGCGATGTCGGCTCCCCGGTTGCCGACGACTCGGACCTGCCCCGACAGGTCTCCTATGCCGTGCTCGCCGGCGAGGAGGTGCTGGACAACCCCGAATCGGTGGTGGAGCGCTGGACGGCCAACAACTCGCTCACCAAGCGGGACGGTTCCGCGCCGGTGCGCAGGCGCAAGGAGGGAAATCTGCGTGCTCTCGTAGGCCACGCGGGTGCCGCTCCGCTCTACCTGGACCTGCGCACCGACGGTCCGCACGCTCTGGTCGGCGGGACCACCGGTGCCGGCAAGTCCGAGTTCCTGCAGTCTTGGGTTCTCGGAATGGCCGCGGCGAACAGCCCTGACCGGCTGACTTTCCTGTTCGTCGACTACAAGGGCGGCGCGGCCTTCGCCGACTGCGTGAAGTTGCCGCACACCGTCGGTCTGGTCACCGACCTTTCACCCCATCTCGTCCGCCGCGCACTGACCTCGTTGCGGGCCGAACTGCGCTATCGGGAGCACTTGCTCCAACGGAAGAAGGCCAAGGACCTGGTCTCGCTGGAGAAGACCGGCGATCCGGAATGTCCGCCGAGTCTGGTGATCATCGTTGACGAGTTTGCGGCGTTGGTACAGGAGGTGCCGGAGTTCGTCGACGGTGTCGTGGACGTCGCACAGCGCGGGCGCTCCCTTGGCTTGCACCTGATTCTGGCCACCCAGCGGCCAGCCGGTGTGATCAAGGACAACCTCCGCGCGAACACGAACCTTCGCGTCGCACTCCGGATGGCCGACAGCGACGATTCGGTAGACATCCTGGGCGACAAGATGGCTGCGCATTTCGACCCGTCTACCCCTGGCCGCGGCGCCGCCAAGACCGGGCCCGGAAGGATCCAGCCGTTCCAGACCGGCTACGCCGGCGGCTGGACCACCAACGAGCCGCCTCGGCCACGGATCGACGTCGCCGAACTCGGGTTCGGCAGCAAGGCCGTCTGGGAGGTTCCCGAAGGCGAGGTCGTCGATCTCGGTGACCCTGGTCCGAACGACATCGCCCGGATCGTCAAGACCATCGGTCTGGCCGCTGGTGCGGCAGAGGTGCCGGAGCCACGCAAGCCATGGCTGTCGGAGTTGGCGCCCGTTTACAACTTGAAGCGGCTACCCAACCCGCGAACCGACGAGCGGCTATTGCTCGGGGTGATCGATGTGCCCGAGAACCAGTCGCAACCCACCTTCTTCTACGAGCCGGATCGCGACGGCAACATCGCGTTTTTCGGCACCGGTGGTGCTGGTAAGTCGACTGCCCTGCGGACGACTGCGATCTCTGCGGCCTTCACCATGCGCGGCGGGCCGATTCAGGTGTACGGGCTCGATTTCGGATCGCGTGGGCTGCACATGCTCGAGGATCTTCCTCATGTCGGCGCGATCATCGACGGCGACGACGAGGAGCGGGTGATTCGGCTGCTGCGGATGCTCCGGGATCTCGTTGACGACCGTGCGGTGCGGTACGCGTCGATTCGAGCGGGGTCCATCACCGAGTATCGAGGGCTCGCTGGTGCCGCTCAGGAACCGAGGATCCTGCTGCTGGTGGACGGAATCGGTGCCTTCCGCGAACGCTACGAGTTTGGCTCGGCACAGTCGTCGGCGTGGTTCAACACGTTCGCCCAGATCGCCGCGGACGGTCGCCCGCTGGGTGTCCATGTTGTGATGTCCGCGGATCGCCCCAACTCGATTCCTCAGTCGATCGCGTCCACGGTGCAGCGTCGGGTGGTGCTTCGTTTGGCCGACAGCGAGGAGTACCTGCTGCTGGGCGTGCCGAAGGACATCCTGGACGCGACTTCACCGCCCGGGCGGGGGATTCTGGACGGTAACGAAGTGCAATTCGCCATTCTCGGCGAGAGCCAGAACGTCGCCGTCCAGTCGCGGGAGGTGCAGGAACTGGCTTCTGTGATGGGGCGCTCCCCAGCGCCGGCGCCACGGCCGATTCGCCGACTTCCCGAGCAAGTCTCGCTGGCCGATCTGCCGCCGGTCCCCGGGGCGCTGGTGGTGGGCATGGAGGACGTAGGCCTTACTTCGGCGGCGGTCGAACCTAGGGGTTCGTTGATGCTCGCCGGCCCACCAGGTAGCGGACGCACTACTGCCCTGGCTACGATCGCCGCTTCACTCGCGGCGACCGAGCTCGGATTGTCGACGGTCTTCCTGAGCGCCCGCCGCTCTCCGCTTTCGAAGCGGCGATGGTACGCCAGCGCCGAAGGTGCTGCGGCCGTGGCGGAGCTGGCGAACCGCTTGCTCACCGAAGTCCAGAGCGGGCGACTGGTTCGGGCCGCGGTCCTCATCGAACACGTCACCGAATTCAACGGCGGTGAGGCGGAGTTCCCGCTGGACCAGTTGATCAAGGCGGTGCTTCGCGAGGACGGCTTCGTGGTCGGCGAAGCCGAGACCTCGACTTGGGGACAGGCCTGGACTTTGGCCCAGCCGTTCAAGGCCGGACGTAGGGGGATACTGCTGGTTCCAGGAGAGCTGGACGGGGACTCACTGCTCGGTACTCCGCTTGGTCGGCTGCGGCGGTCGGACTTCCCGCCCGGCCGGGGCTTCCTGATTCAAGGCGGACGAGCCCAGAAGCTCCAGATCGCCGAGGGGAGGCAGTGATGGGGATCCCACCCCATCGACGGGTGGCCAGGCGGCCTCTTAGGTTTTCGTCAACAAGGTGATTCTCACCGAATTCGGTGAGGCAAACAGAAGGAGAAGGAAATGGCAGTTTGGGGTTTGGACGTCCAGCAGGTTCGCCAGTTGGGCCAGCAGCTGAACCAGAAGGCCGGCGAGATCGAGTCGATCCTCGGCTCGCTGACCAGTGCGCTCAACGGCACCCAGTGGGAGGGCCCGGATGCCACGGCGTTCCGCAACGAGTGGTCTGGCCAGCACACCAGCGCGCTGAAGCAGGTCATCAACGCGCTGCGCGATGCGTCCACCAAGGCGACGCAGAACGCCAGCGCCCAGGAGAACGTCTCCAACAACGCCAACGGCTGATCCGATTCGTGGGGTGGGGCACCCCACCCCACGAGCGGTTCCATCGAGTAGGGACCTGTAGATGTCCACAATGTACGGAGCTGACGTAGCCGAGTTGCGCACGCTGGCGACGGCATTCGACCGAGCGGCGGACGGGCTTGAGGCGATGACCGTGCTCGTCACCGACTCGATCACCATCAGCGCCTGGGCGGGTCCGTTTGCCGTTTCATTTCGATTCCGATGGAGCTCCGACTACCGCCTGAAGCTCGCCGGCGCTAGCGGGATCCTGCGCCGCAATTCTCGCTCGCTTCGCCAGAACGCGGACGCTCAGGAGCGCGCCAGCGCCGCCGACGCACCGATACGGGCCTGCACCGAGACCGGCGAGGTTTTCGGCTACCTCGACCCGAGCGTGGCAGCCGAATGGAAGCGGATGACCAACGCCGAGCGCGAGCAGGTGCTTCGTCGACTCGCTCAGCGCTTGGCGGACCGCTATGGGATCGAAACACCCCAGATCGCGTTTCGCGACCTTGACGACAGCAACGGGAATGCATTCGGCTACTACAACTCCGATTCGGACCTGCTCGTCATCGACACCACCGACTTGGACAACCCCCTCTACGCGATCAACACGCTGTCCCACGAGATGCGCCACGCAGGCCAACACGAGATGGTGCGTGACGCCCAGCTAGACCAAGGAGAGGTACGGCGAGGTTACCGCTCGGACGTTTGGACGCACACCGAGGTCAGCCCGGAGACGGCCAGGAAGTGGGCCGAGAACTTCAAGGACTATCAACGTCCGGAGGACGACTTCGACAAGTACTGGCAACAGCCGGTGGAAGTCGACGCACGAAACGCCGGGCGGGAAGGCGTGAACTCAATGACGCCGGAGTTGTTGCGCGAACTGCGTGAGGAGAATCAGTATGGCTGAGCCAAGGGCGACGGAGGCGGACTTCGTCGAGGCACTTGCCGACTATCTGGAACGTCCGTCCGACCGCGCTCGGGATAGGTTGCTGCGCTCGGTCCAGTTGGCGCCCAACTTCCGACCGGAGCTGAATCTCGCAGCGATCCTGCTTCCGATGCTGGATTCGGGTGACCTGAAGACTGCAGTGCGGGCGCATTCAGCGCTGCTTCCCGGGGCGTTTCTCAGCCCGATCTATCACGAACTGGCCGGCAAGATCGCCCGCGCAGCAGGCGACGCCGAGGGGGAGGCGCGCGCTGACTACTTTCGCAGGATGTGCCTCAGGCTGATCCTGGACTCCGGTGAGGGAACTCTGGCCGCGCCGTGGCACGTGCTGATGACGGGTGACGAGTATGCCGTGCTGGCCGACCAGGGCTTGGTTTCGAACGAGCAGCGTCTGGTTCGAACTGATGAGGGGTATTTCGACGTGCACACCATCGACCAAGACCGGATTGTCTGGTTCGCCTTGCCCGCCGGGATACTGGGGGATGCGCAATGAGCTCGATGTATGGCGCGGACGTCTCCCAACTGCGCTCGCTGGCGGCCCAGTTCGATCGCAATGCGGACAACCTCGATCGGATCCGGGGGACCGTTGGGTCGGTGATCCAGGTCAGCGCCTGGCAGGGGCCCGAAGCTGGTCGGTTCCGTTCGCAGTGGGCCGGCGACTACTCCAGCCGGGTCGCGGCGGCCTCGCGGCTCCTTCGGGATGGCGCCAACCGGTTACGCGCCAACGCTGATGGGCAGGAGCGCGCCAGCGCGGTCGACGGTGGCTGGGCTGGGCTGGCTCCTGGTGTGGGCGGGGGGACGGCCGCGCTCGGACTGGCGGGCTTGGCCTGGGTTGGCACGAGTCTCGACTGGGGCTCCAAGTCGCTCGACTGGGCGGCGAACCTCGCCAGCGGACCCGAGCACTTCCTGAAGCGCTTCGCGCCGCGTTGGCCAGCGGGATCGGCGAATACTCTCGGCGGTCAGTTCCGAAACGTCGGCGAGATGTCCTTCTTCAGCAAGCTCCGGGCCGCCTGGTCCGGCGGCAACTTCGTCGCCAAGCCTGGTCAGGCCACGAACGTGGCGAAGTGGAGCACCGCTTCGAAGGTGCTCGGCCGAGTCGGTGTCGCCGTAAGCTTCGCGACCGCGGCTTGGGGGCAGTGGAATCGAGATGCCTCGAACCCGTCCTTGTCTACCCAGGCTAGAGCGTCTCGCTCGGCGACGATGGGCCTGACCACAGCTGCCGGCGGTTACGTCGGAGGGCTCGTGGGATTGAAGGCTGGAGCTGCGATTGGAGCGGTTGTGGGCGGCCCGGTGGGGGCTGCCGTAGGGGCTGTGGTGGGCGGCGTGGTCGGTGGGGTGATCGGCTCTGGCTTGGGCGAACTGGCCGGCAACGCTCTGAAAGACCAAGCTGGCAAAGTGGCCGACGCAGTCGGTTCCTTGGTCTCGTCTTGGAGCATCTTCAAATGAGGCGGCAATGATTGGGCAATGGGCGTTTCTGGGCGTGGGATTGCTCTGGCTGGTGGGCCTGCACTGGGTACGGGACCGCTACCGCGATTGGGTAGAGGAGCGGTACCCAACCCGGATCTTCTTCGGTTACCTCGCCCCGTTGTTGGGGTGGGCGACGGTGTTCCTCAGTCTGGGCATGATGTGGTCGCCGGACGGTCCTCAGACAGCACTGAGCGTCGTGTTGCTGACCTGTTTCCTGCTCGGCGTGGTCTGCCTGGCGGCTTCGCTGGCTGCCATCTGGGGCGTACGGCTGCCTCGCCGTCTACTGCCCAGGTGGTTACGGGAAGACCCGAAGCGACTTCGTACATTCACAGAGAGGGCCGCGCGTGGCCGAACTAGGTAACCCGTTGCTCGGGCTGACCATACTTGTGTCGGGTGAATGGCAGTCCGAGCCCTCTGACCTCGCCCTGGTGGCCCGGGCTGCGTCGGTGTCGTCCAGCGGGTTTACCCCCACTCTGGTCGCCACCATCACGAAGTCCGAAGGGCTGACTCTCGACGACTGGTGCTCGATAACCATCGAGGCGCTACGGCGGACGCTCAATGGGTTTCTGCTCGTCGACGACTCGCCTGGCGTACTGGGTGATCGGGCCGCCAGGGTGCTCCTGATCGCATACGTGAACGACCAAGGAGTCGAGCTGACCTTGAGGCAATGGCTCACCAACGGACGCGCGGCTGGGCTTTCCCTCACCGCAACCTGCGCCACGGAGGACTTCCCCAGTTTCCGCGTGGTGGCTGAGGGTGCGGCCTCATCGCTCTCCTGGTTGGAGGCGCGATGAGCCCGGCACCGGTGCAAACCCACAATCTTCGGCTGGACGGACGACAGCTGGACGCGGTCATGTGGAGCCTGGGATGCCCGAGTGGTCCACCGAGGGACGGGCTGGACCCAGGCGTCGCGAGCGAACTGCAGGCTGCGTGTAGCGACCTGATTAGCCGCGGCGTGCTGCGCGAGGACGGAGGCCCAGGGGTCGAGTTCGTCGAGTTGCTCGGGCCACTCTTCGCTCCGTGGCTGATCGTGCAGGCGGCAGCCTTTGGCCCCGCCGGCGAGGAAGAGCACGTTGTTTGGGTTGCCCCGAGCGCGGCGAGCGCGGCAGGCGATTTGGGTGATGGACGGTATGACCTGATTTCGACGACTGCTGCCGGAGTACCTGCTGCTGTCGTTAGGCTGCTCCGCCTCGGGCCGAGTGCAGTGCTTGCCTCGGGAGAGGTCGAGCTTCCGTCCCGGTTCCTGGACGAACTGGTCACCCTCAACGGCGTAGCCGGCTCTGCGCTGGTCAAGTGGCTGCGGCCTTGGCCCGCGGTCGCTGAGTCCGTCTCGCAGGGTGACTGGCGCTTGGTGCACGTGAGCACTCAGTGGGCACCGGGGATATTCCCGCGCCCCGAACAGGCAGTCGCGAGGTCGAGCGGGCTCCTAGCCCTGGATACACCGACCGGATTGATCACCTTTCAGCCCGGATCCCCGGCGCTTGCCACAGCCTCGTCAGCCACGGACCTCTGGGAGTTGCTGATCGAGTTGACCAGCCCGCCCGCTGAGATCTTCGAGTCAGATCGGTAGGCGATGGGAAAGCCACATAAGTTCGCCTGGAACGGGATCGACGTCGAGACGACACTCTCGATCGAGCAATTGGCCAACATGGCGCAACGCGCTGCCCAGGAATGCACTGGCGACCTGCTTCACGGGAAGCAGCGGATCGCGTCCACGAAATCGACCGATCGGCAGATCGAGTTCCGGATCAATGACTTTCTGATCACCTTCAAGAAGTACCTGGTCTTTCACCTCGACTTCGCGGAGCGCTCCGGCCGCACGTGGATGTCCAGCGCCATCGATTGGTACATCACCACCCAGCCGACCGTCGGCGGATTCATCCCGGTCGCCTCGAAGGTGATGGTTGGCCACCACGTCTACATGGAGTTCGTCTATCACTTGGCCAAGCAGGTCAAGGCGGCCGACCCGCAGTCTCGGATCACCGTCCGCGAAGGCGTCGCGACTGCGTCCGCCAAGACCGTCGGCCCCGATCAAGGTCCAACCGACCCGACCAGCGCGCCAGCGGCGAGCATACAGCTAGCCGCCCCTGTGGCGACCCCGACCCCGACCCCGCCGCTGTCCGCGCCACCACCGATCATCGCGCGGCCCGCTGTTCAACCACCGCCGCCGCCGATGCCACCCGTCGTCCGCCCACCCGCAGTTGCGTCCCCCATCGGGTCCGGTGCGACCACGCTGATTCCGCCGATGCCGGGCTTCCAGCCGGCCATACCCGAGGCTCCCCAAGGGCGCATGCCACTCGCGACCGGCATGGTCACGAGCGTGCCCGGCATGCCGTCTCGCCCCTCAGCCGCTGCGCCACCGCCTCCGGAACCGCTGCCGTCGCGGTACGCGTCCATCGCCGAGCAACTCTTCGCCGAGGACGAGTCCCTCTACAACACCCAGATGGTGCAACTCACCCCGCAGGCCCGTCCGTGGTCGGTGGCACTGCCGGATGGAAACGAGGTTCGGCTCGAGCCCGCCGCGGTGTTCGGACGCAACCCGTCCGCCCCCCCAGGTTCGGCGGCCAGAGCCGTCAGCGTCGACGATCCCTACCGCTCGGTCTCCAAGACCCACGCGCTGCTGGATGTGCGCGACGGCCTGGTCTGGGTAACCGATCTGCACTCGACCAACGGCACCACCCTCACCAACGACGTCGGCGAGGCAATCGCGTGCGACCCGGGTATCGCAGTCCCGGTTGGTGACGGATGGGTGGTCGGGCTCGGCGAGTTCAACCTGACCATTCGGCGGGGGTGAGCAACGACGTGGAGTATCTGCGACACCCTGATCTTGATAACCGGGATCACCTCGGCGGCGACCGCCTCTCGCGCATTTCGAGGGGGCTCCGAGTGCTGCCCGCTGGGCCTCGGCCCACCGGACTGGTGATCGACTCGATCAGCGGCGCGTCGTGACTGACCAACTTCAACGCCGGTTTCGTGCAGGTCTTCTCACCCTGAGCCCGCGTTCCCGAACTCTCGCTCGAAAGGTCCGCAGATGACAGTGCCTCCAGCAGACTCCACCGGCAGCTACCCGGCCCTGGTCGGCTACACCCCTATGACTCTGGGTCGACGGATCGGGATCGTGATGGTCGACATGCTGATCGTGCTCGGAGCGTATGTGATCGCGATCGTCGCGCCGTTCGTTCTCGGTTGGCGGGCGGGCCTGTTCGTGGGCCCGGTGCTGATGGTCGTGCTTGCAGTGGTCGAGCTGTGGGCCTTCTTCGCACGCGCGTCCCGACTCAGCGGAGCCTTCATGGGAGGTGTCTATGTCGACGTGCTGACCGGTCGTCCTACGCCTGGAAAGCTGTTTCTCAAGGGCCTGTTGTCGAGTGCGATCTCCTTCATCTCGTTTGGATTGGCCCCGATGATCATCGTCCTGGTCACCGCTCAGGAACCGCTCTATCGCAACTGGTTCGATCGGACTGTCGGTCTCATGCTGGTCGACACCCGAACTGGACGCGACCCGCACGGCAGCTCGAAGCCGGCCACGCAGTATCATCACCCAGCGCCGCAGCCGCCCGCGGCCTCGGGGCCCCAGTCGAAGCCGCCGCTCTCGGCTGCGCTGTCCACGCAGGTCGAACCGTCGAACGAAGAACTAGAGCACGTCCTCCCCAGGATCGGGTACACCGATCCGTGGCGGCAGCCAGTAGTCATTGAGGCCGTCCCCGGCGCGCGGTCCGTTGCTTCGGCGGAGCCAATCGATGAGACCCCTCCACTGCCGCATGAGTGGCTCGCACCCGACTCGTCTGCGCAGGTGTTCCTGCGTCCAACCACCGGCCCGGCCAACCCGCCCGTCGATGATCGCACCCTGCTGGCAACGCCGATCACGAGCACCCGATCGGCGCTCGGCGCGTTCCTGGACGACGGCACTGTCATCTCGCTGACACCACCGACCGTGATCGGACGAAATCCCCAGTCACCGCCCAGTCATCCCTCCGCGAGGCCGCTTCCGGTGGCAGACCCGAGCATGGAGTTGTCCAAGACCCACCTGGTCGTCGGCATGGAGAACCGCACTCTCTGGGTCGTCGATCTCCACTCCACCAACGGGGTGTACGTCGCCGACGAGCCTGGGGGCGACCAAGTGCGTATCGCACCGGGATCGCAGGTGCTGCTTGCGGCAGGCACCTCCGTCCACTTCGGATCGCGCCGGATCGACATCCGCTGACCGCTCGCGGCAGGATCGAAGGCACAGAGGGGCGGCGGACGACCGACGTTCAGGACGTCAGTCTCGATTGAGGACGAATGACTGCGACTCGGGTGAGTCCTCTCCCGTCCAGCCATGGAAGTTCCTGAACGGAACGCTGCGTGCTTGCTGAAGGGCTTCGTGCAAGGACTCCTTTGTGTCGCCCTCAGCGCTGATCGAGAGGCGGTACTTCGGAATCCACACAGTCAGGGAGTGACTGGTGGTTCCCGTGGTCTTGTTCTCCACAAGTTCGTTGGCTTCCTTGACCCAGCCGGGCACGTTCTCGTTCGTGCCCGACAAGGACAGGTCATAGCTCGTGAAGGTTCCGCCCGGGAACTTGGTGGAGTAGTACCCCGTCGCGTCCGCCGCCTTCTGCCAGAAGCGGTAGCGCAGCAGCCCGGAGCCCAGGTCGCAATCCCACATCACGGTGAACCCGTCGTACTTGGCGCTGGAGTCGGCCTTCTCGCACCCACCGTGATCGTCGATCGAGGGGAATACGTAGCGCAGGTAGGAGTAGCTCTCGGCTTTGGTGGACGGAGCCGGGCATCGACTCGAGGCGGTTACGTCGTTGCCGTTCCAGCAATGGAAGGGCAACGGGGCCGCTGTCTCCCCGCGCTCGGTCGGGGCGGTGGCAAGGGACTCAGTGGGCTTCGGCGCACCAGTCGGGGCATCAGCGTTCGCCTGCTCAGACTGGATCACTTCGCTAGGCGTCGAAGTCGCCGCGGCGGGAGCGGCAGGAGTACCGGAGGGTGCGCCGATGGCCGGTTCCGGACTCGCTGGAATCGCGACCGCGCTTCCCGCCTGCATCCAGTGAGTCGCGGAAAGCGAAAGGACGACGAAGCCAAGTCCCGCGATCAAACCGACTGCCGCGAGGAGCGCGACCCGCAGCCCGCGTGCATTACCCGACCGTGCAGCTTCGGTTCTGACTGTTCCAACGACCTCCCGAGTCGGCGACGCCGTTCGCAGGAAGGTGGTTTCGACGGGCGCTTCGCCAGTCGGCGGCGGAGTCGAGGATGGGCCGGTGGCGCTCGGCAGCGACGCCTGCACGGCCCGGCCCGATGCGCTACGAATCTGGGTGTGGCCGAGGTCCTCTTGGGAGCTGAACAGCGCGGGTGTCTCGGCCACATCCAGCGGAGTCGGTGTGAATCCCTGGTCAGCCTGCACTCGCTGCAAGGCGTGGCCGAACGCGAGCGCTGATGGATACCGCTCGTTCGGCTCTCGCGCCAGCGCCTTGCGTAACACGGCTTCCAGGCTGGTGGACACGTTCGGGCGTCCGATTGGTGGCAAAGCGCCGGCAGTGATGCGGTGCGCCAACTCTTGAGAGGTGCTCCTCGTGCCTGGAAGGTTGAATGGGCTGCGTCCCGCGAGAAGGGTGTAGAGAGTCGCCGCCAACGAGTAGACGTCGGAGCGAGCGTCTCCTGGGTGCCCGGCGAGCACCTCCGCGGGCGCCCACGGAATGGACAGCCCGTTGTGAGCAGAGACGGATTCGCTGGCGGCGATCCCGAAGTCGGTAAGTGCCGGGCGCCCGAACTCGGTCACCAGGATGTTCGCCGGCTTGATATCCCGGTGCAGGATGCCTGCTCGGTGCACGGTTTCCACTGCACCCGCGATCTGGATGCCGAGGCGCGTGACTTCGGGTTCGGTGAAGCGTCCGGTGCGCAGTCGATCGTCCAGGTTCGGACCTGAGCAGTACTCCATGACCAGGTATGGACGGTTGTCGGACGCAATGCCTGCTTGGTATACCGACACCACCGAAGGGTGGTTCGAGAGCTGGGCCATCAGGTTCGCCTCGTTGGTGAACGCCTGCTTCGCCGAGGCACCGAGTTGGTCGGCCACCAGCACCTTCACGGCGACAGCCCGCCCCAGTAATTCGTCCCGGCAGAGAAAGACGTCGGCGAAGCCACCGGAACCGAGGTGGCGGATCACCGTCAGGCCAGGTAGCTGTGGTGGTGCCGCCGGCGAGCGCGGCATCTCAGCGCTTCTTCAGCTTGAACACGAGCGCCGGCGCCTCGGCTCCTGCGCTGGACCCACGAAGATCCTTCAGCGGCACGATCCGGATAACCGTCAACGCCTTGCGCATGGCTTTGCGGGTGTCGCCTTCTGCGCTCAAGGAGAGCTTCTGTTTGGGCAACCAGATCGTAGTAACGAATCGGCTCGTGCCTTTCTCGGCATCGACGTAGCGATGGCGCGATTCCTTGGCCCAGCCGGACACCTTCTTGCCTGCGAGGTACAGGTCGAAGGTTGCCTTCGTGTCGGCGACCGAGTACTTCCTGCTGTAATGCCGCTTCCCGTCTTTGGCGCTCTCCCAGTAGCGGTATCGCAAGAGTGCCGAGCCGAGTTCACAGTCCCACATCACCGTGGTGTGGGTGTAGTCGCTCTTGTTGCTCGAGTCTCGCTTCTCGCAGTTCTGGTGACCGGCGATGGACGGGAACGCGTGTAGGAGGTACTCATAATCCTGCGCCTTTCCCTTGGGCGCTGGACAGTTCTTCAACTGACTTGTGGTCGACGAATCCCAGCACGCGAAGCCAGTGGGCGCGGCGGTGATCTGGTCGGGAGCAGGCTCTGACGCCGCAGGTGAGGCCGCTGGCGAGCTCACGTCTGGTCGCGCGACCACGCCGACCGCACCGCCACCTTGGTTGGCGACTCCTGATGCGTAGACCGTCGCCCCGCCGACAAGTAGCGCGGCCAGCCCGATCGCGGCGACCGTCACGAGATTGCGCTTCGGTCGCACCACGTTGAGTGAAGACCCGGACGTCGCCATTTCGCCGGTTGGTGGAACCGGTACCGACGGCACAGGCGCAGCAACCCCCCATGGTGAGGGGTTTGCCGACTGCCAGCGTCCAGTGCTCGGCGAGCTTGGCCGAAGGGCGGTCTGTTCGACTTCTGCCAGATCGGCCGCGGCGGGTATGTCCATCGCGCGGGGGAGGTTCGCCGCCACAGTCACATCAGGCTCGGACCCAGGCGGGTAGGCAGGCATGGACTGAAACGGCCTGCCCGACGAGACAGTCGCCGTGCTGCGCAACTGCGTGTAGGCCTCGTCGTCCGGGTCCTCGTGCTCCACCTCTTCGTCGATCACGTCGATGCTGGTCGGCGGTAGTCCGCGGGCGATCTGCACGCGTTGCAGAGCATGGGCCAGTGCGATTGCGCTGGGTTGGCGATTCTCGGGCCGATGGTCCAATGCTTGGCCGAGCACTGACTCGAGGTCACTGGAGACGTCCGGGCGACCGATGCTGGGCAGGTCACCGGCAGCGATCCGCTCGACGAGTTGGGTCGTGGTGTTGGACGCCCCGCGAATCTCGAACGGGCTTCGTCCTGCAAGGACTGTATAGAGGGTCGCGGCGAGGGAGTACACGTCAGACCGCACGTCACCGACCTCGCCCGCCAATGCCTCCGGCGACGCCCAAGGCACCGACAGTCCACTCTGGCTCGCGTCCCCCGTCACAGATGCAATGCCGAAGTCCGTCAGTGCGGGACGCCCGTAGTCCGTGACCAGGATGTTCGCCGGCTTGATGTCACGATGCAGAATCCTGGCACGATGGGCGGTTTCCACGGCGCCCGCGATCTGGATGCCCAAGCGAAGGGTCTCCAACTCGCTGAACCGAGACGATCTGAAACGGGCATGCAGATTGGGACGGGAGCAGTATTCCATGACGAGGAAGGGACGGCCGTCACTGGAGACCGCAGCCTGGTAGACGGTCACTATTGACGGGTGGTTCGACAATCGGGCCATCAGGTTGGCCTCATTGGTGAAGTAACGCAGCACGTCCGCGTCTAGGTGATCGGGCAGGAGCACTTTCACGGCTACTTTTCGCCCGAGCAGGTCATCTTCGTAGAGGAACACGTCCGCGAAGCCACCGGAGCCGAGATGCTGCAGGTGCGTCAGCCCTGGAATTCGGGGCGGCGCGGCAGGCGGTCTATTGGTCATCGCGCACCCCGATACCTCCCGAACACCGAGCTCCCGCTGCCGCTCAGGCCTGCCTACGCCGATCAGCTTCTCGCGAGCCTATCGGGACGGGTGTGGTACCGCGCTCGTCTGGACGGGTTCATACACCCCGCAATGCCAGTAGCGAGCGGCTCGGACACGCGGAACACTCCTTCATCTCCGACTGTCCGTATCACGGCATGGACCTGTCCCGAACATGATCGAACCCTCCGGGTTGGCGCTCACCTCGGTGTGTCGCCAATCCGGAGGGCTTCGATTGTTCAGCGGTACTACCCCCCGATTGACCGCTGAGTAATCCTCGGTCGGTCTCCCCTCGCGTGGAATACAAACGTATTCTATGCACGGGCGTGCGCGGTCGGAGCCTGCTCTCGAACAGATTTTCCTGAGTTTTACCTGAGATTCGAGATGTTAGCGCGTGTCAAGTGGATTGGAAGGATTCATGGAGCTATCAGAGCGACAGATCGAACTTGCCGACGCCGGTTTACGCGTCCTGGCCCGGCATGGTTTGAGCGGCGTGAGCTTCCGTGCCATCGCCGCCGAGTCCGGCTGGTCGCTCGGCGCCGTCCAGAAGGCATTCCCGAGCAAGGACGATCTGCTCGCCGCCATGGTGCACCGCATGCGCATCACCGCCGCCACCGCCGCCTTCGTCGATCCAGGGCATCCGACCCTTCGACAGTGGCTCACCGACCTGCTGGTCTCGCTTCAGCCCATGGACGACCAGCGCCGCAACACCATGCTGCGCGCCATCGCTTTCGACCACATCGCGCACCACAACCAAGCCATCGCTCGCGCCATCGCCGCCAGCGACGCCATCCTCCGCCGCAACATCGTCTCCCTCATGCACAAGGCCCAGAACTCCGGGGAGTTGTCCCCAGAGATAGACGTGGATGCCACCGCCCGCGTCTATCTCGCCATGGCTGAGGGAATGGCCTCTCAACTGCTCTACGACCCGATCCCAGCCGACGATGCCCGCCGCCACGCCGACTACGCCGTCGCCCGGCTGCTCGGCGTCCCGCTGGACGGAAGCCCGACCAGCGGACGGTAGCCAGCGCTCAGAGGCTGGCGGCCTCGGCGAACGCCGACGATGGTTGGGTCGCCTCCGGCCCAGGGACGCCGCCAAGGGCGCCGGCCAACAACTCGCGGGCGCGGGCAAGGTGCTCGTCCAGCAGTTCGGCGGCGGCTGCAGCGTCCCCGCTCTCGATCAGTTCCAGCAACCGCGCGTGCTCGGCCACGATGATCTGCGGGCTCAGACGCTGGCTGCCCTGCAGTTGGGCCATGCAGAGCTTCACCTCGAAGGCCAGCGAGCGGTACACCGCACTCGTTCGGGCGCTGCCCAGCGAATCGATCAGGGACGTGTGGAAGCGCATGTCCGGTTCGACGATGTCGTAGGTGCCCTGCTGCCACAGCGTGTCGATCTCGCTGTTGGCAATTCGCGCCTCCACCGGCACCTGCCGATCCTCTGCCAGCCTTCGCAACACCTCTGACTCCAGATACGCGCGGGTTCGGTAAATATCCCGCACGTCAGCCGGCCCCAACTTCACTACCCGGGCGGTCTTGTGGTTCTTGCGCACGAGCACCTTGTCGCTCACCAGGCGCTCGATCGCTGCCTTGGCGGTAGCTCTGGCGACGTCGTACCGCGCGGCCACATCCGATTCGGTGAGCGGCGCGTCCGGTGCCAATTCGCGGGTGAGCACCAGTTCCTTGAGGTCTTCGACGACGGCATCGATCACCGACGTGACCACGATGTTGCGGACCAACTCCCCCACCAAGGCTCTCTCTAGACCGGCGAATCAAAATCTTAGTCCAACAAAGATTCCGAAAGGTCTTGCAGAACAGGACTACTTGTTCGACAATCTCACTTGTCGGACAGTCTCAGTGAGGAGATCTCCCCGTGTTCACCCAGCCCCTGGCGCCCATCGCCGGCAGCCTCGCCTTATCCGCCCTACTTGCCGCCCTGCCCCTCGTCCTGCTCTTCCTGCTGCTCGGCGTGTTCAAGGTCAAGGCGTGGCTCGCCGCCCTGATCGGCCTGGTCGCATCGATCGCCGTTGCCATCGTCGGCTGGGGCATGCCGGCTGCGATGGCCTTCAGCGCCACCGCCGAAGGCGCCTTCTACGGCGCGTTCCCGATCATGTGGATCCTGCTGAACGCGATCTGGGTGTACCAGCTCTCGGTCATCACTGGTTGGTTCGAAGCGCTCGGACAGCTGATCCGTTCGATCACGGACGACCAGCGCATCCTCGCGATCCTGATCGCCTTCTGCTTCGGAGCGCTCATGGAGGCCCTCGCCGGCTTCGGCGCACCGGTCGCGATCTCCGCCGCGATGCTGATGGCCGCCGGCATGAAGCCGCTCAAGTCCGCCATCGTCTCGTTGCTCGCCAACACCGCCCCGGTCGCCTTCGGTGCCATGGGCGCCCCGATCATCACGCTGGCCGGCGCCGTCTCGTCCACCCACCCACAGATCACCACCCACGTGCTCTCGCAGATGGCCGGACGCCAGACCCCGTTCGTCGCCGCGATCGTCCCGCTCGTCCTGGTCTTCCTCGTGGACGGCTGGCGCGGCGTCCGGCACACCTGGCCGGTGGCGATCGTGGCCGGCGTGACTTTCGGCCTGGCCCAGTTCGTCACCTCGAACTACATCACCGTCGAGATCACCGACGTCGTCGCGTCGCTGGTCACCATCGCCGTTGTGCTCGGCATGCTCAGGGTCTGGAAGCCGAAGGGTTCGGTTCTGCTCGAAGACGTGGCCACCGGCCACGAGGAGGCCGCTGCGCTGGAGTCGGGCAAGCTCGACCACTACCCCGAGATCACCGCCACCGGTGGCCGCAAGATCTGGGGCGCCATCGCCCCCTACGCGATCATCATCGTCATCTTCTCGATCAGCCAGATCCCCGCGGTGAAGACCTGGCTGCTCAGCATCGGCCAGGTCAAGTTCCCCTGGCCCGGACTGAACGCCCCTGGCGCGGACGGCAAGCTGGCCTCGACCATCCTGAACGCGGCGGGCAAGCCGGTCTCGACCACCTTCACCTTCGACCACCTGCGCGCCACCGGCACGCTACTGCTGCTGTCGGGCATCATCACCTGCTTCGTTTACAAGGTGAAGGCCAAGGACGCCGTGCAGGCCTACCTGAATACCGTCAAGCAACTGAAGTACACGATCATCACCGTGCTCTCGGTGCTCGCCCTGGCCTACGTGATGAACCTCTCCGGACAGACCGCCAGCCTCGGCAACGCGCTCGCCCTCGGTCTGGCCGGTGCCTTCGCGCTGGTCTCACCTCTCATCGGTTGGATCGGCGTCGCGATCACCGGCTCCGACACCTCGTCCAACGCCCTGTTCGGTCTGTTGCAGGTCACGGCGGCAGAGCAGTCCGGGCTGAACCCGATCCTGATGGCCTCGGCCAACTCCTCCGGCGGTGTGATGGGCAAGATGATCTCCCCGCAGAACCTCGCGGTCGCGGCCGCGGCGGTGAGTATGGTCAACAAAGAGGGTGACATCTTCCGAAAGGTCGTGCTGTGGAGCCTCGCGCTGCTGGCATACTTCACCGTCATCGTGGCCCTGCAAGCCGGTCCGCTGTCGTGGATGGTGCCGACGCCGTGACCGCCCTCACCCCGGAGCGCCTGAGCGCGCTCCTGGCGGGGTGCGTGGCCGACCCCGCCCAGATCCGCACCAGTGAACTCGACCGTCGCGCGCTCTCCCACGACGCGTCCCACTTCCTGCTGCTGCCCTCGGCGATCGTCGCCCCCCGGAACGCGGACGAGGTGGCCCGGCTGCTGCGGGCCACCACCGCGGCCGGCATCGGGCTGACTTTCCGCTCGGGCGGCACCAGCCTGTCCGGCCAGGCCGGCACCGAGGGCGTGCTGGCCGACGTTCGCCGGCACTTCGGCGGCATCGAGGTGCTGGACGACGGCGCTCGCGTCCGCGTTCAGCCCGGGGTGACGGTGAAGCACCTGAACGTCGTCCTGGCCAAGTACGGACGCAAGTTCGGCCCCGACCCCGCCAGCGAGGCCGCCTGCACCATCGGCGGTGTGGTGGCGAACAACTCCTCGGGCATGGCCTGCGGCACCGTCGAGAACAGTTACCGCACCCTGGAATCGCTGGTGGCGGTGCTCCCGTCCGGAACCGTGATCGACACCGGGGCGGCGGACGCGGACGCCAAGCTCTGCGCCCTCGAACCGGAGCTGTACTCCGGGCTGCTCATGCTGCGCGAGCGGGTGCTGGCCAACCCCGCCTCGGTGGCCAAGATCGAACAGCAGTTCTCGATGAAGAACACCATGGGCTACGGCATCAACGCGCTGGTCGACTTCGACCGTCCGGCCGAGATCCTGGCGCACCTGATCATCGGCAGCGAGGGGACGCTGGCCTTCGTCGCGTCCGCGACCTTCCGCACGATTCCGCTGCGCACCTTCGTGAACACCGCGCTGGTGGTCTTCGACGACCTGTACGCGGCCAACCAGGCGCTGCCCGACCTGGTCGCCACGGGTGCCGCGACCCTCGAACTGATGGACGCGACCTCGCTGCGCGTCGGCCAGGCCTTCCCGGACACCCCGGCGATGATCAAGGCGCTCAAGGTCGACAAACAGGCCGCGCTGCTGCTGGAGTACCAGGCCACCAGCGCAGCCGAACTGGCCCACCTGGCTCGGGCCGCCCGTCCGACGTTGGACCGGTTGCCGGTCGGCGGCCCGGTGCAACTGGCTGACGACCCGGTGTTGCGCGGCGAACTGTGGAAGCTCCGAAAAGGTCTCTACACCTCCGTGGCCGGTGCTCGGAAGAGCGGCACCACCGCGCTGCTGGAGGACGTTGTAGTACCAGTGGCGAATCTGGCCGACACCTGCGTCGAGCTGGCGGTGCTGTTCGACCGCTACGCCTATGCCGACTCGGTGATCTTCGGCCACGCCAAGGACGGCAACATCCACTTCATGCTCACCGACCGGTTCGAGTCCGACGAGCAGATGCGCCGCTACGTCGACTTCACCGAGGAGATGGTCGACCTGATCATCGCCAACGACGGCTCGCTGAAGGCCGAGCACGGCACCGGACGGGTGATGGCTCCCTTCGTCCGGCGGCAGTACGGCGACGAGTTGTACGAGGTGATGTGCCAGGTCAAGCGGCTGTTCGACCCGTCCGGCATCCTCAATGCCGGCACGATCATCACCGACGACCCGGAACTCCACCTCAAGCACATCAAGGTGAACCCCAGCGTGGAGGCCGAGGTCGACCGGTGTACGTCCTGCGGTTACTGCGAACCGGTGTGCCCGTCCCGCGATCTCACCCTCACCCCGAGGCAACGGATCGCCGTCCGCCGGGAGATCGAGACCCTGGAACTCGCCGGGGACGCGGCCGCGGTCGCGCGCCTGGAGAAGGACTTCGACTACCAGGTGGTGCACACCTGCGCCGTGGACGGGATGTGCGGCACCGCCTGCCCGGTGCAGATCAACACCGGCCTGCTGGTGAAGAAACTGCGACGCACCACCATCCCGAAGCCGACCGCCGCGGTCTGGACGACCCTGGCCAAGCACTGGAAGGGCACCACCGCGACCTTCTCGACCGTGATGGGGATCACCAACGCATTTCCTGGGCCGCTGGAGACGGCCCTGGTCGGGGTGAACCAGGCTGCCCGGTTCGTGCTCGGGACGGATTCGATCCCACTCTGGTCAGACGAGTTGCCCGGCGGCGGGAAGCCGCGTCGGCGACCGAAGCCGCTCGGTGAGGGGGCGGCGGTTTATCTCCCGGCCTGCGTGAACGTGATGTTCGGGCCCCTGGAGGGCCCGGGTGTCCAAGTGAGCTTCGAGGCGTTGTGCGCGAAGGCCGGGCTGAATCTGCTGGTGCCGGACGAGATCGAGAGCCTCTGCTGCGGCACGCCATGGTCGAGCAAGGGCATCCCGGACGGCTACGCGGCCATGCGCGAGCGGGTGCTCCCGGTGATCCGGGCGGCCAGCGACAACGGCCGGCTGACCGTGGTCTGCGACGCGTCCAGCTGCACCGAGGGCTTCCGGCACATGATCGAGACCGATCCGGAGCTGCACGTCGAAGTGATGGACTGCGTCACCTTCGTCGCCCGGCACGTGCTGCCCGTGTTGGGGGAGTATCGCAAGCTGGAATCGTTGACCATCCACCCGACCTGCTCGTCCACCCAGATGGGACTGAACCCCGATCTGGTCACGGTGTCCCAGGCGGTGGCCGAGGTGGTCAACGTGCCGCTCGACTGGGGCTGCTGCGCCTACGCCGGCGATCGCGGCATGCTGCACCCCGAGCTGACCGCGTCCGCTACTCGCCGGGAGGCCGCCGAAGCCGAGTTGCTGGACGCCGAGGCGCATGCGAGCTGCAATCGCACCTGTGAACTCGGCCTCACCCGAGCCACCGGCAAGCCCTACCGCCACGTCGTGGAATTGCTGGCCGAACAAGCATTGGGATAGCTCGCAGAACGATCGTCCGACCCCTCGACAGGCTGGGGGAGCGACGGTCAAGCTATCCAGGAGAGATGGCGCTGATCAGCGTCCGGCATCGGCCGGGCCAGCGATATGAGGAAAGGAACGGCATGGATCCCAAGTCGACCGCTCTGGTCATGATCGAGTTCCAGAACGACTTCACCAGCGAGGGCGGCACGCTCCACGGCGCGGTCGCGGAGGTGATGTCGGCCACCGGCACCCTGCCCAACGCCAAGCAGGCGCTGGACGCGTCCCGGGCAGCCGGGGTGACCATCGTGCACAGCCCGATCTCGTTCCAGCCCGGCTACTACGAGATCAGCCAGCACCCCTACGGCATCCTGAAGGGCGTCGTCGACTCGAACTCCTTCGTGAAAGGCACCTGGGGCTGCGAGATCGTCGAGGACGTAGCGCCAACCGGCGAGGACATCGTCCTTGAGGGCAAGCGTGGCCTGGACGCCTTCGGCTCGACCAACCTCGACTTCATCCTGCGCAATCTCGGGATCAGGACGATCGTGTTGGCCGGCTTCCTCACCAACTGCTGCGTCGAGTCGACGATGCGCTCGGCCTACGAGCGTGGCTACGAGGTCTACACCCTCACCGATGCCGTCGGCGCCACCTCGCTGGAGGAGCACGCCAACGCGATCAAGTTCGACTACCCGATGTTCTCCAAGCCGATCACGGTCGCCGAGTACGCGGCGAGCCTGGCCGGCGAGAAGGAATCAGCGGACGCGTCCCGCGGCTACTGACGCGCACCCGTCCGACCCGCACCCGTCCGACCTGCACGCCACGCTCGTCCTCGCTCCTTCTCTTCCGCAAACTGGACACCTTGGTCCCGTAACGGGGCCCAACGGTCCAGTTTGTGAAGGGGGAGAGCGACGCGGGGCGAGTGCGACGGGGGCGAGGGATCGGGGCGTTGAGCAAAGAGGGCTGAGCGAGCAAAGAGGACGAGAGGGTCGAGCAAAGAGGACGAGAGGGTTGGGCGGAGGCGTCAGAGCGGGCGGGGGAGCGAAACGGTTCCCTCACCGTCGGTGACGTCCTCGTCCTCGTAGGTGGGGGTGCTCGTCCCGGGCAGCCGGATGGTGAACTCCGCACCGCCGGACGCGGACCGTCCGGCCTTCACCCAGCCGCCGTGCGCCTTGATGGTCTGCGCCACGATCGAAAGGCCAAGGCCGGAACCGGGAGTGTTGCGGGACGACTCCGACCGGTAGAACCGGTCGAAGACATGCGGCAGGTCGGCGTCCGCGATGCCGATGCCCTCGTCCGAGATTCGCAGCCGGTCACCCTTCAGCCGCACCTGCACCGTCCCGCCCGGCGGGGAGAATTTCACCGCGTTGTCGAGCAGGTTGGTGATCGCGCGCTCCAGGCTGTCGGGCTCGCCGACGAGGAAGAGCGGGTCGAGTTCCACCTCGAAGTTCAGGCTCGGACCGCGACGCTTGGCTCGCACCACCGCGCCGCTGACGACGTCGCGTAGGTCGATCGGTTCGGGATGGGCCTCCACGCGATCCTCCCGGGAGAGGTGCACGAGGTCCCCGATGAGCTGGGTGAACTCGCCCAGCTGGGCCGAGATGTCGCGCAGGATCTCGCCCCGGGCACCGTCGGGCAGCATGCCCTGACGGTCGTCGGCGATCAGCAGTTCGACGTTGGTGCGCAGCGAGGTGAGCGGCGTCCGCAGTTCGTGGCCGGCGTCCGCGATCAGGCGGCGCTGGCGTTCCCGGGACGATTCGAGGGTCTTCATCATCGTGTTGAACGAGCCGGTCAGATCAGTCAGTTCGTCCATTCCGCCGGTCTCGATCGGTTCGAGCTGGTCGGTTTCAGTCACCCGGATGACCGCCTCGGTGAGCCGTTGGATCGGCTGCAGGCCGGAGCGCGCGATCACCCATCCGATCGCGCCGGCCATCAGCACCGCGAGCAGGCCGAAGGTCAATAGCGAGAAGGCCAGAATGCGCAGGATCTCGTCCGTGGGGGCGAGCGGACGGCCGAGTACCAGCGCGTATTTGTACGCGCCGTCGGTGTAGGGCACGGCGACGATCCGGTAGGACGTGCCCTCAGAGTCCAGCCCCGTGCGCGCCGAGGAGCCGGTCTGGGTGCGTGCGACCGCGAGCTCTCGTGCGGTGGGCACCAGCACGCTGGTCGCTCCCGGCGGGGCGGTCGTCTGGCCGTCCGCACGTACCCGCAGCATGGTCACGTTCGCGGTGGCCAAGGCATCGCTATTGAGGCCGCCGAGGGACTCGGCGTCACCCTGGATCCAATTGCTGGTGACCGCGGCGATGTCGATCAGTTCCCGGTCGAGCTGGTCGTACACGGCCAGGGTCGTGATCACATAGGCCGCCAGGCCGGTGATCGCCACCGCGCCGGCCACCGCGCCCGAAACCAGGGCGGCCAGCCGATCGTGCAGTGGCCGGTTGCTTACCGAGAGGACGGATCGTAGCCAGCGGATCACGGCGGCGTCTCGCGCAGCACGTAGCCGATGCCGCGCACGGTGTGGATCAGTCGGCCCTCGCCCTCGCCCTCGGTCTTGCGGCGCAGGTAGCCGATATAGACCTCAAGAGAGTTGGCGGTGGTCGGGAAGTCGAAGCCCCAGACCTCGTTCAGCAGCCAGCCGCGTTCGAGCACCCGGCGGGGGTTCTCCAAGAAGGTCTGCAGCAGGGCGAACTCGGTGCGGGTGAGGCTGATCCGCCGGCCCGCACGGGTGACCTCACGGGTCTGCAGGTCGAGGCTCAGGTCGGCGAAGGACAGCACCTCGGCGCCCGGCTCGTCGTTGACCGGACGTGCCCGGCGGGTCAATGCGCGCAGGCGCGCCTGGAGTTCGTCGAAGGAGAACGGCTTGGCCATGTAGTCGTCAGCGCCGGCGTCCAGGCCGTCCACGCGATCGCCGACCGCGTCCCGTGCGGTGAGCACGAGGATCGGCACGTCATTGCCGGACGCGCGCAGCGAGCGGGTGGTCTCCAGGCCGTCGAGCCGGGGCATCATCACATCCATGATCACCGCGTCGGGACGCAGCGAGGAGAGCCGGGCCAGCGCCTCGATCCCGTCGTTGGCCGTGGTCACTTCCCAGCCGGAGTAGTGCAGCGACCGGGCCAGCGAATCGCGGACCGCCTGATCGTCGTCGACAACGAGGATGTGCATGGCACCAGCCTGCCACGTGCGGCTCCGCGACGCCGCACCGGGCCCGTGTGGCGCCCACCGATCCCTGCTTGGCGCCCACCGATCCCTGAGCTTGACGAAGGGCGGGAGGCGTGGCCGGTGACCCTCTCATCGACCGACCGGCCATCCAGTTCGGGTCTTGTCCGAGGCTATGGAGCCGCCCGCCTCATGGCCATCCAATTCTGGGGTTCACATCGGCAGGTGGATGAGCCTTCGATCCCCTAGCGGCTCGACCATCGGGTTGATCTCGCCCACCGGTACGTCGGCCTGCTGGCAGGCGGTTCCCACCCAACCCTGGATGGATCGCAGCGCCATGACAGGCTCAGCCGGCGATCAGCTCTCGAGCCCGTTTGATCACCTCGGGCATGGCGGCCTCGATCTCGCGCAGAGCCTTGGCGAAGTCTTCGTCATCGCCGTACCAGGGGTCGTCGATGCCCGACCCGGGGATGGCGTTGGGATCGAAGTCGGTGAGCAGGTAGAGGTTCTTCGCGTCCGGTACGAGCCGACGCAGCTTGGCCAGATGCAGGTCCTCCATGCCGATCAGAAGCGCGGCGTGGTGAGCCTCGTCCGGGGTGATCCGGCGCGCGGTGTGCGTCCCGGGAGTGAACCCGGCCGCGCGCAGGGCGTCCGCTGCCCGGGGGTCTATCGGGTTGCCGATCTCCTCCGAGCTCACCCCGTAGCTGGTGAAGGTCACTCCGCGCAGGCCTTCGCGGCGCGCGTACGACTCGGCGATCACCTGGGCCATCGGCGAGCGGCAGATGTTGCCCCAGCAGACGAAGGCGATCTCGGGAGGAGTGCTCATCGGTGTTCGGTGCCCTTCTTGCCGAAGGACGCGTTGATGATCAGGGTGACGATCGAAATGATCAGGCCGCCCCAGAACGCCGACCAGAACCCGTCCACGTTCCAGGCCAGGTGCAGCTCACCGGCAGCCCACGAGACGAGCATGAGCAGAACAGCGTTCAGCACCAGCAGGAACAGGCCGAGGGTGAGCAGGATCAACGGTGCCGAGACGAACTTGAACAGGGGTTTGATCAGCGCGTTCACGAAGCCGAAGATCGCGGCCACCGCGAGCAGGGTGAAGACCTGGCCCCACACGTCGTCAGTGCCACCGAGTCGAATGCCGGGGAGCAGCCAGGTGGCCACCGCCAGAGCGGCCGCGCTGGCCAGGAATCGGATGAGCATGCCTCAATGCTGTCACGGCAGCCTGTGGACGGCGAGCAGGAGCCCGCGCCCGAGCCGGTCGTCTCGCACCGGCGGGCGACCCGCGTCGGTCTCCAACGCCTGAAAGGGGGGTTACCAGCCCCCTGTCCAGCACTCAATGGGCTCCTTCGCCCAATAGTCGGAGAATGCGCCCTGGATCGGGGCTCGTATCCCGCAGATCGGGCGAAACCCCGGCCAGCAAGTCGATGACCGACGTCATATGCCGATTTTCGGGCGAAACACCTCCGCAAGACGTGGCTCGACGTCGCCATCGACGCCCGGACGGCGGGTCAACCTCGGTGCACGGAACTGGCAGAGTTCTCCTATTGACGGATTGGGAAGGCAAGTCGATGAACCTCTTGGGTCGGCACTACCTGAAAGAGCAGGACTTCACGCCCGAGGAGTGGCGCTACCTGCTCGACCTCACGGCTGAACTGAAGGACGCTCGCTTGGCCGGACGCGAGGAACAGTGCCTGGGTGGGATGAACTTCGCCCTGATCTTCGAGAAGACCTCGACGCGCACCCGTTCGGCGTTCGAGGTGGCCGCCCACCAGCAGGGCGCCCATGTGACCCAGATGGACGGGAACTCGTCCCAACTCGGGCACAAGGAGTCACCGGCCGACTCGGCGCGGGTCCTCTCACGGCTGTTCGACGGCATCGAGTACCGCGGCGCGCACCAGTCCACCGTCGAGACCATCGCGCGGCATTCCTCCGTGCCGGTCTGGAACGGACTCACCGACGAGTGGCACCCCACCCAGAGCCTCTGTGACATGTTCACCATGCGCGAAGCGTCCGGGCTGGACGACCACGACATCAGCTACGCCTACGTCGGCGACGCGCGGTTCAACGTGGGCTGCTCGCTGCTGCTGGGCGGCGCGCTGCTGGGCATGGACGTGCGCCTGGTGGCGCCGACCAAGCTGCTGCCCCCCGACGAGGTGATCCGCACCGCCCGCGGGATCGCCGAGCAGACCGGTGCGCGGATCACGCTCACCGACGATCTGGACGGGGTCAAGGGCTGTCAGTTCCTGCACACCGACATCTGGGTGTCGATGGGCGAGCCCGAGAGCGTCTGGACCGAGCGCATCCTGCTGCTGCAGGACTACCAGGTGAACACCGCGCTGCTTGAGCGGACGGGGGTCGGCGACGTGAAGTTCATGCACTGCCTGCCCGCCTACCACAACCGCGAGACCACGGTCGGCGAGGCGGTCTACTCCCGCTTCGGCCTGCCTGAGCTTGAGGTCACCGATGAGGTCTTCGAGTCCGACGCTTCCATCGTCTTCGACCAGGCCGAGAACCGTATGCACTCCATCAAGGCCATCATGGTGGCCACTCTCACCTGAGGCCGCACGTCCCCACACGGTGGCGGACGCCCTTCGTGACGCCCGGCTCGTCCCTCGCCGGGCTCCTCAGGGAGCGTTTTTGGTGTGGGCTCGTCCCTCGTGGGGCTCCTCAGCCTGGATCCCCCGATCGGCTGGTCGAGCTTGTTGAGACCTTGTTGGTGTGGGCTCGTCCCTCGCCGGGCTCCTCAGCTTTGATCCCCCGATCGGCTGGTCGAGCTTGTCGAGACCGCGCTCCCTGGGTGGACAGAGGCTCAGGGAGCGTCGTTGGGGGTGGCGGCTCGTCGCTCGTGAACGTGGTCAGGGAGCGGTTCGGGGGATTCCTCGGGCGGCCAGGGCGGGACGGGCCTGCTCGGGGTCTTCCAGACAGGGTTGGGTGATCTGCTGATCGCCGGCTTGCAGCACCAGCGTCCGGAATGACCTGCGGGGTTCTGGGTCGAGCACCGTATAGGACGTGAGCGCTGTGTAGGGCGCGTAGGTGACGCCACTGGCGTAGTTGGCTTCGAAGAGCCGCCGGGTCGGCTCGCCCCGGTTCAGGATCACCAGTTCTTGCGGGGTGTCGACGAGCAACACCCCGGTGCTCAGCCGGCGGCGGCCGGCCGAGTCTCGGCAGAGTCGGTTTCGAGGCTCGAAATGCAGCGCTACCGCAGCCGCGTCGAACGTCCGGGTGAGCTGGGCGAATCGGGTGGCGAAGAAGTCGTCACTGATCCGCACCGAGCCGAGCGCCGGCTGGCGCGATGCGTCGATCCCGAGAGTGAGCTGGGCGCGCACATGGTCGGTCACGGCGGCCATCGTGTGCACACCGACGCTGTTGTAATCGAGTTCGAACCGGTCGCCGTCGGCCAGCAGCAGCGTCCATCGCGAGACCAGCAGGTTGAGGTAGGTGGTCACGCCCACGACCTGGGGCCACGCTACGTCGCGGCGGTCCACCCCGTCCGGGCGCAGGCGGAGCATCGTGATGCCCCGCTCCCGCACAGCCAGAACCGCCGCGTACAGGTCGTCCCCCGGACGCGCCTGCGCGCGCTCCACGTCCTTGGGCACTTTCAACAGGATTCGGCTCTCCGCAAGTTCGGGATAGAACCGGCGGAAGACGCGCGGCATGTCGTCCGCCGACCGCACCGGGTCGATCCAGGGACCGAACGCGTCGTACTCGCGCAGGTCCTCCACCGACGCCTCCTGCCGCCAGTCGGTGGTCACCGCCGCGGTCTGGCCGCCCCAAAATGCCACTTTGCCTCCTGTTTCGCTCATTATCGATCGCGTTCAGGTCGCGCCGGTTGGCGTCCGCCCCTCGACGGAGCGCGCAGCGTTGCCTAGGTTTGCCGCATGACATTTCCGCAGTTCCTGCCAGCATCGCGCGTCCCCGAGCCCGCTGAGGCCCCGCCGCTCAATTGGGGCGTGATCGGGACGGGCTGGATCGCCCGCCAGTTCATCGGTGCGGTCCGTGCGTCCACCCGGCAGCAGATCGTGGCGATCGGCTCCCGCGACCAGCAGAAGGCGCAGGCTTTCGCCGACGAACGCGGCCTGGAGACCGCGCACGGTAGCTACGAGGCGCTGGCCGGCGATCCGAACGTGCAGGTGGTCTACGTCGCCACGCCGCACAGCGAGCACGCCGCGCACGCTCTGCTGGCCATCGAAGCCGGCAAGCATGTCCTGGTGGAGAAGCCGTTCACCCGCAACGCGGACGAGGCCCGCGCGGTGGTGAACGCGGCGCGCGAGCGCGGCGTCGCCTTGATGGAAGCCATGTGGACGAGGTTCCTGCCGCGGTACGACATCGTCCGGCAACTGCTGGCCGACGGTGTGCTCGGCGATCTAGAGACGGTCATTGCCGACCACGGCCAGCCGATCCCTGCCGAAGTGAAGCGCATGTTCGACCCGGAGCTGGCCGGGGGAGCCCTGCTCGATCTCGGGATCTATCCGGTGTCGTTCGCCGCGTTCGTGCTGGGCATTCCGGACGCGGTGCTGGCTGTCGGCGAACTGACCGACGCCGGGGTGGACCGGCAGGTGGCCGCCTTCCTCGGACGCTTCCCGGACCATCCGCACGCGCAGGCCCTGGTCAGTTCGACGTTCTCGGCCAAGACCCCGACCACCGCCTCGATCAGCGGCTCGCGTGCCCGGATCGAACTGGACGCCGAGTTCTACGCGCCCGGACGGGTACGGCTGCTCGGCCCGACCGGGGCCGGCATCACGAGCGAAGCGCCGGAACTGGCCGGGCACCACGGGCTCGCTTACCAAGCTGCGCACTTCGCGCAGCTGATCGCGGACGGGTTCACCGAGTCGCCCCGGATGCCGCTGGACGACTCGGTGGCGATCATCGGGCTGCTCGACGAGATCCGCTCGCAGGTAGGCGTCCGGTACCCGGGGGAGTAGCGCCGATCCACGACAGGGCGCAACGAATACGCCGGTAGGCGCGTGGACTAGGTGTGACGGTCTGGCAGGGGGTGATGGTGAGCGAGCCGATGGTCGCCGCGGTCGCCGCGGTGGGCTCGTTCGAGGACTATGTCACCACGCGTTCGGTCGCGCTGCAGCGATTCGCCTACCTGATCACGCGCAACGCCGACGACGCCCAGGACGCCGTGCAGGAAGCCCTCGCCGGGCTCTACCCGCGGTGGCGACAGGTCTCAGCCCGCGGCAATGTGGACGCCTATGTGCGGCGCAGCATCGTGAACGCGCATGTGTCGGCCTGGCGCAAGGTTCGTCGGCTGTTCCCGACCGAGGACGTCGCGGCTTCCTCGGCGGCGCCGGTGACCCCGGACGCGTCCCAGGCGATCGCCGACACCGACCAGGCCTTGCGGCTGTGCGCCGATCTGCCGCCGATGCAGCGGGCAGCTGTGGTGCTGCGCTTCTACGAGGATCGCTCGTTCGCAGAGATCGCCGAGATCCTGGGCTGCCCGGAAGGGACGGCCCGCTCGCACGTCCACCGCGCGCTGGTCTCGCTGCGCGGACGGCTGGAGGGGGCTCGTCGTGACTGATGACTTCGAGCGTGACTTCGAGCGCGAGAAGCGAGCCTTCGCTGATGGGTTGCGGGAGTCCGCGGAAGGCGAGTCGTTCCGTCCGCTCGCTGCCGACCAGGTCAAGGGGACGCGGCCCTCGCCTCGCGTGGCGGCTTGGGGCAAGGGCATCGCTGCCGCAGCAGCTGCCGCCGTGGTGATCGGCGGGGTGGCTTTCGGGCTGTCGCAGCTCGGCGGTTCGGCGACGTCGGCGAGCCTGCCCGCGGAGCCGGCCACGCAGGCTGCGAGCGGAGCCGTTCCCGAAGCCGACGCTGAGGGTTCGGACGCCGGTGCCGGGAT
>DAORUI010000003.1:38328-43829 GCA_035433085.1 Propionicimonas sp. | reverse complement strand
TCCCTGGCTGCACCGAGCCCCCGGCCGGGTGTGAGGCGCATCACATCACACCGTGGTGGGCCGGCGGCGAGACCAAGCTGACGAACCTGGTGCTGCTCTGTCACCGTCATCACGCTTTGATCGAACCAGCCCGGTACGCCCTACGGGACCAGTGGCAGGTGCGGATCGGCGTCGATCACTTGCCGGAGATCCTGCCACCGTCCAGGCATCCGCAGGCTGGGCAGTGGTTACGCCACTCGCGCCTTTGTATGGAGCGAACAGCATCCTGACCCGAGCGGGCCCGCAGTCCAGGCCCGGAGGCGAAGCCTGCCCTGCCGGGCGAGGGGGCCGTAGGGTGATCGGGCAGGTGGTCACCGCAAGGCGAGCGGGCCGAGCGGTGATCGGGCAGGTGGCCATCGCACGGCGAGCAGACCGCCGGGTGATCGGGCAGGTGGCCATCGCACGGCGAGCAGACCGCCCGGTGATCGGGCCGCTCGTCACCGCATGGCGACCCGGCCCCAGCGTGGCCAGGCGTCCGGCGGCGCTTTCCCGCTAGCCGGCCCACAGCCGGGATTGGTCGGCGATCCAGAGGGCTTCGCGGACCTCATCGGGCATCTGGTCGACCAGACCGAGGGTCTCGACGACCTTGAGGTAGTTGGCATGCAGAACCATCGACGGGAAGTGGGTGCCGTTCAGCCAGCCGTGCACTGTGGTCGGCGGCACGCCGGCGATCCGGCCCATCGTCCGAATAGACAAGTGCTGGGCGACGCGGGCAGCGTCCATCTTGTCGGCGAAAGCCTTCTGGGAGTCAACTGGGGTCACTGGGGGTTCCTCGGCTCGGCCGCTGCTTGGGGTGATCGATCCTGGTCAGCGAGGGCAGCCGGGCAGATAGGGGAAGAAATCGCAGATCCCCTCGTAGGGTGTCGCCAGTTCGATAGTGGCGGCGGGCGGAACCACCTGACCGGCGAACACCGGCAACAGCAGAACCAAAGCCGCGAAGACCCTCATCCTGAACCAGCCTCCCTTCGCCGACCCAAGTGTTCCCCGGAGACTGGCCGAGTCCACGGCTGAGCTTGAAAGTCCCGACCTTCAGGCACCCCGAAACGACCACAAAGTGGACGAAAGTACAGGTGCGTCGATTGATCGCCACACTTGCCCGAGCGGGGGGCGGCACGTCGAACGAGTTGCCGCGCAGGCGTCCCGTGATGACGGCATCACCACCCCTGGTTCCGAGGACTGACTTCGAAGGATGGCCCGATGCGCACGTCGGAGAATCGGACGGGCCGACTGCTGCAAGCCGCAGTACAACGCGGCTACCTGGAGCCCTTGATGGTCGGGCTGCTCACCTTGTTCACGCTCGCCCTGCACATGATGAAGCCGAACGCAGCCGAGATCCTGCTCGACCTCGCCGCGATGGCCGCCGCCGCGCTCACCGGCCGCTGGCCTCGCTGGGGCGGCGCCGCGCTCGCCGTGGTGCTGGTCTGCTACCTGCCCGTCGCCGCAACCTGGGCGACCCTGGGAGTGTACGCAGCGCTTGTCGTGCTGTTCTGCTACGGCGTGCGTGGTCGCCGCCGTGAACGAGCCTGGTTCACGCTCGTGTATCTACCGATCCTCTGGCTGGTCGCGGGCGCCGGACTACCTTCCGGCATCAGCGTGGCGCCCTACCTGGTGATCTGGACGGTGTTCATCGGAGTGGTTTGGCTCGCCGGTTCCGCCTGGCATGGACTGATTGTCGCTGCTGAGGAATCCCGATTGCGCGCCGCACTGGAGGAACGCCATGAGCTTGCCCGCGACCTTCACGACTCGGTCGCCAACGCTCTCGCCAATCTCTCGCTGCGCGCCGAGCAGGCGAAGTTGAAGGGCCGGGCAGATCCGGACGAGTTGGGCGCGATCGCCGACGAAGCCGCCCGCGCGGTCACCGAGTTCGGCCAGATCGTGCAGGTACTGCGCCGCGAGCCGCAGGATTCGGTCGATCCGAGCAAGTCGGTCGCCGTCAAGGAGCTTGTGGACGCCGCTGCCGAACGACTCCGTAAGCGGGGTTTCCGACCCAATCTCAGCTGGGATGGGCCAACCCCCACCCTCCCGGCGAAAGCCGGTCATACTCTTGGACGCGTGATCCAGGAGGCCACCAACAACATGCTCCGCTACGGCGACCCGTCCGCGGAGTCGGCCATCGTGGTCGAGGTCTCCCCCGAGGTTGCCGAGTTCGCCTTCATCAATCATCCCAAGCGCGCTCGCAACGGTAGGGGCGGTGGATTCGGCCTGACCAGCATGTCCGAGCGAGTCGCAGCGCTTGGTGGGACGTTCTCAAGCTCACCGGCCGGCGAGACCTGGCTGACCAGCTTCCGGGTGCCCCTCGCCGCCGCGGCGACCACGGAGCGGGGATGAGCCGTCCGGCACCCACGCCCAAGCGCATCGGCGTCCTGATCATCGACGACGACCCCTTCGTCCGGCAGGCGCTGGCCCAGTTCGTCAACACCGCCCCCGACCTTGCCGTACTCGGGTGCGCACCGGACGGCTCGGACGCCATCCAGTTGGTCGGCCGGCTCAAGCCTCAGGTCGTGCTCATGGACGTCCACATGCCCGAAGTGGACGGGATGGACGCGACCCGCGCGATCCGCGTCGCCCACCCAGACGTCCGCGTTCTGGTGCTCACCGCGTTCGGCGACCACGAAACCGTGGACACCGCATTGCGTGCCGGAGCGTCCGGCTTTCTGCACAAGACCGCGAAGCCTCAAGAAGTCGTGAACGCTATCCGTCTGGTCGCGCGTGGGCACGGGGTTCTGCCCGCCGAGGAACTGAACCGCCGCTGGACTGCCGCCTCCAAACAGGAGGAGCCGATCGACTTCACCCAGCGCGAGCGTGAAGTGCTCACGGCGCTGGGACGCGGACTGGCCAATCGAGACATCGCGGCCGAGTTGTCCATTTCGGAGTCGACCGTGAAGATGCACCTGTCCTCGCTCATGGCGAAGCTCGGTGCCTCCAGCCGGATACAGGTTCTCGTCCAGGCCCACCATCGCGGCCTCGCCTGATCACACATCACCTAATCCTGAGATTCCCTCAGATATCGTTCAGGCTTGGTAGGTTTTCCACTCAGAACCGCGTCCCCGAACCCCAGGTGGCACCGATGACCCTCCCGTCCCGCCCCCTCCCGGAAGCCGCCGGCGCGGCGAGCCCGGCACCGCAACCGTCCCGCCGAGCGGCCCTCGGACTCGCCATCGGCGGCGGCCTGGCCCTCTCCGGTCTCGGCGACCAGCTGGCCACCGCCGGCCCAGGTGGGCCGGGGCTCGCGCAGGCGCCGGTTCTGCCGGCCAAGGTGTCTGACCTGGCCGGCGGGCTCAACCTGCAGTCGACCCCAGCCTGGCACCTGGCCCGCCGGGTCGCGCCTGCGGCCACCAAGCCGGTCGCCCAACAGATCGCCGCCGTGGGTACGAAGAAGTGGATCAAGCGCCAACTCAATCCGAAGAAGATCAAGGACGCCAAGGCTGACAAGCTGATCCGCAAGTACCTGAGCTATGCCAACATGACCGGCCACCAGGTCTACCTGGCCACGGACGACAACAGCTATCGGGCGGCCAAGGCGCTGAGCGTCTCGCGAACCGTCCGGCAGGTGTTCACCGAACGGCACCTCTACGAGTCCATGGTCGACACCATGTCGGACCACCTCTACATCAGCGCCGACAGCAAGGCGTCCGACCTGGTGGCCTGGTTCGACTGGTCGGTACTCCGCAAGCACGCGCTGGGCAAGTACTCCCGAATGCTCACCGCAGCGATCACCCACCCGGCGATGCTGGTCTACCTCGACAACAACCTGAATTCCAAAGACAGCCCGAACGAGAACCTTGGCCGGGAGCTCCTCGAACTACACACGGTCGGTCCGGGGAACTACGACGAGACGGACGTCCGCCAGTCTGCTCTGCTGCTCACCGGGCACGGTTTCGACTGGAAGACGCACACCTATCGCTACACCCCAGCAGAGCACCACGTGGGGCCGCTCAAGATCATGGATTTCAGTCATCCCAACGCATCGGCGGCCGGGGGGCCCGCGGTGCTCGCCGCCTACCTGAACCACCTCGCCCACCAACGTGGCACCGCCACCCACATCGCCCGCCGGCTCGCCGTCCGCTATGTGTCGGACGAGCCGAGCGAGGCCTTGGTCGCCCGACTCGCCCAGGTCTATCTAGACAACGACACCTCGCTGGCCGCGGTGATGCGTGCACTGCTGCTCAGCGGTGAGTTCGCGGCCTCGGTCGGCCAGAAGTGGCGGCGACCGCAGGAGACCATGGCCGTGATGGTGAAAGCGCGCAAGCCCAGCACGCTCAAACCCAAAGGCAAGCAGAGCAAGAACGTCTGGGCGATCGCCGGCACCGTCGGCTGGCTACTCGAACTGGAGAACCACCAGCCCCGGTACTGGCCGGTGGTGGACGGCTACCCCGACGACGCGGCGGCGTGGATGTCGACCCAGGCGCTGCTCGCCCACTGGAACTCCGCGAACGCGCGGACCAACTGGGGCGATGACCCCGAATGGCCCTCGAAGTCGTGGCGCAAGGCGTTGGGCATCACCGTGGGCATGGACGTCACCTCCGCGGCCAGGCGGATCACCACCGACCTGACCGGCTACACCTGGCCCGACCGGCACCTCAGCGTGGTCGCGGCCCGGCTGAAGGGCACCTCGGCCACCACGAAACTGACCGCCGACCAGCTCAAATACAACCTCAACCCCGCGCTGCACTACGTGTTCAGCTCGCCCTACTTCATGCTCCGCTGAGAGGAACGACGATGTCCCCAGTGATCGCCGACCCGAGCCTGCTGCGCGGGGAAGCCCTGCTGCATGAGGACCTGATCAGTCCGCTGCATGACCATGAGGAGTCCCGCAACCGGCTGCTCGCGCAGATCGACGGCCGCACCCGCGTGGTCACCCCCGACCAGGCGAACCGGCTCGCGGTGGCGGCACGCCCGAACGTGGGCGTCGCCGATCCGTCCGTCGCGCACACCCCGAGCGGGCCACGATTCGGGCGCCGCGGGCTGTTCCGGGGCTCCCTCATCGGTCTCGGCGGGCTGCTCGCGGCCTCAGCCGCCCCGCGGTACTCCTTCGCCGCGGATACCGGCCGCGACCTGCTGGTCTGCGTCTTCCTTCGCGGCGGCTTCGACGGCCTGGCCGCGGTGGGTCCGGTGAATGACGGCAGCTACCACGCCGCGCGTGGCGAGCTGAGCGTCGACAGCGGCGTCCCGCTCGGGGCGAGCTACCTGCTCAACCCCAACTTCCAGGCGCTGAAACCGATCTGGGACGCGAGCCAGTTGGCCGTGGTCCTTGGCTCGGGGCATCCCGAGGTCTCCCGCTCCCATTTCGAGGATCAGGACCTCTGCGAACGTGCCGCGAAGGCGAACGTCCGCTCCGGCTGGCTCGGCCGGCATATCGCCACCTCATCGGACGCATCGGGCACCTTCCGCGCGATCACGCTCGGCTCCCGCGTGGTGCTCTCGCTGACCACGACCGCCTACCAGTCGATGGCGATGTCGAG
>DAORUI010000003.1:2341-38228 GCA_035433085.1 Propionicimonas sp. | reverse complement strand
CTCGCCAAGGCGGGAGTCGGGCTCGAGGTCGCGTGCATCGACTACGGCGGTTGGGACATGCATCAGAGCATCGGCACGCCGGCGAATGCCAACGGCCAGTTCTCGAGACTGGCCCGCGACTTCTCCGCAGGGCTGGCCGCCTTCCGAGCCGACCTCGGTTCGCGGTGGGACACCGTGACCGTGATCACGATGAGCGAGTTCGGCCGCCGGGTGGAGGTCAACGGCGACGGTGGCACCGACCACGGGCACGGGAATGTGATGTTCGCCCTCGGCGGTGCGATCAAGGGCGGGGTCTTCGGCTCGATGCCCACTCTGACGAAAGCGAACCTCACCGACGGTGACGTTCCGATCACCACCGACTACCGCCAGGCACTCACCGAGATCGTCACCAACCGCCTGCGCAACGACCGGGTCGCTGACATCTTCCCCGGCTTCAGTCCCGGGACGGCGCTCGGGATCGCCTGATCGAGCCGTCGCGGGTGAGGCTGCAGTGGCGGTCAAGCTTTGCCTGCGGACGGCGTCCGTGAACTTGGCGCTCTCAGTTCGGCGACTTATGGTGAAACGGAACCCGACCCCGAAGGTGCCGAAATGCCAGCTCTCCTCCGTGTAGCCCGAGCCGTTGCGATCTCACTCACAACAGCTGCTCTGGTGGCAGGCGTGGGCACGTCCTCGCCGGCCAAGACGCTCGGCGCGAACAACCTGCCGATCATGAACGCTGCCGGCACCACCTTTGGGATCCTCTCGCACCGCGGCGGAGCATTGCAGTGGCCCGAGAACTCCGCTGAGGCGTTCAACAACAGCGTCGCAGCGGGCTTCGACTCGATCGAGACCGACATCCTGTTCACCAGCGACGGCACCGCGGTGATGAGTCACTACGACCTCCTGCCCGACCGCTGCACCCTCGCCGGGCAGAGCATCCACCTGATGACCGCGGCCCAAGTCGCCGAGGTGCGGTGCGCCAACCTGGCCGGCGAGAAGAACGTGCCCATCCCCACCTTCGCCGAGCTCGCGGACGCACTCGCCAAGAACCCCGACGTCGGCCTCAACCTCGACCTGAAGAGCTACACCGGTCAGCCGGCGGAGGAGCAGAAGACCTACGCCGCCCGCGCGATCCAGCTCGTCAAGGACCACGGCCTGCTCTCGCGCACGACCATCATCAGTTTCTCCTGGACGAACCACCTGCCGGTCATCCGTGCCGCGGCACCGAAGATGTACGTGTTGGCCCTCGACAACGGCACCATGGACCTGGACCGCGTCCGCCTGGCCGACAAGCTCAAGGCCAACGGGTACGGCATCAAGATGAAGTACACCTCCGAGTACCTGGTCAAGTACACCAAGGCCAAGGGCATGGACGCGGTGCCCTGGGAGGTGCTCGGCGACGAGCAGCGGGCCTTCAGCATCTACTACGGCGGCAAGTTCCAGCTGTTCAGCACCGACGAGCCCACGATCACCCGGGCCCAGTTGGTGGCGGGCCAGATCAACCTGAACCCGGTTTCGATGCCGACCGTCACTTCGCTGGCCACACCGGTCGTGCTCAGCCAGGCGAAGTACGCCAAGTACAAGCGGGCCTACCCGCTGGTCAGCGGCACGGCTGTGCCCAAGGAGGACGTCGCCCAGCTTCGCAGCGTGACCCTGTCGATCACCGTCACCGGCGGGAAGGGCAAGGGACGCCTCTACGTCGGCGGCATGTCCACGCCGTTGAAGAGCTCGACATCGATGAAGCTGCCCAAGGGAACCAAGACGTTCACTGTCAACACGCCCATTGGCGACAAGGGCAAGCTGCGGATCTGGACCACCAGGACGGTGACCCTCACCGTCACCGCGGTCGCCTACACCCGGGTGCGATTCGCCTGAGCGGACGAGCTACCTCACTTCGGCTACCTCACTTCGGCTGGTCGAGCCTGTCGAGACCCTCACCCGGCCTGATCTCGACAAGCTCGATCAACGAATTGGGGACTGCTCGATCAACCGAATCGGGGACTACTTGAGCAACCGAATTGGGGACTACTTGGTTACCCGACGTTGTAGCTGAGCAGGCGCCAGTGCTCATCACCGGGCTGAAGTACGGCCCAGTGGCAATTCACCATGCCACCGAACCGGCGCGCGTGGGAGTAATCGAGGCCGATCAGCAGCATGGCTGCGACGCGCAGCGACAGTCCGTGGCCGACCACGAGCACGACCTCGTCGGCGTCGGCTGCCTCGACATAGTCGGCCAGTGCGGCAGCGACCCGCAGCCCGGACTCGGTGGCCGTCTCCCCGGTCGCCGAGCGCCGGAAGTCGCGGCCCTCGCGCAGAGCCGGCCAGAAGTCGGGTTCGAGCTCCCCGGCTTCGGCCATGCTCAGCCCGGCCCAGCTGCCGACGTCCACCTCGCGCAAGCGGGCGTCCGTCCGCACCTCAAGGCCCAGGTTCGCAGCCACGATCTGAGCGGTCTCAGCCGCGCGGATCAGGTCCGAGCAGTACACGCGGGTGATGCCTGACTCGGCCAACATGGACGCCGCTGCTGCCGCCTGTTCGCGTCCGGCGTCGTTCAGCGAGACATCGGCATGCCCCTGGAAACGTCCGCCGTCGTTCCAATCTGTGACGCCGTGGCGGAGCAGGACGACCGTGGTCATTCGGCCGGCGCGGCGTCCTCAGTCGAGCCCGTGGCCGGCTCCAGCGGGCCGAGGTCGAGCCGTGGGCAGTCCTTCCACAACCGCTCCAGGCTGTAGAGCGCGCGCTCCTCGGTGTGCTGCACGTGCACGACCACGTCGAGGAAGTCGAGCAGCACCCAACGGTTCTCCCGATCCCCCTCCCGGCGGACGGCCTTCACCCCGGTCTTCAGCAGGGCCTCCTCGATCCCGTCCACCACCGCACCGACCTGGCGCTCGTTGGTGGCGGCGACGATCAGGAAGATGTCGGTGATGGCGAGCCGCTCGGACACGTCGAACGCGACCGGGTCGGACGCGAGCTTGGCGACGGCCGCACGGGCGGCGACCCGGGCGACTTCGAGGGCTTGATCAGTTGCAGTCACTTGGTTCCTTGGTTGCGGTAGAGGCCGCGCTTGGCGATGTACTGGACGATGCCGTCGGGCACGAGGTACCAGATCGGCAGGCCGTCGCGAACCCGGTCGCGGCAGGCTGTGGATGAAATCGACAGGGCGGGCACCTCGAGCAGGGTCACCTTGTCGTCGGGAAGATGGGCGATGTCCCGCTCCCCCAACGGCACCCCCGGGCGGGAGACACCAACGAAGTGAGCGTAGTCCCAGAGTTCGTCGACGCCCTTCCAGGTGAGGATCTGGCTGAGTGCGTCCGCACCGGTGATGAAGAACATCTCCACCTCGGTGCCGCGCAGGGCGCGCATGTCGCGCAGGGTGTCGACGGTGTAGGTGGGTCCGTCGCGTTCGATGTCGACCCGGCTCACCGAGAACCGGGGGTTGGACGCGGTCGCGATCGTGGTCATCAGGTAGCGGTCCTCGGCCTGGGAGACCAGCCGGTCAGCCTTCTGCCACGGGGTGCCGGTGGGCACGAACACGACCTCGTCGAGGTCGAACCGCGCCTGCACCTCACTCGCGGCGACCAGGTGGCCGTGGTGGATCGGGTCGAACGTGCCGCCCATGATGCCCAGGCGCTGCTTCCGGGTGCCCTGCGGCTCCCAGGCGATCGGGGTTTCGCTCATTTGGCGTGCGGCCGGCCCTTGCCCACCTGGCGAACGAAGCCCAGCCCGCTGGCCAGCAGGCCGAACGCGATCAGGCCGACCACTACGGGTGCGGAGACGTCAACGGCGACAGCCTCGAGGATCTGCATGCCGCGGATACTACACGTGGCGACGCCGGACGGCCGGTCCGGGGCCGGGCGTCCGGCGTTTTCGGAGGTGCTCAGCCGAGTTCCAGGTCGCGGCGCCGGATCCCGGCCACGCCGAGCGCTCCCAGACCGAGACCGAGCGCGGTGAGCACGACCAGCGGTACGTCGAGCCCAGTGGTGAGCAGGCCGGCGAAGGTGGCCGCGAACGGCGAGATCAGCCGGATGGTCTCCGCGGGCAGCAGGTTGAACTCCGCGAACAGGTCCAGCAGCAGCAGGGTCCCGAGGACGGTCCAACTCACCCAGATCGACGCTCGAGGTATCCAGCCGACCAGCGCGAGCGCGAGCCCGACCATCGCCAGGATCGCCGGCAGGTAGGCGATCGTCGTCAGCGGCAGCGACCACCGGCCCGAACCCAGTGCGCCGCCCAGGCCGAGTCCGAGCAGGATGATCGCACCCACACCGGCGGCGACCAGCGCCCAGGCCAGCGACCAGCGGGCCCGGGTCACCGGCCTGGCCAGGACCGGCTCGGCCAGCCCGCTGGTCTCGTCGGTGCGCAGGGTGAGGACGGCCGCCAGCGCGGCGGCTGTGGCGACCTGCGCCAGCACATAGAGGACGAACTGGAAGAAGACCTCGCCGACCTCGCCACCGTGTCGGCGGGCGAATTCCTCGAAGGCTGTGCCCGCGAGTTGCTGATCGAGGCTCGCCAGTACCGTCCCCATCATCAGCCCGAGGAAGGCCAGCGCCACCGCCCACCCGATCACCGACCCGCGCTGCAGCCGCGCGGCCAACGCGAGCGGACCCCGGAGCCAGCCGGGAGCGGACGCCCGTCCGCGCCTGGCCGGGATCAGACCGCAACCGTAGTCACGGCTTCGGTTGAGCCGCAGCGACAGCCAGCCCAGTGCCGCCGCCAGCACCAGCGGTACCAGCGGTACCCAGTACCGATCGGCCACGAATGCCTGGGCGTGGCGCGCCCACCCGAACGGGCTCAGCCACACGATCGGGCTGCCGATCGCGTCCCCGATCGCGGCGATCACGAAGAACACCCCCAGCACGGCCGCCGACAGCCGTCCGGCCACCCCGGGGTCGGTCGCGAGCTGAGCGCACACCGCCCCCACCCCGGTGAAGAACAGGATGGACGCCGCCAGCACCACCGCAAGCAGAGCGGATCCGCCCGTCGGCATGCCGGTCGCGATCAGGCCGAGGAATGCCACGGCACCGACGGCCACGCCTGCGCCGCCGACCACCAGCAAGGCCGCCCGGAGCTGGTCGGCGCGGGTCGCCCGTCCGGCGAGTTGTAGTTCGAGCCGCCCGGCCTGCTCGTCGGAGCGCGCGTACCGGACGATGAAGATGAGTGCCACCACCGCACCCACCAGCGAACCGGACGAGGCCAGCGTCCACGCCACCAGTCCACCGGTGGAGGCGGCGAAGATCGGTCCGCGCAGTGCGAGTTCGGAGACATTGGCCATCGACTCGTGCGCGAACGCGTCCCGGTCGGCCTGGGTCGGGTAGCCGGCCCGCGTGGAGACCACCATCAGTGCGGGCAGCAGGCCCAGCAGCAGCACCCACGCCAGCAGCCCCCAGCGCGACCGGCGCAGATACGCCCGGGTGAGGATGGCGATCATTCGGGCCCCGTCGAGCGGTAGTGCGCGAGAAAGACGTCCTCCAGCGATGGGGCTCCCGCCTCCACCCGGCGCACTCCCGCTGCCGCGAGCCGCCGCATCACCTCGGGCAGAGCTGCAGCGTCCACACTCAGCCGCAGCCGGTCGCCGTCCTCGGCTAGGACGGCGACGCCGTCCAGGGCCAGGTCAAGACGGCGGGTGACCTGCGCCGTGACCAGGGTGTGCTGGGCGCCGCGCAACTCGGCCAGAGGGGCGGAATCGACAAGCCGGCCGGCCCGGATGATGCTGACGTGGTCGCACAGTCGCTCCACCTCGCTGAGGACGTGGCTGGACAGCAGGATCGTCTTGCCCCGGGCGTGCTCGGCTCGGATTGCCTCGGCGAAAGCCGCCTCGACCAGCGGATCGAGCCCGGAGGTGGGCTCGTCGAGGATGAGCAGTTCGGCATCGGCGGCCAAGGCGGCGACCAGGGCGACCTTCTGCCGGTTGCCCTTGGAATAGGTGCGGTTGCGCTTGGTGGGGTCGAGGTCGAAGACGTCCAGCCACCGCTGGCGGTCACCGTCCTTCCCGTGCAGGCGGGCGAGGAGGTCGAGGGTCTCGCCGCCGGTCAGGTTCGGCCACAGTGTGACGTCGCCAGGGACGTAGGCGAGCCGGGCATGGATCGCCGCGACGTCGTGCCACGGGTCGAGCCCGAAGACCCTGACGGTGCCTGAGGTGATCCCGAGGAGACCGAGCAGGACCCGCAGTGTGGTGGTCTTGCCGGCGCCGTTGGGACCGAGGAAACCGTGGACCTGGCCGGGCTCCACCCGCAGGCTGAAGCCGTCCAGAGCGGTCGTGGTGCCGTAGTGCTTGGTGACGGCTTCGAGTTCGATGCTGGCGCTCACTGCGGGTTCTCCGTTCTGGTCGCCCTCCGGGCGGCTTCCATGACCTCGGCCGGGGCGAGGTTCGGGTCGAGCAGGTCGAGCTGCGCAGCGCTGATCCGTGGACTGCTGCCCAAAGAGGCCGGCTCCCCCAGCGCGCGCTCCACGTGCGGACGCAGCAGCAGCAGTCCCAGCTTCATGGCCACCAGCACCGCGGCGCGATCGCGGACGGCGGAGGCGGCATCCGTCCGTAGGTACGGCTCGGTGAGCTCGACCAGCGAGTCGAAGATCCGCTGGGCCTTCGGGGTGTTCTCGACCAGGCAGCGGTTCAGGTAGCCGATCACGATCGGCGCCGAGCGGTACACCTCCGCGAGGTAGTCGGGGTCGGTGATGCCGAGGTTGTCGATCCCGGCTTCGACCTGCTCGCGGAAGTAGGCCACGATGTAGTCGTCGCAGGCGCTGCGCAGGCCGTCCTTGGTGCCGAAGTGGTGCTGGACGAGCGCGGGGGAACACCCGGCGCGCTTCGCGATCCCGCGGATGCTGGCCGCGTCCCCATCCTCGGCGAAGGCGGACAGCGCCGCATCCCGGATTCGTGCTCGACCGGTCAGGTCCTCGGGTAGCGCCACGCCCGCGACTGTACGATCGTACGGTGGCCTGGGCAACTGTACAGTCGTCGGCGCGTCGAACAGGACCAGGATCGCGAGGTCTGCGGGTTGACCTGGAGCCTCAACCGCGGGTCTGGCCGTCGCCGTCGACGATGTACTTGCTGGAGGTCATCTCGGCCAGGCCCATCGGGCCGCGGGCGTGCAGCTTCTGGGTGGAGATGCCGATCTCTGCGCCGAAGCCGAACTCGCCGCCGTCCACGAAGCGTGAGGACGCGTTCACCAGCACGGCGGCGGCGTCCACTTCGGCGACGAACTGGTCGGCGCAGCTGCGATCGTTGGTCACGATCGTCTCCGAGTGCCCGGTGGTGTGCGTGCGGATGTGTTCGATGGCCGCATCGATCGAGTCGACGACGTCACAGGCGAGGTCGAGGGTCAGGTACTCGGCGTCGAACTCATCGGGCTCGGCCGGCACCACCGCGTCCGAGTAGGCCTGCACCGCCGCGGTGCCGTGGACGGTGACCCCGGCTTCGGCGAGCGCGGCCAGAGCCTTGGGCAGGAAGGTGGAGGCCGTGTCGGCGTGCACCAGCAGGGTCTCCAGGGCATTGCAGACGCTGGGCCGCTGCACCTTCGCGTTCAGCATGATGCGCAGGGCCATCTCCTGATCGGCCGATGCGTCCACGAACAGATGGCAGTTGCCGGTCCCGGTCTCGATCACGGGGACGGTCGAACCCGCGACCACCGCGTTGATCAGCCCCGCCCCGCCCCGCGGGATGAGCAGGTCGACCAGGCCGCGAGCGGTCATCATCTCACCGGTGACACTGCGATCCCCCTCGACCAGCTGGACGGCGTCCCGGGGCAACCCGGACGCCGCGAGCCCGGCGCGCAGCGCGGTGATCACCGCGCGATTGGAGTTGAGCGCCGAGGACGAGCCGCGCAGCAGCGCGGCGTTGCCGGACTTCAGGCAGATGCCGGCGGCGTCCGCGGTCACGTTGGGCCGGGCCTCGTAGATGATCCCCACCACCCCGAACGGCACCCGCACCTGGCGAACGCGCACACCGTTGGCGTTCGTCCAACCACGAACAACGTCGCCGACCGGGTCGGGAAGCGCTGCCAGATCGCGCAGTCCGGTCACCATCGAGTCGATCCGCCCGCCGGTCAGCGCGAGCCGGTCGATCAGCGATTCGGGCGTCCCCGACGCTCGTGCGGCGGCGACGTCCGCTGCGTTCGCGGCCAGCACCGCGGGGGCGGAGGCCGCGAGCGCGTCCGCCATTGCCTGCAGCCCGGCGTCCTTCTGGGCGCGGGTGAGAGTGGCGAGGGTGCGCGCGGCCACCTTCGCGCCGGCGGCCAGATCAGCGAAAGTCATGCGCGACAGATTACGCCGCGACGGGGTTCAGGTCCCGGCCCGGCTGCGGGCGCGGACGTACGCGCGAACCTCCGAGCGCGTGGGCACGCCGAAGGAGCGCAGTCCGGCCTGGCGCAGGATCCACCAGACCAGGTTGAACGCGGTCACCGTCAGCGTCACGGTTGCAGTGATGATCGTGCCGGCGTCGTTCACCAGCAGTCCCCAGGTGAACCAGAACACCTGGTTGACCACGCCGCCGATCAGGAACACCGGCGAGACCCCGGCAACGCTGGGCGAGCGGATCAGTTCGACGCACTGGCCGAAGTTCGCGAAGAACGCGGGGAAGATCGCGACCACGCCGAACACCGCCGTGCCGAACGCCAGGTCGACGCCGATCATCAGCGCTCCCACCAACACGCCCGGTAGCAGCACCTTCGGCAGCGAGCGCTCCAGTTCCCGCGACATCATCACCAGGATCGGCAAGGTGGAAGCCAGGCCGAGGATGTTGGGCACGATCATGTTCGTCTGGCCGAGGAGGATGCCGTGCGAGGCCCAGCCGATGTTCAACCCGAGAATCGCCTGCCAGGCCGGCATCGAAAGCCCCTCGACACTACGGGTGCGGGCGAGCCGGAAGACCTGGGGCAAGCCCAGCAGCGTGCCGATCAGGGCAGCGCCCCAGCCGACGAGTTCGACGACGCTCACGGCTTCTTCTTCCGCGGTCGCACGATCAGGTCGTCGCGGTGCACCACCTCGCGGTCGAACTGCGCGCCGCGCTCGGCCACCAGGTCGCGGGTGCTGCGGCCGATGATGCTCGGCAGCTCGGCCGAGTCGTAACTCACCAGCCCGCGAGCGACCACCTGCCCGGACTCCCCAACCAGCCGCACCGGGTCGCCGGCCGCGAAACTTCCACGGACCTCGACGATGCCGGCAGGCAGCAGGGACGCCTTGCGTTCGGTCAGCGCCTTCACCGCACCTGCGTCGAGCACCAGTTCGCCCTGCGAGACCGAAGCGTAGGCCAGCCACATCAGTTTCCGCGAGCGTCGCTTTCCGGTGGGACGGAACAACGTGCCGACCTGCTCGCCCGTCAGTGCGTCGGCCACGGCGCTCGCTGCGGCGAGCACCACCGGAATGCCGGACGCGGTCGCGATCCGCGCAGCCTGCAGCTTGGTCTCCATACCCCCGGTACCGATCTCAGTCCCTTTCCCGGACGTGTCGACCACCAGGTCGTCGAGATCGGGCACGAGCGGGATCGGCCGGGCCTGCGGGTGCGACGGGTGCGCGGTGTAGAGCGAGTCGACGTCACTGAGCAGCACCAACGCGTCCGCGCCCACCAGGTGCGCCACCAGGGCAGCTAGCCGGTCGTTGTCGCCGAACCTGATCTCGTGGGTGGCCACCGTGTCGTTCTCGTTGACGATCGGCACCACACCGAGTTCGATCAGGCGGGTGAAAGTGCGCAGTGCGTTGCGGTAGTGGTCCTGGCGGGCGACGTCCTCGACGGTCAGCAGCACCTGTCCCACGGTGAGGTCGTAGCGCGCGAACAGGGTGCCGTAGCGACCCATCAGCAGGCTCTGCCCGACCGCGGCGGCGGCCTGCTTGCTGGCCAGGTCGCGCGGACGGTGCCGCAGGCGCAACGGCCCCATGCCGGACGCCATGGCGCCGGAGGAGACCAGCACCACGTCCTGGCCCCTCTGGCGAGCCGCGGCCAGCGCGTCCACCAGCGCTTCCATCTTCGCCACGTCGAGTGCGCCGCTGGCGTCGGTGAGCGAGGAGGAGCCGACCTTCACGACGATGCGGCGTGCGTCGAGGACCTCCGGCCTCAGCCCGGGCGCGAAGGCCTCACTCATCGTCAGATTCCTTGAGCCCCTCCGAAGCCAGCCTGGTGTATTGCTGCGCTTCGCGTTCGGCAGCCTTCGCGGCGTGGTACTCGGCGTCCATCGCCCGACGGCGCTGGGCGGCCGGACGCTCCTTGACCAGGCGCTGGTCCTCACCGCGACGCGACAGGATCTCGGCGCCGACCTCCACCTGCGGGGCGAAGTCGAACACGACCGGGTTCTCGGCCCCGATGGCGACCGCGTCACCGGCGAGCGCACCCATCGCCAGCAGCTCGTCCTCGATCCCGAGCCGAGCGAATCGGTCGGCGAGATAGCCGACCGCCTCGGAGTTGCTGAAGTCGGTCTGGCGCACCCACCGTTCGGGCTTGTCGCCGCGCACCCGCCAAACGAAACCGCCCTCGCCGTCACCTTGCCGGGTGATGCTGAACTCAGGCCCGGTGGCCACCGGCGTGGGCTTGATCACGATCTTCTTCGGCTCCGGCTTCGGCGCCTCGGCCCGGCGCTTCGCAACCAGTTCGGCCATCGCGAAGGTGAGCGACTGCAGCCCGGTGCCGGTCTTGGTCGAGATGCTGAACACCGGCAACCCGCGCGCCGCCAGGTCGCCGGTCACCAGTTCGGCCAGCTCGGCCGCGTCCGGCACGTCGACCTTGTTCAGGGCAACCATCCGGGGACGGTCGGCCAAGCCGCCGTACTCGCTCAGTTCGTTCTCAATCACGTCGAGGTCGGTGAGCGGGTCACGTCCGGGCTCGTAGGTGGCGCAGTCGATCACGTGCACGATCGCCTGGCAACGCTCGATGTGACGCAGGAACTCGTGGCCCAGGCCGCGACCCTCGCTCGCGCCTTCGATCAGCCCGGGCACGTCGGCGACGGTGAAGGTCGTGGTGCCGGCCACGACCACGCCCAGGTTGGGGATCAGCGTGGTGAACGGGTAGTCCGCGATCTTGGGCCGTGCTCGCGAGATGGCTGCGATGAGCGAGGACTTGCCCGCGCTCGGGAAGCCGACCAGGCCGATGTCGGCGACAACCTTGAGTTCAAGGGTGATCTTGCGGGATTCGCCGTCCTCGCCGAGCAGCGCGAAGCCGGGCGCCTTGCGCGCACTGGACGCGAGCGCCGCATTGCCGAGGCCCCCGCGTCCGCCGTTGGCGATGACGACCTCGGAATCGGGGCCGATCAGATCGGCCAGCACTGCACCGGTCTCGGCGTCGGTGACGACGGTGCCGTCCGGAACCGCAAGCACGATGTCTTCGCCGTTGGCGCCACTGTTGAAGTCGCCGCGTCCGGGCTGGCCGTTGGCCGCGCGCCGCACCGACTGCCGGTGGAACTCCACCAGTGTGGTCAGGTTCGGGTCGACCCGGAGGATCACCGATCCGCCGTTACCCCCGTTGCCGCCGTCAGGTCCGCCGAGAGGCTTGAACTTCTCCCGCTTGATGGACGCGCACCCGTGCCCGCCATTGCCGGCGGAGACGGTGAGCACCGTCTGGTCGATGAAAGAGGGAATTGCCACAGCTTGGAACCTTGCGCGTCGGGGAATCGGAGAGCAGCCCAGGGCCGGCACCGAGGCAATGAGTCTATCGGCTCGTCAGCTCGGGCCTTGCGCGCGTTTCCCTGAGGGTCGATTCACGGCACTCCGCTCCGCCCCGGTCGTTCGTCGCCAAGCGGGCATAGCTGGCCGACTACGGCGATTCGGGTCCGTCTTGTGGGGGTGGCGCCCAGAAGGAGTTATCAACCACTGGCGGTGGCGCCCGGAACTGGTCGGCCGGCTCGGCGGTGTGCCGGGTCTCGGGAGGCGGCGCATGCCAGCCCTGACCAATCACCGGCTCGGCCTCAGGGGTGAGGTCGAAGGTCTCCTCCTGCGGTTCGAAGCTGGCACCATTGCGTCGCCGCCGAAGCAGCCACCCGGCCCCGACCATCCCCGCACCGGCCAGCAGCCCCCCGCCGGCCCACCACGCCGGCCACCACTGTGAGCCCGGCTGTGCCCGGGCGACGATCTTCAGCGGCTTCAACACCACCCGGTCAGTGGTGATGTGCACCTGGTTGCCGGACACCTCACCGAAGCTTGCCGAGACCACCTGGCCCGGCATCGTGACCAGCACGTCGATGCCGTCGATCTCATAGGCGAAGTTCGTGGCTAGCAGGTCATACTCACCGACGTCCGTCGCGACGAGGGTCGGGTAGATCTCAGTCAGCCGATCAGCGCTCACCGTACCCGCCAACCGGCAGTCCACGGTGCCGTCGGGCAGTGCCTTCGCCTCGGCCTCAAGGCCAAAGTAGCCCTGGCCGGCTTCGAAGCTGCATTCATCGCTGGTGACGTTGAACGTGAGATCCACCCGAATCTCCTCCGGGGCAACCATCTCGACCGTGCCCTGAAGCCGGCAACCGCTCAGCAGCAGTGCGAGCGCGCTCGCACCGATCGCAGCGTTCAACCTCACCCAGCGGGAGTGCATGGCGGCGAGCTTAGCCCGGATTCGGGATTAGGCCGGAGTGACAATGTCCCCAGAAACACTGAGCAGGACGGTCCGATGGACCGTCCTGCTCAGAGAGTGCGAGTGATTACTCCGCGGCCGCGATGGCGATGTTCACCACGCGGCGACCGCGCCGCGTGCCGAACTCGACATTGCCTGCGCGCAGCGCGAACAGAGTGTCGTCCTTACCACGTCCCACGCCCTCGCCGGGGTGGAAGTGGGTGCCGCGCTGGCGGACGATGATCTCGCCGGCGTTGACCAACTCGCCGCCGAAACGCTTGACGCCGAGCCGCTGTGCGTTGGAGTCGCGACCGTTACGGGAGGCCGATGCGCCCTTCTTATGTGCCATGTCAGTGCCTCAGCTTTCGATCCCAGTGACCTTGACTTGGGTGTACCGCTGGCGGTGACCCTGTCGCTTCTTGTAGCCGGTCTTGTTCTTGAACTTGACGATCCGGATCTTCGGACCCTTGGTCTCGGCGATCACTTCAGCCGTGACACTGGCCTTGCCGAGCGCCGAGCTGTCCGAGGTCACCGCCTCGCCGTCGACCAGCAGCAGCGGGGTCAACGCGACGCTGTCGCCAGCCTTCGCCTCGACTTTGTCGATCTCCACGATGTCGCCAACAGCAACCTTGTGCTGGCGGCCACCACTGCGCACGATCGCGTACACGCCTGACCCACTTCCTACGTTCTTCACCGATTGGCGCAACCACTGAGGTGGAAGGCTGCCTGAATGTGCAATCCGTCGACCCGGGGTCAGACCAATGCGCACCGAGGGTCAAGAATATGGCGGGACCCCGCGGAGGGTCAAACCGAACCGCGCTCCAGCCCGGAAGGTTCCCCTCAGTGCTGCCAGCTCGCGTCGGTGCTCAGGTCGACGTTGAGCCAGATGTCGAAGGGTTGCGCAGACAGGCCGGCCTTCAGCGACCGGCGCACCTGGTCGGCGAACGACGTGTCGTAGCGCCCGGTCGGCACCACGTAGTCGACCTCGAGGTAGAGCTTGGCACCCAGCTTGGACATTCGGATCAGCGGATCGTCCAGTCCGTGCTCGGCGGTCACCGTAGCCACCAGCTCACGGATCGGTGCCTGGACGGCGTCCGGCGGGGCACCCTCGAGCAACTCCCGGACGGTCTCGCGCACCATCTGCCACGGGATTCCGAACAGGGCGATGCTCGCCACGATCACCACCGCCGGGTCGATGTAGTCGGCCAGCCAGCCCAGTTGGGTCGGCTGGATGAGCGCAGCGATGGTGAAGGCGACCAGCATTCCCGCGCTCATGGCCGCTCCGGCCAGCCACTGCGCCGCCTCGGCGCGGATCAGGTCGGAGTTCTTCGCGTACCGGCTCAGGTACAGCCACAGCGCCAGGGCGAGCACCCCGGTGACGCCGCCGTAGATGATGCCGGACGCGGCCGCGACCTCACTGCCACCCTTGATGATCGCCAGAACGGACGCGATCGCGGCGTAGCCGAGGGTGCCCAGCAATGCGACGCCCTGGATCATGATCACCAGCGGCGCCAGCGCCTCCCGTCCGAACGGGTAGTTCGTCGTCGGCCCGGCGGCCACGATCTTCGACGCCCGCAACGAGAGCCAGCTCAGCAGCAGCCCCAGCCCGGTGTAGGCGCCGTCGAACATGATCGCCTGCGAGCCGGCCAGCCAACCCCAGCCGACACCCAGCACGCCGATCACGCCCGAGACCGCGATCGACAGCTTCAGCAGGCGTTGCTCGCGGACTGATCCGGTGGTTCCCGGTCCCATGTCTGGCATGGGCCAATCCAAGCACGTCGCCGGTTGGGCGCCCGGGCACGGTCACGTCCGATTTCCGCTAGTGCGAGTGCCGGACGTGGTGCGATGCTCTTCGACATGGACTTCGAACAGCGCTATCGGGCGGTCGCCGCCCGCGACTCGCGGTTCGACGGGTCGTTCGTGCTCGGCGTCCGCACCACGGGCATCTACTGCCGTCCGTCGTGCCCGGCGCGCACTCCCCTGCCGGCGAACGTCGAGTTCTTCAGCACTGGCGCGGCGGCGCAGTCCCGGGGATTCCGCGCCTGCAAGCGCTGCCTGCCGGACGCTGTCCCCGGCTCCCCTGAGTGGAATCTGCGCTCGGACGTGGCCGCTCGCGCGATGCGGCTGGTGGCCGACGGGGTGGTCGAGCGGGAGGGTGTGGCCGGGCTGGCGCGCCGGCTCGGCTATACCGCTCGCCACCTGAACCGGCTGCTGCTGGCCGAACTCGGGGCCGGGCCGCTCGCGCTCTCCCGCGCGCACCGCGCCCAGACCGCCCGGCAACTGCTGGTCGGCACCGACCTGCCGATCAGCGAGGTGGCGTTCGCCTCCGGCTTCGGCAGCATCCGCCAGTTCAACGACACCATCGCCGAGGTCTACGACCGCACCCCCACCCAGGTGCGGGCCACCCGCCATGCCCCGCCGGCGGAGGGCGCCGCCGCGCCGGCCACCCGAATCAGCCTCGCCCTGCCGGTGCGCCAGCCGTTCGACGCGGCCGGGGTGTTCACCTGGCTGGCGGCGCGGGCGATCGCCGGGGTCGAGGACGCGGGGCCGTCCCACTACGCCCGGACGATCGCCCTGCCCGGCGGGCCGGCCGCCTTCGAGGTGCGCTGGGACGCGCAATTGCGGCTGACCGCCCGGCTCAGCTCGCTGGCCGACCTGCCGCCGCTGATCGCCCGGGTGCGCCGGCTGTTCGACGCGGACGCGGACCCGGTGGGCATCGACGAGGCGCTCAGCCGCGAGCCTGCGCTGGTGGCCTCCGTGCGGCGGACGCCCGGCATCAGGCTGCCCGGAGCGGTGGACCCGCACGAGATGCTGCTGCGCGGCATGATCGGCCAGCAGATCTCGGTGGCCGCGGCGCGGACGCAGCTGTGCCGCTTGGTCGAGGCCTGCGGTTCCGACTTCCCGGTGCCGGCGACGGACGCCGAACCTGGCGAGCCGCAACGATGGCTGAGCCCGACGAATCCTCGTCCGGAAGCGCACGACGTTGGGGCGAACCGACTGTTTCCCACCGCGGCTCAGGTGGCCGAGCACGGACGCGGCGCACTGGTCGGACCTCGGGCTCGGATCGAGAGCATTCTCGCGGTGGCCGAGCACTTGGCCTCCGGCGACCTCGACCTGGGCTGGGCCGACGACCCGTCCGAGCAGCACGACCGGCTGGTTGCCGAGCGTGGCATCGGTGAGTGGACGGCCAACTACGTGGCGATGCGGGTGCTCGGCCACCCCGATGTACTGCCCACCGGTGACGTGGCGTTGCGCACCGGCGCGGCTCGTCTCGGACTGCCCGGCGCAGCTCGTGAACTCGCCCAATGGGGCGCGCGGGTGTCCCCGTGGCGCTCCTATGCGTCCCTGCATCTGTGGGCGGCCTCCGCCCGGAAGGAAGACCGATGAAACTGACCACGATGACCACTCCGGACGGCCCGTTCACCATGCTCGTTGACGCCGGTGCCGTGCTCGCGTCCGGCTGGACCGGCGATCCGGACGCCATCCTGCACCGGCTGCCGGTCGGGCAGCGTCCGGCGACCTGGGACACGGTTGGCCCCGACGATCGCGACGTCGCCTTCGCCTGCCAGGCGGTTGCGGCGTTCTATGCCGGTGACGTGCGGGCGATCGACTCGGTGCCCGTTCGACAGTCCGGCACGCAACTGCGTCGGACGGGCTGGCTGCGGCTGCGGGAGATTCCGCCCGGCGAACCGCTCAACTACACCGGGTTCGCTGCCGCCCTCGGCCATCCGACCGCAGTGCGGGCGGCGGCCTCGATCTGCGCCACCAACGCGCCCGCGCTGTTCGTGCCGTGCCATCGGGTGCTGCGCAGCGACGGCAGCCTGGGCGGGTTCGCCTGGGGGCTGGATGTCAAGGCGTCGCTGCTGCTGCGGGAGGCCGAATCACGCCGTCGATGAAATCGGCCACCGCCGCCACCACGAGCCGCTCACGCGCCTCGACTGCCTCGGCCGGCGCGTTCCGGACCGGGGCGAGCGGGTGGGTCGCGTCCGGCACTTCGACCAGCCGGAGGTTCTGCGGCCAGGGATCGATGGAGGCTCGGAACTCGCCCGGGGTACCGAACGTGTCCCGGCTGCCCTGGACCACCAGCACCGGGCCGGTCACGCCGATCAGTTCAGCGACGCGGGATTTCGCCGGCTGGCCCGGTGGGTGCAGTGGGAACGACAGCGCCACCACCCCCGGTGTCTGGGCATCGAAGCCGCGGCAGGCCGTCCGCGCGCCGGCACTGTGCCCGCCGACGAACAGCGGCAGGTCGGGCCACCGCTCGCGCAGGGCGGCCACTGCCGGCGTCCAGCCGCGGTCGAGGCTCGCGGTGGAGCCGGGCAGCTTGCGTCCGACCATCCGATGCGGCTGCCTGTATCTGGCCACGATGACCCCGTGCGCGGGCAGTTCGCGCGCCAGCAGCGCGAGGTCCCAACCTTCGATGTCCGAGCCCGCGCCGTGCCCCAGCAACAGGCCGGCCCGGGGTGCCACCGCCGCGTCCAGCACCAGTTCGCCAACCCCGTCCGGTGTCGCCACTGCCAACCGTTCCATCATCGCCCCTCCTAACGTTCGCCCGCTCCCCGACGTCACGCTCCTCACGTTTCGCCGAGGGCTATCGCATCGGTCGAGGGCTAGCGCCGTGGCGGCAGCCCTCGCCGGCAACGCTAGCCCTCGGCGAGAGGAAGACCGACCCTCAGCGAGAAGGGGGCGCGGGGGTGGGTGGCGGGCTGGGGCGATCAGGTGTGGGGGTGGGCCGCGAGCGGGCGGCGCTGGGTGAGATGCTGGGAGCCGACACCGTAGCCAGGAGCAGAGATGGACTTCTACAACCTGTACAGCCAGGGCTTCGCCCGGGTCGCGGCCTGCACGCTGCCGATCAAGCTGGTGCAGCCCCGGGCCAACGCCGAGGCCGTCCTTGCTCAGGCCCGCGAAGCAGCGGACGCGGGCGCGTGCCTGGCCGTGTTTCCCGAACTCACCCTCACCGGCTACTCGATCGAGGACCTGCTGATGCAGGACACCGTCCTGGCCGCAACCACGGACGCGCTCAGCTGGCTGGTACCGCAGACCGAGGGAGTGGCCGCCATCATCGTGGTGGGTGCGCCGCTGGTGAGCCTGAACCGCATCTACAACTGCGCCGTCGTCATCCATCGTGGCCGGGTGCTGGGCGCGGTGCCGAAGTCGTACCTGCCCACCTACCGAGAGTTCTACGAGCGCCGCCAGGTGGCTCCCGGCGACGACGTGACCGGTGAGATCCGGGTAGCAGATCAGGACGTGCCGTTCGGGTCCGACCTGCTCTTCGCTGCCGATGATGTGCCCGGCTTCGTGCTGAACGTCGAGATCTGCGAGGACATGTGGGTACCGATCCCGCCGTCGGCGGAGGCTGCGCTGGCCGGTGCGACCGTGATCGCCAACCTGTCCGGTAGCCCGATCACTGTGGCGAAGGCAGAGGAACGCAAGCAGCTGTGCGCGTCCGGCTCCTCCCGGCTGCTCGCTGGGTATGTCTACTCGGCCGCAGGTGAGGGCGAATCGTCCACCGATCTGTCCTGGGACGGCCAGACGCTCGTCTACGACAACGGGATGCTGCTGGCCGAATCCGAGCGTTTCCCCGAGGGCGCGCGCAGTTCAGTGGCCGACATCGACCTGGGCAGCCTGGTGCAGAACCGGCTGCGGCAGGGCACCTTCGACGACAACCGACGCACGCACGCCGACCGGGTCGGCGAGTACCGGACGGTGACCTTCGAGCTCGCGCCGCCGTCCGGCGACCTTGGGCTGCGCCGTCCGCTGGCCCGCTTCCCGTTCGTACCGGCGGACGCGGCCCGGCTCGCGCTGGACTGCTACGAGGCCTACAACATCCAGGTGTCCGGGCTGGAGCAGCGGCTGCGGGCGATCGGTCAGCCCAAGATCGTGATCGGCGTGTCCGGCGGCCTGGATTCCACCCATGCCCTGATCGTCGCCGCCCGGGCGATGGACCGGCTGGAGCGTCCACGCACCGACATCCTGGCGTTCACCATGCCCGGCTTCGCCACCAGCGCGCACACCAAGGGCAACGCGACCGCGCTGGCGCAGTCCCTGGGCGTGACCTTCGCCGAACTCGACATCACCGGCACCGCCCGCACCATGCTGGACGAGATGGACCACCCGTTCGCCGAGGGTCACCCCGTGTATGACGTGACCTTCGAGAATGTCCAAGCCGGACTACGCACTGACTACCTGTTCCGGCTGGCCAACCAGCGCGGCGGGATCGTGCTGGGCACCGGGGATCTTTCCGAACTCGCTCTGGGCTGGTGCACCTACGGCGTCGGCGACCAGATGTCGCACTACAACGTCAACGGCGGGGTGCCGAAGACCCTTATGCAGCACCTGATCCGCTGGGTGATCAGTTCGGCCCAGTTCGACGACTCGGTCTCGGCGACCTTGCAGGCCATTCTGGACACCGAGATCACCCCGGAGTTGGTGCCCGTGACCGAGGGCGAGACGCCGCAATCGACCGAAGCGTCGATCGGGCCGTACAGCCTGCAGGACTTCAACCTCTTCCACGTGCTGCGGCTGGGCATGAAACCGTCCAAGATCGCGTTCCTGGCCTGGCACGCCTGGCAGGACGCGTCCGCGGGCGAGTGGCCCGAAGGCTTCCCGCACGACGAGCGGACGGCCTACGACCTGGCCACGATCACCAAGTGGCTGGAGGTGTTCTGCCGGCGCTTCTTCGGGTTCGCCCAGTTCAAGCGCTCGGCATTGCCCAACGGTCCCAAGGTGGTGCGCGGTGGCTCGCTCTCCCCTCGCGGGGACTGGCGCGCCCCGTCCGATACCTCGGCGGCGTTGTGGCTGGAGGACCTGGCGAACATCCCGAAGGACTGATCCGCGAAGCCGTCCGCTTCCGATCGCTCGTCCCCTTCGCACGCTGGCCCCGCCCCAAGCGGCGAGGGCTAGCGGTTGCGTCGAGGACTCGCGCCGGGGCGCAAGTCCTCGACGCGAGTACTAGCCCTCGGCGGGTGCCGTGGGCTCGGGGGCCACATCGACCACCGGGGCGGGTGCCGTGGGCTCGGGGGCCACATCGACCACCGGGGCCTCGTGCTGGGTCACCGGGACCGGCGGCACCGGGCGGGCCAGCAGTGCGGTGTGCTCGGATGCAGGTTCGGGCGCGTGCGCAGGCTCGGTCGGCTTCGGACGCGACGGCTGGCTCGACCTCGACGACCGGCGCGTGCTCGTGGCCGCACCGCCACGAGGGCTGCGCCGCGAGGAGTCACGATCACCGCCGTCGGCCGGGGCCTGTGACGCCACCGGGGCGTCGTGCACGTGGTAGCCGCGGCCCTTGCAGGTCTCACAGGCGACCGTGAACGCCTCGGCGAGGCCCGTCCCGATCTTCTTGCGGGTCATCTGCACCAGGCCCAGCGAGGTGACCTCGGCGACCTGGTGGCGGGTGCGGTCGCGTCCCAGGCACTCGACCAGGCGGCGCAACAGCAGCTCGCGGTTGGCCGGCAGCACCATGTCGATGAAGTCGATCACGATGATCCCGCCGATGTCGCGGAGCCGAAGCTGGCGGACGATCTCCTCGGCGGCTTCGAGGTTGTTCGAGGTGACGGTGGCCTCGAGGTTGCCCGAAGTACCGGTGAACTTGCCGGTGTTCACATCGATCACGGTCATGGCTTCGGTGCGATCGATGATCAGCGAGCCCCCCGACGGCAGGAACACCTTGCGCTCCAGCGCTTTGGCCACCTGCTCGTGCACCCGGAAGGCGTCGAAGATGTCGCCCTTGTCGGCGCGGTCCCAGCGCTCCATGCGCTCGGCAAGGTGCGGCGCGACGTGGCGGACGTAGGCGTCCACAGTGTCGTAGGCGTCGTCAGCCTGGGTATTGCCGTCGATCACCAGCGAGCCGAAGTCCTCGGTGAACAGGTCGCGGACGATCCGGACGGTCAGGTCGGGCTCGGCGTAGAGCTGCTGGGGCGCCTGGCCGGCCTTGACCTTCTTCTCCAGCACCTCCCACTGCGCCTTCAACCGGTTCACATCGCGAACCAGTTCCTCCTCGCTGGCCCCCTCGGCCGCGGTTCGCACGATCACGGACGCCTCGGCGTCAATCAGTTCGTCGAGGATGCCCTTCAGCCGCTTGCGCTCCGTTTCGGGAAGCTTGCGCGAGATTCCGGAGAGGTGGCCACCCGGAGAGTAAACGATGTAGCGGCCGGGAATCGAGATGTGCGAGGTCAGGCGGGCACCCTTGGCGCCGACCGGGTCCTTGGTCACCTGCACCAGCACCTGTTGGCCGGACTTGAAGACACGTTCGACCTTCTTGTCCTGGCCGGTCACGCCGAACGACTCCCAGTCGATCTCGCCGGCGTAGAGGACGGCGTTGCGGCCGCGTCCGATGTCGACGAAGGCCGCCTCCATGGACGGCAGGACATTCTGCACCCGAGCGAGGTAGATGTTGCCGATCATCGACGTGGCCGAGGCGCGGTCGACGTAGTGCTCGACCAGTACCCCGTCCTCGATCACGGCGATCTGGGAGTAATCGTCGGCCTGACGGATCAGCATCTTGCGATCGACCGCCTCGCGACGGGCCAGGAACTCGGATTCGCTCAAGATCGGCGTGCGGCGACGACCGGCCGCGCGGCCCTCACGGCGACGCTGCTTCTTGGCTTCCATACGCGTCGAGCCCTCGATGCCAGTGACCTCGTCATTGGCCGTCGACGTGCGGCGACGGGGCTCGCGGACTCGAACCACCACGTCGATCGAGTCATCCTCGGGCTCGCCCGAGTCCTCGCCGCGACGACGGCGGCGACGACGACGACGGGACGTGCCTTCGGTGGTGGCCTCGTCGGACTCCGGCTCGCTCGTTTCCTCACCCTCTACGGGCTCGGCGTCGGTCGGCTCCTCGTCCGAAGTATCCTCGCCCTCGGCGGAGTCGCCCACACCCCGACGACGACGGCGACCACCGCGGCGGCGACGGCGACGACGGGGCTGGCCCTCTTCGCCCTCGCCCTCGACGGCCTCGGTGTCCTCGTCGCCATCCTCGGCGGACTCTTCGTCGGTCTCGTCGTCGTCATCGGACACGCCGGAAGGCTCCAGCAGTCCGCCAATAGCGGCGGCAAGGGTGTCGAGCACCTCACCGGGTGTGGCTTCTTCGCCGAGCCCGAAGGTTTCGGCCAGCGCGGGACGCCGGGTGCGCCGGCGTCCGCGGGACAGCCCGGCAAGGCTAGCCGCGACCGCGTCCTCGGGCTCTGCGGGAACCTCGGCGGCTGCCTCCTGCTCGGCCTCGACCGGCTCCTCCTCAACAACCTCTTCGACGGCAACGCTCGCTTCGGTCGGCAGTTCGGCTACTGGCTGGACGACCGGCTTGGTCTTCTTGGTCACCGCGCGGCGTCGGGCGGGTTTGGCCGGGGCTTCGGCGCCCACTGCGGCCTCGACCGGGGCCGCCGGCGCGGCCTCCGTCACCAGCGGCAGAGCCGGCGCGTCCGCGTCCGGCGCCTTCTTCGCTCGGGACCGACGCGCACGCTTCACCGGCTCGCTGGCCTCGGCGACTGGCTCGGCCTCGGCTGGGACGGAAGCCGTCGGCGCGAGCGCAACTGGTTCGGCCACCACCTGGACGGACGCAGCCTCGACCACGGGAGCCGACGCCGGAGGCGCCTCCACCGGGGCGGGCGGACCCGCCGGACGGCTGGCCGAGCGCCGGCGGCGCGGCGGCTGCGCGGGCTCCTCCGCGGACGCGGCAGTGGCCTGTGGGTGTTCGGAATCGAGCATGATGCTCTCCTTCGGCGGCGGGGGCGCCGCAAACGTGGCTGCCAGGGGCAGCGAAGCCTGATCGGTCGAATGCTCGACGTGTCGCCCCCGCGGTCGTCAGGCGTCGCGGTGAGGTCTCAGCGTCGTGATCGGCCTGTCACACCGATCGATTCGAAGGTTGGGGGTCTGGATGACTCCAACTTGACAGCCAGTATCCCACACCTGGCTCCAAGCGCAGGGAACGACTCGAAAAGCGGTCCGTCAGGTAGCCAGCGGGTCGAGGATGCGCTGACCGTCCCAGGTGCCCTGCGCCAGGCGCGTGATCAGCCCGGTGCCGCTCAGCCCGGGTTCGAGTTGCCGCAGCGCCGTCAGCACGTCGTCGGGGCGGACCAGCGGCTCTCCGATCGCCGAGACCAGGTCGAAGCCGTTGGCCGAAGCGGTGAGCGACCTGACCGCGGAGCGAACGTCGAAGGTGCGCAGGCCGGTCTTGGTCATGCGTTGCACCTCGAAGGACTCCGCAGCCAGGAGCCCGGCGACGGCCGCCGCGAGTTCGGACTCGTCCGCTTCAGGAAGATCCACCCGCCAGACGGACGCGGTCAGTCGGTCGGCCAGGGCGCCGGGCCCGGCCACCACCACCTTGACGATCACCAGCCCGTCGGGCATCGCAGCGTTGAGCGCGTCGCGCACCGCATCCGGCTCGCGGAAGGCTGCCAGCCCGAGCTCGAGGTACTCGGCCTCGGTGGCCGCGCCGGTAGGGGACGCGTTCGCATAGCTGATCCGTGGATGGGGCGAGAAGCCCGAAGAAAACGCCATCGGGATATCTGCGCGGCGCAGCGCACGCTCGAAGGCCCGGCCGAAGTCGCGATGGGATGCGAACCGCGCCCGGCCCCGCTTGGCGTACTGCACCCGCAGCTTCAGCACCGGAGGCGCCTGCTGCTCCGGCTGTCGTCTCGCGCTCACGGGCGCACAGCTTACGTGACCTTCACACCAGCGAACTCACTCGGAGACGCAGAACTCGTTGGCCTCGGGATCAGCGAGCGTGTACCAGCGAAACGGTCCCTGCGCGGCCTCGTGGAGGAAGGTCGCGCCTCGCGCGATCAGAGCGTCGCGGGCCGCGTCAAGATCAGCGCCGCGGCCCAGCCGGACGTCGAGGTGCACCCGGTTCTTGACGGTCCTCGGCTCCGGCACCATCTGGAACAGCACCCGACTACAGGGGCTGCCAACAGGTGCGTCCGGCACCCTGATCGCCGCGCCGGTCGCCCAGACCAGTTGCCCGCGATGGACGAGGGTCTCGTCCTGGGTGGCGTGCCCCTCGGCGATCATCCGACGGATGAACGCCTCGTCGCTCGGCTCCACCTCCCAGCCGAGGGTCTCGGCCCACCAGTCGGCCTGCGCATGCGGGTCGGCGCAGTCGACGGTCACCTGGAAGGACAGGCTCATCGGGTCTCCTTCGGTTTGGCGGTCACTTCCGGAATGCCTGCCGGACGCGTACCCAGCACATCCTCGTGCCACTCGGCGAAACCGGCCACGGCAGTAGGCAGGGTGGCGAAGATGTGCTCCTCCCCGACCGCTTCGACGAAGCCGGCGGCGGCGAGCTGGGCGCGCACCTCCATCTTCACCCTGGCCATCGCGAAGACGATGCCTTCGCCATGGAGGATGCGACGCAACTCCTCCAGGGTGTCGACCGCGGTCAGATCCACCTCGACGTTGGCCTCGGCGTTCAGCACGAACCACAGCGGCGGCGGATCGGCCTCACGGACGGCGTCGATCGCGCGGGTCAGGAAGTCGTCGGAGTTGGCGAAGAAGAGGGGTGAGTCATACCGATACACCACTAGGCCAGGCACCTGCGTGGCCTGCGGGTAGTCCTCCACGTCGTGCATGCCGGCAATCCCGGGCACGTAACCCAGAACACCGTCGTGGGGGTGCGCGATGCGCCTGATCAGATCAAGCAGCGAGAGGCCGATCGCGATACCGATGCCGGTCAGCAGGCCGGTGGCGAGCACCGCGATGAAAGTGATCAGCGCCAGCACAAGCTCGCTGTAGCGGAAGCTGGCGATGCGTCCCAACTCAGCCAGGTCGACCAGCCGGAACCCGGCGTAGATCACCACCCCGGCCAGCGCGGCCTGCGGGAAGGCTGCGAGCACCGGCGAGAAGACGAAGATGGAACCCACCACCATGGCCCCGGCCACCAGCGAATGAAGCTGGGTGTGGCTACCCGCGGCGTCGCCGATGACCGTCCGGCTGGCCGAGGACGACACCGGGAAGCCACCCACCAGGCCGTTGGCCACGTTCGCGGCACCGACAGCGAAGAGTTCGGTGTTGGCGTCCACGCGCTCGTCGTTCCTGGCAGCGAACGCTCGTCCGGTGAGGATGACGTCGGAATAGCCGACCACCGCGATCCCGATCGCCGCAGGCAGGAGTTGCAGCAGATTGATGCCCTCGAGCCCGGGAAGCGCGAAGATCGGGAGATCCTTCGGGATCTCGCCGATCACCTCGATGCCCTGCGCGCCGAGTCCGCCGAAGTGGACCACCGCCGCAGCGAGCAGCATCACCAGGAGCGGTCCGGGCAAGGTCGGCGCCCAGTGGTGCTGCGCGAACAGCAGCGCCGCCACGACCAGGCCCAGTACGAGGGTTGGGACGTGGACCGACCCGAGTTGGACGAGCAGCGACTGGGTCTCTGCAAGCGGGTTGCTGCCGGCGATGTCGAGCTTGGTGAGTCGCCCGTACTGGCTGACCACCATCAGCAGCCCGATTCCGGCCATATAGCCGACGAGAACGGGCTTGGAGAGCAGGTTCGCGAGGAAGCCGAGCCGCGCCAGCCAACCGACTCCCAGCACCACACCCACCGCTATCGCGACCAGCGCGGCAACTTCGGTGCGGCGCTGCAGGTCCACCTGGCCGGCGAGCGCGGCGATGGTGGCGGCGGTCATCAGTGCGGTGGTTGATTCCGGACCGATCGACAGTTGCTTCGAGGTGCCCAGCAGCGCATAGACCAGCATCGGCGCAAGGACAGCCCACAGACCGGTCACCGGAGGGAGACCGACGATCTCGGCATAGGCCATCACCTGCGGCACCAGATAGGCGGCCACGGTCACCCCGGCGATCAAGTCGCCGCGCAGCCAGGTGCGGTCGTAGGACACCAGGACACCCAGCCCTGGCAGCCAGCGTCGCCAGCCGCGCGCATCCTCGCCAGTCATGCGCCCACGCTAGTGCAGACCTCTGACGGCCGTCCCGCCTCCACAGTCATCCCGGCGGACGGGGTGATGCGGTCTCTTGCGACCCGGTCGCTACTTGCCGGTGATGCCCGAGATCCAGGGTGCCGGAACGCCCAGCACACTGGTCCAGGCGGTGGTGGTCTTGGTGAGCGTCTTGGTCTTTCCGTTGGCCGCGGTCGCGGTGATCGACTTCACCAGCCCGCCCGGGTAGCGCTCGGTCACCTCGAGCGACTTGATCTTCTTCAGCCCGAAGATCTTCGCCGCCTTGGCCTGGGTCAGCGTGCGCTTCCACGACTTGTGCGGGTTTCCCGGGGCCTGTGCCGAGTATGGGTCGGCAACGCCGCCCAGGTAGCTGAGCGCGGCGGTTCCGAACACGTCGGAGTTTGCGCCGGTCTGGCCGGTGTTTCCAGTGGAAGCGAAGTACGGGGTTTCGGCGAAGCCAGCGGACGGATCACGCAGCATCTGCACGGTCGCACTCGTGATGGTCGCGTCCACGGCATCGATCCAAGGTTGGCTGGCAGCCTTGCCCGCCTTCTTCCAGCCGGTGTAGTTCTGGCTGCGTTCGTCATCGAAAACGTCACAGTCACAGGCGGCGCTCGTGCCCTTAACGGCCGCCTTGATGATGTAGTTGCGGGCCGCGATCACCTGCGCCTTCAACGCCTCGGCACCACCGTAAGTGCCCCAGGAGGCCGGCATCTCGTCCAGTCCGTACAGGTACGCGGTGTTCATGGCGACCTCGTTGACGACGTTCAGCTTCTTGCCGATCACTGTCGCCTGCAGGTTGCCGTGGCGATAGCCACCCTGCGCACCGGTGACCGTGGCGACAGCGCTTCCCATTGGAGTCAAGACCAGCCGGGAGGCCTTCAGGATTCGGCTCTTGATCTTCGCGCTGACCTGACTGCCCTTGACCTTCAGCTTCGCGGTTCCTGCGTTGAAGGTGCCCAGCGTCTTTCCCATGCCATCACTGACCGTGAATCCCCCACCCTTGACCTTCACGCTGGTAGAGGTGCGCTTGTCCGTGGGCGGACCAAAGACCTGCACCTTCACCGTCCGCGGGTTGTTGACCGCCGTGCCGAGGTAGGTTCCTGGGTAGTAGAGGGCGAGGATCTGCTCGGCGGTGCTGCCGGTGCGCGCCAGCTGGTAGGCCCCGTACTGGGACATCCCCGCACCATGCCCCGAACCCGAGCCGTTGATCGTGAACTTCGCCGGCACCTTCGCAGCGGCCTCGGCCGGCACGGCCGGCGCAATCAGGACGACGGACAGGGCCAGCGCGATCAGGGTGGCGAAACCACGTACGCGACGAATTCTCAGCACGTGTCGACTGTAGTCGGGCTGGCTCGGGTCTCGACAGGCTCGACCAGCCGGGGGCTCCCAAGGCCCTCCGTCAGCCGGCTTCGGCCTGGCGTACGACGGTCAGCGGGAGCAGTGAGCGTCCGGTGGGACCGATCTGGATCTCGGTGCCGAACTGGGGACAGACACCGCAGTCGTAGCAGCCCGACCAGCGGCAGTCGTCCACCTCAGCGCCGTAGAGCGAGTCCTGATAGTCCTGCCAGAGCCAGTCGCGATCCAGGCCCGCGTCCAGGTGGTCCCAGGGAAGCACCTCGCCCTGGGGCCGCTCGCGAGTCGTGTACCAGGCGAGATCGACGCCGAACGGGGCCAGCGCACGCTCGGCCGCAGCCGTCCAGCGTTCGAAGGAGAAGTGCTCGCTCCAGCCGTCCAGCACTCCCCCGTCTCGCCAGACCTGCTCGATCACCGCACCCACCCGGCGGTCGCCGCGGCTCAACAGACCCTCGATCAGGCCGGGCTTGCCGTCGTGATAGCGCATGCCGATGGCGCGTCCGTAGCGGCGGTCCTCGCGGATCTTGTCCTTCAGCAGGCGCAGCCGGCGGTCGATCGTCTCCGGGTCCGCCTGGGCCACCCACTGGAACGGCGTGTGCGGCTTGGGCACGAACCCGCCGATGCTGATCGTGCAACGCACGTCGCGGGTGCCGGCGGCCTTGCGTCCGGCTTCGATCACGTGGGCGGCCATGTCGGCGATGCCGAGCACGTCCTCGTCGGTCTCGGTCGGCAGGCCGCACATGAAGTAGAGCTTCACCTGCCGCCAGCCCTGGCTGAAGGCAGCGGCGACCGTGTTGATCAGGTCCTCCTCGCTGACCATCTTGTTGATCACCTTGCGCATCCGCTCCGAGCCGCCCTCGGGCGCGAACGTCAGGCCCGAGCGCCGGCCGTTGCGGGAGAGCTCGTTGGCCAGGTCGATGTTGAACGCGTCCACGCGCGTGCTGGGCAGCGAGAGCGAGACGAAGCTGCCGTCATAGCGGTCGGCAAGCTGCCGGGTCACCGGCGCGATCTCCGAGTGGTCGGCGCTGGACAGGCTGAGCAACCCCACCTCGTCCAAGCCGGTCGCTGCGATGCCCCCGGCGACCATGGTGCCGATGGTCTCGATGTTCCGTTCCCTCACCGGACGGGTGATCATGCCGGCCTGGCAGAACCGGCAGCCCCGGGTACACCCGCGGAAGATCTCCACCGAATAGCGCTCGTGGACGGTCTCGGCCAGGGGCACCACCGGCTTGGCCGGGTAGGGCCACTCGTCCAGCTCCATCAGCGTGTGCTTGGCCGCCCGCGCGGGCACACCGGCCGTGTTCGGCACCACGGACGCGATCGTGCCGCCGGGCGCATAGGACACGTCGTAGAGCGAGGGCACATACGCCACTCCACTTGCCGCCAACCGCAACAGCAGCCCGCGGCGCCCCTCGGAGCGTCCGGACGCCTTCCACTCACGGACGATCTGAGAGACGGCCAGCGCGGCCTCTTCGCCGTCACCGAGGACGGCGGCGTCGATGAAGTCGGCGATCGGCTCGGGGTTGAAGGCGGCGTGGCCGCCGGCGATCACGATCGGTTCGGCTTCGCCGCGATCGGCCGCGTGCAGGGTGATGCCGGCCAGGTCGAGCGCCTCCAGCAGGTTGGTGTAGCCGAGTTCGGTGGAGAAACTCACGCCCAGCAGGTCGAACGCCGCCACCGGCAGGTGGTTCTCCAGCGTGAACTGCGGCAGTCCGTGCTCGCGCATCAGCCTGGCCAGGTCGGGCCAGATCGAGAAAGTGCGCTCGGCGAGCATCCAGTCGCGCTCGTTGAGGATCTCGTAGAGGATCGCCAGGCCCTGGTTGGGCTGGCCGACCTCGTAGGCGTCCGGGTACATCAGCGCCCAGCGCACCTCCGCGTCCGCGAAGTCCTTGCTGACCGAGTTCACCTCGCCGCCGGTGTACTGCACCGGCTTACTCACCCGGGCGAGCAGCGGCTCCAGGCGCGGGTACAGGGACTCGACGGGCGCGTTCATCAAGGCTGTCATGGTCGAATCAGGATAACTGCCGCCGGCGCATCCCCTGCGTCCAGTGTCTTGCGCACATCTGCCACGCAGCCCATGAGGTTCAGGCCCGCGAGCGGGCGAGTCGTTGACGGACGGCGTCCGAGCGCAACTCGCGGAGGGCGTCGCGGGCGATCCAGCGGGCGCACCTGGAATCGGGATGGTCTCGCAGAATGCGCTCGGCTGCCTCAACGGCTGCCGCGTGGCAAGTGAGCGAGCGCTTGCCGATCTGGCGGAGCGCCCAGTTCACTGCCTTCTTCACGTAGGTGCGGTCATCCACAGCGGCGGCCTCGATGAGCGGCAGGTAGGCGGTCAACGCCTCGTCGGGTGCTTCCTTGTCATGGACAGCCAGAGCGCAAATCAACACGAACCCGGCGCGCTTCGTGAAGACCTCCGAAGACGCCGTCCACCTGGCGACCAGGGCCGGTGCGAACGGGGTGGACGCGAACAGTCCGGTCACCTGATCGCAGACGTCCCAGGAGTCGAAACCAGCCACCCACACGTCCGCTTGCGCCTGGGTCACCAACTCGGGAACGTCGAGGAAACCGGCCAGCATTCTGGCTTCGTGCACCCCCGAGGCCCACAGGACCGCAGCCACCTCGTGGACGTAGTCGGGACGGGATCGGCGCACAGCCCTGAGTTCGCGGACGACGCCCCGCAGCACAGGGATCTGCACGCCGAGCGTGCCCTCGGGGCTGATGCCGTACCGAGCCATACCAGCCACATTGTCCGGGTTGGCGCGTTGCGTGAGGCCGATCAGCAGATGCTCGGCGAGAGCGGTGGGGTCGTCCGGGATCACTTCCGGCACCAGGGGGTCTCGCCGCACTGGGGTCTCGACAGGCTCGACCAACCGAATCCCTGAGTCCGTGGTGATGGTTGTCGCCAGGGCTCGCGGGCCTTCGACAGGCTCAGGCAGCGTTTGGTTGGGGCGGTCAGGCAACGGTTGGTCGCGGTCAGGCAACGGTTGGTCGCGGTCAGGCAACGTTTGGAAGGAGCCGTCAGTCGACGTCGGCCGAGTGCGGAGCGACGTTCTCGACCACCAGATCGGCTCGCTTGGCCGGGTCACAGGTCTCCAGGTAGAGCAACTGGCCCTGATAGTAGCGGGCGTTGCGAGGGTCCTCGGGGTCGGCTGCGAGCTTCTGGTCACGCTCGGACATGCGGTGGAAGGACTCATCGAACGGCACGTCCAGCCAGACCGACAGGTCCCAGACCTTCTTCTTGCTGGAACAGAACTCGTCACGGTGGATGAACATGCCGTCCACGATCACGGCCGCGTCGTCAGGGGCGACCTTCCACGGCGAATGAACCTCTGATTCCGACCCGAGGTCGTAGGCAGCTGTGCGGTAGCGACCTGACCCGTCCCGGCCGAGCGGCTCCAGCACCTCGTCGGTGAACCGCTCGTAGTCGTAGCTGTCCTCGAAATAGCCCTTGGCCGAGGTCCGTCCCTGGGCGTAGCGCTTCATCTGTGGATTCAGGTAGTGGTCCATCGAGATCCGGATCACTTCGATGCCGCACTCGCGCAGCAGGTCGGCGAGTTCGTCCGCGAACGTGGTCTTGCCTGCGCCGTCGACGCCGTCGATCCCCACCAGGGTGCGCCCAGAACGAGACCGGACGCGAGCCCGCAACCACTTCAGGGCGCTGCCTGCGTCCATCTTCTGAGTCGGTTCGGTCTTCATGTCACACCTTCGGTTCCTGAGCTCTGATCCACCGACCGCGCTTCGAGAACGGTGGACGCGACGCAAACGCGCAGGTTTCCAGGATATGCCACCACGAGCTCAAAGGACCGGCAGCGGCTGGGCGCCTGGCGCAGAAATCGAAGCCACCCGTTGGCGTCGGGCCACCCAAAGCATTCCGGCCATCACCAGGAAGGTGAAGGTGAGCGGCAGCAGCGCTTCCACTCCGGCCGCCTCGGGGCCGCGGTTGAACAAGTCGTCCAGCGGCATGAACGGCAGGGTCACCTCGGAGAACAGATTGTTGAAAACATGCAGGGCGACCGCGGCCTCCAGACCTCCGGTGCGCCAGACCAGGATGGAACACGCCACCCCGACGCCGATGTAGAAAAGGTTGAGCCAGAAGTTGTCGGCCCCGTGCAGCACCATGAAGACCAGGGACGTGATCGCCGTCGCCACCACCAGCCCCACCCGCCGGGAGCCGAACCAGGAGCCGATGCTCCGCGCCAGGAAGCCACGGACGCCATATTCCTCGCCGGCGGCTTGGAACGGCGTGGTGAGCAGGATCGCGACGATCAGGAACGCGGAATCGGAGTTCCAGCGCAACTCGCTCAGGTCGTCGGTCAGCAGGCTGATCCCGAGGTAGACGAGGTCGACAACTGCGGCGACCGCCGCGAAGCGCCAGAAGAGCCGCCAGCGGAATCCGCCGAAGATCGAAGACATCCACTTCGGACGCTGCCCGAACACGGCCCAGGCAGTCAGCCCCGCGAACGGTATCGCCAGCGCCAGCGCCAGGTTGTTGGCGGTGAACAGCATCGGAGTGACCGTGGTCTCGTAGGCCGCCAGGTCATCGGGGGCGATGCGACCGGTGAGAACGTCGTACGCCATCGCACCGATCGTCATCACCAGCGACCCGATGAACCAGGCCCCGACGAACATGGCGATCGCAACCAGGGGCTTCCACCACCGGAACCTGGGCGCCCGGAAGAACTCGTGGTACTCCCTCGGCACCACCGGCAGCGCGGACGGCTTCGCCGGCACGGCCGGCCAGAACACCTGGTTCGGTCCGGGCTGGAACCCACCGGGGTACACCGGTGGCTGCTGACCGCCGGAGAAGTAGGGCGGCCCCTGCGGGTTCAGACCAGGTTCGGGAACCACAGACCGATCTCCCGCTCGGCCGACTCCGGCGAATCGGACGCGTGCACGAGGTTCTCGCGGTTCGACAGCGAGTAGTCGCCGCGGATCGTGCCGGGGGCCGCGACCACAGCGTTGGTGGCTCCGTTCATCAGACGCACCACCTCGATCGCGTCCGGCCCTTCGAGCACCAGCGCGATCGTCGGACCGCTGGTGATGAACGCCCGCAGCGGCGGGTACCACGGCTGCTCGACGTGGTCACCGTAGTGGCGATCGGCCAGGTCGCCGTCCACGTGCCGCAGTTCCAGGGCGACGATGTTGAGCCCCTTGGCCTCGTACCGGCCGAGGATCGTACCCGCCAGACCACGACGTACGGCGTCGGGCTTCAGCAGGACAAGGCTCCGTTGCAGTTCGGTCATGGCCGGAACCCTACCGCCCACTTCCCCCACCCGAGGTCAAGGGAGTCGGCGTACGTCAGACCGATGCGCGATGCGCCTTCTCGATCCGCCGGCCGAGAATGAAACAGACCACCCAGAGGAGGGCGAACATGCCGCCGACCGCGAACATCATCTCGGTGGCGAAGCCCATCGCGATCGCGACCACCTGGGTGAGCCAGCCGAGCGGGTAGCCAACCGGACGCCGCAACAGGGCGGCCGCCAGCACGGCCAGTGCGGCCGCGCCGAGGCCGATCGCGAAGGCGGTCGTCACCGACCATGTCGAGACCTGGATCATGCCTGCAATGGCCAGGCCGAACACGATCGCCTCGAAAGCGAGGATGCTGACCATCACGCGTCCCATCGGGTTGGTCGGGTCAAGTCCCATCGTGTTCCCCCTCCTCGATCCAGACGACGCGCTCCGAGGTCGCCGATCCTCCGGCAGTGGACGCGTCCGCGTGCACGAGCAGCGCCCTGGCCTCACCGGCCGCGTAGACCGAACCGGCGATCAGCACCCCGGCTCCGGCGCCGGCCTCGTCGGCGAGGCGGACGGCCTCATCGATCGCGGCGGCCATCGTCGGTGCCTCCCGGACGCGGTCGGCGCCGAACGCTTCCCCGGCCAGCTCGCCGAGCTCGGACGCGGACAGCGCACGTTTGGTGTCGGCGATGGTCGTGGTCACCACGGTCGTCATGGCTTCGGCGAAGATCTGCAGCACCCCGGAGACGTCCTTGTCGGCCATCATCGCCACCACACCGATCAGCGGGGCGAAGTCGAATGCTTCCGTGATGCCTTCGATGGTGGCGCGGGCGCCGTGCGGGTTGTGGCAGGTGTCCAGCACCACCGTCGGCGAGCGACGCACCACCTCGAGCCGGGCCGGCGCCTGCACGGACTCCAGGCCCTCGGCGATCACGTCCGCAGGCAACGGCCGTCCGAGGAACGCCTCGACGGCGGCCACCGCCAGCGCCGCGTTGCGCGCCATGTGCGCGCCGAAGAGCGGCAGCACCAGATCGCCCAGCGGCCCCTCGGCGGTCTCAAGGCGCAGCACCTGGCCGCCGATCGCGGGCACTCGATCGATCAGGCCGAACTCGATGCCCTCCCGGCGCGGTTCGGCGCCGACCTCGGCGCACCGCGCCAGCAGGACGCGGGCGGCCTCCGGCGCCTGCGCAGCCAGGACGGCCCGGCTGCCGGCCTTGATGATTCCCGCCTTCTCTGTGGCGATCTCGGTGAGCGTCGAGCCCAGCAGCGCGGTGTGGTCGAAGTCGATCGGAGCCACGACCGCGACGACGGCGTCGGTGATGTTGGTGGCATCCCACTCCCCGCCCATGCCCACCTCGACGACCGCGACGTTCACCGGGGCGTCCGCGAAGGCCACGTAGGCGAGCGCCGTCATGACTTCGAAGAAGGTCATCGGAATACCGTCGATCGCCTGCTCGTCGACGATCCTCACCAAGGGCGACACCTGCTCGACGAGGTCGTCGAACACCTCGTCGGCGATCGGCCGGCCGTCGATCGTGATGCGTTCGGTTAGGTCGACCAGGTGCGGACTGGAGAAGCGACCCACGCGCAGGCCCAGGGCGCTCAGGAGCGAATCGATCATCGCTGCAGTACTGCCCTTGCCGTTGGTCCCGGTGACCAGGATCACCGGGCAGGCGTCCTGGGGTGAGCCCAGCAGGTCGCACAGCGCCCGGACTCGGGCCTGGCTGCGACCCACCTTGTGCTCGGGCCAGCGCGACTGGAGTTCGGCGACGATATCGGCGTGGGTTCGGCTCATGGTGCGCTCAGCCTAGATGATCGGCGCGCTCGCGGACGGCGTCGGCACGGTGGCGCGAGGCAGGCCCGAGATACCCCGCACCGGTATCGTCCCCACCCGTCGTTATACTGACGGGGTGACCCAAGCTCCAGCCGTCCCCGGATTCCGGCGACCCTGGACCGAATGGGTCACCCTCGCCGCACGTCTGGTGCTGGGCATCGTCCTGCTGGTCGCCGGCCTGCTCAAGGTGGGCCACCTGGACGCGTCCGTGCAATCGGTGCGGCTCTACCAATTGCTGCCCTGGGAAACGACCGCGTTCGTGGGCTCGGCCCTGCCGATCATCGAGATCGCCACCGGGGTGCTGCTGATCACGGGGACCTTCGTCCGGGTGTCCGCGATCATCGGCAGCCTGCTGATGTTGGCGTTCATCATCGGTATCGCCTCGGTGTGGGCGCGCGGCATCTCGATCGACTGCGGATGCTTCTCCCCCGGCGGTGAAGTGGACCCCAGCGCGACGCAGTACCCGCTCGAGATCGCAAGGGACGTCGGCCTAATGGCCACCGGCGTTTGGGCGGCCTGGAAACCCAAGTCACCCTTCGCGGTGGACAACTGGCTGTTCGCCCCGCTCGCCGAGCCGGACGCCGCCGACGCAGACCTCAACGACAAGGAGCTCGCCCCATGACCGAGAACAATCGCGAACGGTTGCGCAAGTCCGAGGCCGCCAAGGCCAAGCAGCAGCGATTGAACCGCATCATCGGCGTGGGCGCGGCCGTGCTGGCGGTGGTGCTGATCGGTGTCTTCGCCGTGGTGCTGCTGCAGCAGGCCGGCACTGCGTCGTCCCCCACTTCGGCCAATCCGCCGAACGCCACCAGCGACGCCAAGGCGATCGTGGTGAATCCGGGCAAGGCCAAGGATGGTGCTCCGGTGGTCGAGCTGTTCTTCGACTACCAATGCCCGATCTGCAAGCAGTTCGAAACCCTCTACAGCGAGCCGCTGAACGTGCTGGCCGAGGCGGGCGACATCGAATTGCACTACCGGACGATGACGTTCCTCGACAACAACCTCAGCAACGACGCGTCCACCCGTGCAGGCATCGCTGCGGCGTGTTCGGACTTCGCCGGCGTTTACTCGGCCTTCCACAACGAGATCTTCGCCAACCAGCCGGCAACCGAGGGCGACGGCTACACCGACGAGGTGCTGCGCGAGACCGTCCCGGCCAGCGTCGGCATCACCGCGGAAGCGCTGACCAACTTCCAGAAGTGCTACGACGACCAGGCGACCAAGGCCTTCGTGCGGGGCACCAACGACAAGGCCAGCCAGGACAACGTGACTGGTACGCCGACGTTCCACGTGAACGGCAAGGACGTCCCGCTGTCCTCGTTCTCGGGAGTCGACCCCACCGAGCTCGGCGACCTGATCAAGCAGAACGCCTGACCCTGCCTCCTCAGGGTGGATTCTGAACAAGGCGCGTCCGCTCAATAAGATGCACCCCATGACTGCACAGCCCACCACCTTCGATGCGCCCGCTGACACCACGGCCGCGAGCCAGGTACCGGAGCGCCCGGTGCTAGAGGGGCTGGAGGCGAAGTGGTCGGCCCGGTGGCGCGAACAGGACACCTACGCGTTCGTGCGCCCGGAGTCTCGCGACCAGGTGTTCAGCATCGACACCCCGCCGCCCACGGTTTCGGGATCGCTGCACGTGGGACACGTGTTCAGCTACACCCACACCGACCTGGTCGCGCGCTACCAGCGCATGCGCGGCAAACGTGTGTTCTACCCCATGGGTTGGGATGACAACGGCCTGCCCACCGAGCGTCGCGTGCAGAACTACTACGGGGTGCGCTGCGATCCGTCCCTGCCGTACGACCCGGACTTCACCCCTCCGGAGAAGCCGGACCCGAAACGCCAGGTGCCGATCAGCCGCCGCAACTTCGTGGACCTCTGCCACGAACTGACCGCCGTCGACGAGGTGGCCTTCGAAGATCTGTGGCGCACGCTCGGCTTGAGCGTCGACTGGAAGTCGCTGTACGCGACCATCTCCGACGAAGCGCGGACGGTGGCGCAGCGCGCGTTCCTGCGCAACCTCACCCGCGGCGAGGCGTACCTCTCGGAAGCTCCGACGCTGTGGGACATCACCTTCCAGAC
>DAORUI010000003.1:0-2241 GCA_035433085.1 Propionicimonas sp. | reverse complement strand
GCGAGCCCATCTACATCGAGACCACGCGTCCGGAGCTGATCCCCGCGGTGGGCGCGTTGATCGCGCATCCGGACGACGAGCGCTACCAGCACCTGTTCGGCACCACAGTCACCTCGCCGGTGTTCGGCGTCGAGATCCCGGTGCTGGCGCATCCGGCAGCCGAACCCGACAAGGGTGCGGGCATCGCGATGTGCTGCACCTTCGGGGACCTCACCGACGTGCAGTGGTGGCGCGAGCTGCGGCTGCCCACCCGCACCGTGATCGGCCGGGACGGACGCCTGCACGGCGAGACCCCCGAGTGGCTGGTCAACCCTGAGCCCTACGCCGAACTCGCCGGCAAGACCACCTACAGCGCCCGCGAAGCGATGGTCGCGCTGCTGCGCGCGTCCGGTGATCTGGAGGGTGAGCCGAAGCCGACCCAGCGGATGGCGAACTTCTACGAGAAGGGTGACAAGCCGCTGGAGATCGTCTCCACTCGTCAGTGGTACATCCGAAACGGCGGGCGCGACGACGACCTGAAGGCCGCACTGCTGGCCCGTGGCGAGGAGCTCACCTGGGTGCCCGACCACATGCGGCACCGCTACTCCAACTGGGTCAACGGCTTGAACGGCGACTGGTTGATCAGCCGCCAGCGCTTCTTCGGCGTGCCCTTCCCGGTCTGGTACCACCTCGATGCCGACGGTGAGCCCGACTACTCGCGTCCGATCATGCCTGCCGAGAGCGACCTGCCGGTCGACCCGTCCAGCGAATGCCCGCCAGGGTTCTCGCCAGAGCAGCGCGGCGTGCCCGGAGGTTTCGCCGGCGACCCCGACGTGATGGACACCTGGGCCACCTCTTCGCTCACCCCGCAATTGGCGTGCGGCTGGGAGCGCGATCCCGAACTGTGGGCGCTGACCTTCCCGATGGACATGGCCCCGCAGGCCCACGACATCATCCGAACCTGGCTGTTCTCCCGGGTGGTGCGCGCTCACCACGAGCACGGCGTGCTGCCCTGGAAGCTCGCCGCGATCTCAGGCTTCGTGGTCGATCCTGATCGCAAGAAGATGAGCAAGTCCAAGGGCAACGTGGTCGTGCCCACCGACATCCTGGAGCGCTTCGGTTCGGACGCGGTGCGCTGGCGCGCGGCAATGGCCCGCCCTGGCATGGACTCGCCCTTCGACGAAACCCAGATGAAGGTCGGCCGTCGCCTCGCGATGAAGATCCTCAATGCTTCGAAGTTCATCCTCGGCCTGGGCGACACCGCCGCGGGCGCCCAGGTGACCGAGCCGGTCGACCTGGCGATGCTGGCCGCGCTGGCGGACGTGGTCACCACCGCGACCGCCGGTTTCGAGGCCTATGACTATTCCGCGGCGCTGGAGGCCGCAGAGAGGTTCTTCTGGCAGTTCTGCGACGACTACCTGGAACTCGTCAAGGAGCGCGCCTACGCCGACCCTTCGTCAGGCTCAGGGATCGGAGCGAGTAGTTTCTCAGGGATCGGAGCGAGCAACTCCTCAGGGATCGGTGCGAGTGACTCCGCCCGAGTGGCCTTGCGGGCTGCGCTCGGCGTGCTGCTGCGGCTGTTCGCACCTTTCCTGCCGTACGTCACCGAGGAGGTTTGGTCGTGGTGGCAGTCCGGGTCGGTGCACACCTCGACCTGGCCCGACACCTCTGAGCTACCGACCGGCGGGGACGCGGACGTGCTGGCCGACATCGCGTCCGCCCTGATCGGCGTCCGCGGCGCGAAGTCACAAGCTAAGGTTTCGATGAAGACCGAAGTCCTTCGGGCGGAGTTCTCCGCACCGGACGCTGTCGTCGCACGCCTGCGGGGCGCCGAGGCCGACCTCCGGGCGGTCGGACGGATCACCAGCCCGATCGAGTGGGCGGTCTCCGACACCACTCTGAATGTGGTCATCGAGCTGAAGCCCGGCGAGGACGCCACTGCATGAATCGTCGTCTCGGCGTACTGGTCGCCTGCGGGCTGCTGCTGTCCAGTTGCGCCGCCGAGAGCCCGCGCAACAGCGCGGGCCAGGTGACCGCTCCAGCCACGGTCGATTCGTACTCGATCAAGGTCGGCGACTGCGTGAGCAAGCTGGAATCGGACTCGGCGAGCCGGTTGCCGCTTGTGCCCTGCGACCAGGAGCACGCGTGGGAGGCCTTCGCCACCGGGACCCTCACCGGAGACGAGTTCCCCGGCAACAACGGCGTCCAGTCCCAGGGCGGCGAGTTGTGCACTCAGGCCTTCGAGCCCTTCATCGGGGTGCC
>DAORUI010000002.1:43556-49620 GCA_035433085.1 Propionicimonas sp. | reverse complement strand
CCCGGGTCGCCAACAACCGAGCCCTCGGCTGGTCGAGCTTGTCGAGAACTCAACGCGCAGGGTCTCGGCGGGCGCCTGTACGCAGGATCTCGACAGGCTCGGCCCTTCACCCTTCGACAAGCTCAAGGGGCCGTTGGGGCGGCTACTTCTTCGGTAGGGCGAACAGGCGGGCGATGACTCGCTCGGCGGAGCGGCCGTCGTCGTGGGCATTGAACTTCTGCTGCCAGGCGGCGTACTTCTCGGCGTAGCCAGGGGCGTCGTCAGCCATCGACCGGAGCGCGGCGATCACCGCGTCCTGGGTGAAGGCGACCGGGCCGGGGGCTAGTTCCTCCAGATCGAAGTACACCCCGCGGGTCTGATCGCGGTACTGCTCCAAGTCGGGGGTGAAGAAGATCATCGGCCGCCCGGTCACCGAGTAGTCGAACATCACCGAGGAGTAGTCGGTGATCATCGCGTCCGCGGCGAGGAACAAGTCCGTCACGTTCGGGTAGCTGGTCACGTCGATCACGCCGGGGACGCGCACATTGCCGTCCGTGCGCAGCGTCCGGGAATGCCCGCGCAGGAGGATCACGTAGTCATCGCCCAATTCGCGGGCCATCACCGGCAGGTCGAGAAAGTCGACCAGCTTCTCCTCGTTGTCGTCGCGCCAGGTGGGCGCGTACAGCACGGCTTTCTGTTCGGGACGCACCCCCAGCAGTTCGCGGATCGGCTCACCGGTCTTCGTCGACATGTCGTCGTTGCGCGGGTAGCCCTCCTCCCAGATCGGCCCCTCCCAGGCGTAGGCCCGCCGGAAGATCTCGGTCGAGTGCGCGTTCTGCGAGAGCAGGACGTCCCACTTCACCCGTTCGTAGGCGAGGAACGTCTGCTCGTCCTTGCTGAAGTTCGGACGGTCGAGCCCGATCCGCTTGAACATCGAGCCGTGCCACGTCTGCAGCACCACCTGGAACGGCTGGTGCTTGAACTTCTGCCGGATCCACTCATTGGTGATGACATACCGACACGTCGAACGGACGTCCCACCACTCCAACGTGCCCTTGAGTACCGGGATCGCCCCCTCGGGCACCGCCACCGAATAGTCGAGCACGCTCCAGTAGCGCTTCATCTCGGGGTGCAGCCGCGCAACCGCGCCATCCAGCGCCAGGGTGTTGCAGGTGGCCGCACGGCCGTTGAAGCTCTCGAAGTACACCGCATCGACGGGCTCGAAGCTGCGTGCGTGGTACTCGGCCTTCAGTCGCGCCTGCTGGTAGTCGCCCACGAGCTGGTCCTCCAGCGGAGCGCTCAACAGGCACGTCACCCGCCGTCCGGACGCAACTCCGACGCGCATCTTCAGCCATTGGCCCATCGACCGGATCGGCGTCCGCTGCAAGAGGGACGATGTCGCGCCGACCCGCAACCACTCCCCCGCTGCAGTGCGTCCGCGCAGGACGTACGAGCCGGTCTGCGGGGGCAGCTTCGGCCCGCCCCACGCGCTGATCAGGAGGGACGCGAACGCGGTGAACCGGTCGCCGTCGATCGTCAGGTCCACGTCGAGGTCCTGACGCGGACCGGTGAGCACCAGCGTCGCCCCGGCCAGGTCGCCCAGCGCCCGTCCGGTGTAGCGCAGGCCGGCCGGCTCGGCCACCAGTTCGACGTCGTCGACCAGCAGCATCGCCGCGGTATCGCGAATGCACAGCGCGCTACCGTTGCCGGAGTAGGCGTACCGGGCCTGGCCGGGCAGCAGCACCGCGTCCCGCTCGTCGAGGGCGCTGCTCACGATCTGCTTGGCGCCGGACGCGTCCCGCACCTCGATCAGCCAATCGTGCACCTGCAGGGACTCGCCAAGGTCCTCGGGGTTGTTGCGTTCGAGGTCGGGCTCGGCCACTGCCCTAGCCGCACCCGGCTTGGGCAGTGCGCCGCGAAGGCGGTAGCGGCCCCCCTCCAGCGCCGACACCTCGAGCGGCACCAACTCGGCTTCGAACAGTGCAGCGGACGCGATGGCGAACGCTGGCGCCCGCACCACCACGTCCAGCCGGTCGCCGTCGAAGGCCACGTCCTCGGCGAGCACCGCCGGACGCCTCAGCACGAAGTTGAGACCGCTGTCCTTGCCACCCCAGACCGGCTCGATCTGGCGCTCGCCGGACGTGCGCGCCACCAGGTACGCGCCAGCTCCGGTCTTGGCGCGGTTCTTCAGGGTGCCGGTGACCTTTCGCTCGCTGTCGTCCACGGTGACCCGGACAGCCCAGGTGTCCCCGACCTCGCCGGCCAGCACCGGCGCCAGGTCGATTGCGGCGACGAACGCGTAATTGCCGTAGTCAACCGGCATCAGTCGGGCGCGGATGTTGGCCGCGGCGTCGTACCGCTGCCTCGCCTGCACCTTGATCTGCTGCTTTGTCCGGACGTTCTGGCAGACGACCGTGACCTTCGGGGTCACCTCGTGGCTGCCGGTGCCGCGCTCATAAGCCCAGCCGATGAGCTCGAAGGTCGTGTCGCCGACCCAGCGTCCGGACTGCATCCACGCCACCCAGCCGACCTGCTTGCCGGTGAACCGGTTGACCACCGCGCGGTAGGCCTTCCGTCCGGCCAGGTAGCCGGTGTACAGGAACGCGAACCGCGACCTCCTGGTGCGCCGGATCAGGGTTTCCAGTCGGTTGTATCTGGGGGCCACAGCTCGCCTAACTACTTGCCTGAATCAACTGGACCGAGTTCGGAACCGTCCCCAGAATTCGGGGGGACGGTTCCGAATTCGGTCCAAGTGGAGAAGGTCACTCGAAGGTCTCCGCCTGGGTGCGGGCCTGCTCGATGATGTCGGCGATCGCGATCGACTCCGCCGCCCGCAGCTTGAACGACTCGGGCGTCGAGTTGCGGATCATGAACGCGAACTCGGCCAGTTCGTAGCGCAGGCCGTCGCCGTCGAACTTGTAGTAGTACTTCTTGTTCTTCGACTGGTCCTCGAACCGGGTCTCGAAGTACTCGGTCAGCCACCAGGGCGCGGGCACGTACACATACCCGCGCGAACCGGCGACGATCAGTTCGCCCTCGGCCTTCACCCCGATGCCGGTACGAGCGGACGCGATGCCGCCGGGGTAGTCGACGTCGATGCGGCTGAACACCTCGACCGGCGAGCCGGCGGGCTTGAGCGAATGCGTGGTCACCTTGGTGTAGTCGGTGCCGAGCAGCTTCACCACCGCGAGCAGCGGGTAGGTGGCCAGCTCGGAGATGCTGCCGCCGTCCTCGCCCTCGAGTTCGCGTCCGGCCCTCACGATCTTGGTGAACGTGGCGTCCACCGAGCGCACCTGGCCGATCGAACCGCTGCGCGCCACCGCGACCATCCGCTGGAAGCCAGGAGCGAACGCGGTCTTCACCGCCTCCAACAGCACCACCTGGTGCTGGGCCGCGAGTTCGAACAGTCCCTCGGTCTCCGCCTTCGTCAGGGTCATCGGCTTCTCGCAAAGCACGTGGACGCCGGCTTCGATCGCTTGCTTGGTGTAGTCGTAATGAGTGGCGTGCGGCGTGGCCACGTAGACCGCGTCCACGTGCTTGAGCAGGTCTTCGTAGGTCTCGTTGGCCCACTCGAGTTCGAGCTTCTCTGCGAACGCCTTCGCCGACTCGAAGCGGCGGGAGTACACAGCCTCGACCGAGACGCCCGAAACGTAGCGGGCCTCCGCGACGAAGCGGGCCGCGATGCGTCCCGAACCCACCACGCCCAGCCGGATCACGCCGGCGGTCTCGTTGCGCAGCTGGGTGCTGGAGACGCCCTTGGTGCGATCCAGGTAGACCACCTTGCAGTAGTCGCCGAGGTAGTCGAACTTGCCCAACCAGTCCGAGCCGATGGCGAAGATGTCGACGCCGTGCTTCTGGATGTCCTGGACCTTCTGGCCCTCGTACTCCTCGATGATGATCTCATCGGCGAGCCCGCTGTCCTGGACGTTGCGGATGCGGTCCATCAGCGACTGGCGGACGTTCAGCTTGCCGCGCGAATCGTCGTAGTTCTCGGTGGTGACGCCAACGATCAGGTAGTCGCCGAGCGCCTTCGCACGCTCCAGCAACCGCCGGTGTCCTTCGTGGAACAGATCGAAGGTCCCGTACGTGATTACCCGCATGCGCGTCCTTCCGCTACTCGTTCGAGGGCTCGACAGCAGCGTGCCGGCCACGTGCTTAGATTGTTGCAGATTCACCTGAGGAGGCACTGTGAAGCTGCCCGGACCGCTGAACCGCATCGCCGGACGGGACGCAGCCCCCGCACCCAAGGGCACGCGGCCGGCGACCATCCGTCCGCTCGAACCGGCCCCGGAGCTGCAGCCCTTCCCGAAGGCCAACTACTTCTACGCGGTGAACGCGATCCCCCGCCAGTACGCCGGACGCAGTTCGTCGATCATCACCAAGGCGCGGGTGTTCGCCGAGCAGGCCGGGGTCGAGTCAACCCTGGTGACGTTCCTGCACTCGGCCGAACTCGCCGACATCGAGCACGAACTTCGCGAGCGCGGCGTGATCGGCGACCACCTGAGGTTCGTCTGCCTGCACGACTTCTACCCCGACGACTCGGTGTACGCCGGGGAGCCGGTCGGCCACCCGGTCGACGTACCCGAGTTGAGCTGGCTCAAGGAGCCCACCCAGGAGGTGTACCGCTACTTCGACGCCGAGGGCGTCTACCGCCGCTATCGCCGCTACGACCACGCCGGACGCCTGATCGTGCAGGACAACTTCAGCCCGAACCGTGCCCGCACACTGCGCGAGGAGTTCCGTACCAACGGCACGCTGCGCCGCCGCGTGTACATGGACCTGACCCACAACCTGCCCCGGCAGGAGATCCACTACCGCGCCGACCAGACACCGGCGTTCACCGTGTGGTGGGTGGTGGATGCGGACGCCGAGGAGTCAGTCGTACAGAAGGTCATCGAGTTCGATGGCGCCGGCCGGCCCACCGCCATGCACGACAGCATGGACGCGATCAACCACCTTTGCCTGGATCGGCTGATCGGGAGCGAACCGGCGTTCGTCATGGCTGAGGACCGCCACGTCGATCGCTACCTGCTCGGGTACCACCGTCCGCACGTGAAGCAGGTGTACGTGCTGCACAACGCGCACATCCGGGAGCCCTTCGACGACATCTCCGCGATCCGGCCGAGCTTCCGCCCGATCCTGGAGGCCCGCAAGCGAGTGGACGCGATCGTGTTCCTCACCGCCACCCAGCGCGCCGAGGCCGAGGCGAAGTACGGACGCGCGGACGCGTTCCGCGTGCTGCCGCACTCGGTGGCCGCACCCCACCCCGTCCCGGGCGTCGAACGGGATCCGAAGCTGGTCGTGATGATGGCCCGCCTGGAGAGCAAGCAGAAGCAGGTGAACCACGCGATCGAGGCCTTCGCCCAGGTCGTGCGCGACGTTCCGGACGCCCGACTGGAGATCTACGGCCGCGGACCTGAGCAAGCTTCGTTGCAGACTCTGATCAAAGACTTGGGCGTGGCCAAGCAGGTGAAACTGATGGGCTTCACCGCCGAACCCCATCTGGCCTACCAACGGGCGGCGCTGTGCCTGATGACCAGCCGGTTCGAGGGCGCCCCACTGACCCTGCAGGAGTCGATGAGCTACGGCTGTCCGGTGATCAGTTACGACCTGCGCTACGGCCCCGCCGACATCATCACCGACGGCGTGGACGGGCTGCTGGTGCCCTACGGCGACCGTCGCGCGATGGCGACTCGTCTGGTGGGCGCACTGCGCGACCCGTCGCTGCTTGCCAGGCTGTCCGCCGCCGCCCCCGCCCGAGCCGCCGACTTCGGTGAGGCCCCATTCGCCGCCCGCTGGAGCGCGTTGTTCAACGAGTTGGTCGCACAGCCCTGATCGACCTGTCGAGCGAGCCGAGTTCCCAAACTCGGTCCCTGAGGAGCTTCGTGAGCCTGCGAGCGAAGCGTCACGAAGGGCCGCCGCCCCAGTCGCTCATTGGGAGCAAACTCGGTCCCTGAGGAGCTTCGTGAGCCTGCGAGCGAAGCGTCACGAAGGGCCGCCGCCGCAGTCGCTCATTGGAACACCACCAAGACTCGCTGGCGCGGCGGCCCTTCGTGACGTCCCGCCCTTCGCAAGCTCAGTGCGG
>DAORUI010000002.1:29413-43456 GCA_035433085.1 Propionicimonas sp. | reverse complement strand
GCGGCGGCCCTTCGTGACGTCCCGCCCTTCGCAAGCTCAGTGCGGACTCCTCAGGCACCGATGAACGACGCGGACCCTCCAAGGTCCAGTGCGGAACTCCTCAGGGACCGATGAGGGGACGCATCCACTCGGCTGGTCGAGCCTTGTCGAGACCCCGCCCCCAGACCGGTCGAGCGAGCCGAGCTCCCAAACTCGGTCCCTGAGGAGCTTCGTGAGCCTGCGAGCGAAGCGTCACGAAGGGCCGCCGCCGCAGTCGCTCATTGGAACACCACCAAGACTCGCTGGCGCGGCGGCCCTTCGTGACGTCCCGCCCTTCGCAAGCTCAGTGCGGCACTCCTCAGGGACCGATGAGGGAAGGCAGCCTTCACAAGCTCGGTGCGGGACTCCTCAGGGACCGATGAACGACGCGGACCCTCGAAAGCTCAGTGCGGGACTCCTCAGGGACCGATGAAGGAGGTGGACCCTCCAAGGTCCAGTGCGTGAGTCCTCAGGGACCGATGACCAGCGCGGCCGTTTGAGTCAGCCCTCTTCGCGTTGGCGGCGGCGCCAGGCCAGCCAGCTGCCTCCGCCGGCGAGGGCGAGCACTACCGCACCGCCACCGATGATCCAGCCGGTGCTGTCGCCGGGATTGAGCGGTTGCGGGGCAGCGGTCGCGGTGGGCGATTCGGACGGGGTGGCCGAAGGCAGGGCGGTCGGCGTGGGCGTCTCGGATTCGGTCTCAGTAGGCGTGGGCGCGGGGCTGGCGGACGGGTCTTCGACATCGTCGAGGATCGGCGGCTGCTCCTCCTCGCCCTGCCAGACCTCCGACTCCAGCGGCGTCCAATCGCCCTTGCCGTACGCGAATTGGAAGGAGCCGCCACGGCGCTCACCGAACTCGTCGGTGGTGCGGTAGTACACGGTGTAGGTGCCCTTGGGCAGCCCACTGCGCAACTGGGTGGTGACGTTGGTGCCCTCCACGATCAGCGGGCCGGTGGTCACGTTCTGGCCGTTGCCGTCCAGCACGACGATCGTCGCCAGGGACGCGTCCGCGGCCGCCTTGAAGGCCAGGCTCACCCAGCCGGGCACGCGCTTCAGCTCCTGCTGGGGCGCGGGGTCGCTGGAGTCGAGGAAGTCGTCCGCAGCCCACGCCGGACCGACCGTGGCGAATCCTGCGAACAGTAGGGCGGAAACCATCACGGCGACCCAACGTACGGTTCTCACAGCGACTCCATAGCTAGTTCAACAAGGTCAAACGCATTTACAGGGTACCTCCCGCAGTGAGTTATGCTGTTTCGAAAGCACCCTAAGAAGAATTCTCAGCCACCGGGCCGTCGGCTCACGGATGGCAGCCACAACGAGGGGGACGGATGCCTTCAGCCACGCCACGGAAACGGTGGACCCATCGGATTCTGGCAGTGTTCGGGGCCGTCTCGCTGGTCGCGGCACTATCCACGACGCCAGCCATGGCGATCGACTGGACGATCAACGCCGACACCCAGGAAGCTGCCGCTCCGACCAACGCCAGCGCGGACGCGAGCGCGTGTCCGACCCTCACCAGCGTTCCGCGCGGGATCGAGACCTGGTTCAACACCGACGACATGGAGTACCGCGGCCTGAGTGACCCGGGCAACTCCCCGTCCCAGACCTGGAGCTTCGCGCACAAGGCGGCGCAGCTGATCTGCGGCGCCAAGCAGGGCGCAACGATCTACGTCGGCATGTACTTCATCCGGGCTATCGGCACCGCAGAGCGGCCAGAGACCGACACCGAGATCATCTGGAACGCAATGAAGTACGTCACCGCCAACCGGGGCGTGAGCATCGGCTTCGTGATGGACGGCGGCGGCATCACTTCGGCTTCCTCGAAGGCGCTGATCAAGAAGAAGCTGGCCGAGTTCAACGCCGCCGTCTACTGGTGTTACAACGGCTGCCTCAACACCAACAAGTCCAAGAAGTTCCCTGACGCCATCAACCACGAGAAGTTCGTGGCGATCAGTGACACGATCTGGGCCGGCGACGCCAAGCAGCACCCCCTGGTCTATTCCTCATCGGGCAATTTCGCCCGCAGCCAGGTGCGCAGCTACTGGCAGGAAGCCACGATGATCTACGACGACGTCCAGCTCTACAACTTCGTGGTCGACCGCTACAACGCGATGAAAGTCTGCTCTGGCAGCACCAAGGGTTCGAGTTCGTGCAAGTCGGGCAAGTTCCCGACCACCGCGACCTCGTCCCACACCCTGAAGAAACTGCGCGGTATCTGGACCGACAAGTTCTTCCGGCACTACACGGACGCGGACCGCGGTACGTCCATCTCATTCAGCCCACAGCCCGAGACGGTGCTCGACTACTACGTCGAGCAGTTCAACGACGTCGACTGCAAGGTGGACAACAAGATCCGCGTCGCGATGTACCGGCTCACCGACACGCGCGCCGTCCGCTTCATCGACACCGTGAAGGCACTGACGAAGCAGGGCTGTGACGTGCGTGTGCTGCTGTCCCAGCAGGGTGGCGCGACCACCATTTCCAAGCAGGTCGCGAAGCAGATCAAAGCGGCCGGACTCACCTCGCAGATCAACTGCACCAAGATCCCGATCCACACCAAGATGATCCTGATCGGCCCGGCCAGCAACAACTCCGGACGGATCATGTTCGGCACCGCGAACATGAGCACCTCGGGCATCCGGTACAGCGAAGAGCACGTCGTGACGATGGACTCCCGCCGCGCATCGCCGGCCTTCGCCGCCGACATCCGCCAGGCCTACGGCGTCTACCAGACCGGCTGGAACGAGCTCAACCAGGGAAGTAGGACGTGCAAGTGAACGCCAAGAATCGCGCCCTGAGGCACAGCCCCTGGTTCGCCCTGCTGGCGGCGCTCGTGATGGTGCTTGGACTCCTCGTCCCCGCAGCCAACGCCACCGCAGCGAAGTACCCCTACAGCGCCCCGCCAGAACTGAGCGCGGTGAACTCGACCAAGACGACCATCGAGCTGTTCTGGCGCACGATCACCGGAGCGCCGGCCTACCAGGTGCGCGCGGTGGGCGGCGGGCAGACCCTGTACCAGAACACCGGTTCGGACGGCACCGCCGTGTTCAAGGGGCTTCAGCCCAGCACGTCCTACACCTTCAACGTGGCTGTGCTGCAGGTCGCCGACGGCAAGCTGCTGAGCGCCTGGTCGAAGGTGAAGGCAACGCGCTCCACCACGGCGGCGGGCATGCTGGAGCCGCCGACCGACCTGAAGGTCACCAAACAGGCGCCCAGCACCCTCGCGCTGTCCTGGACGCCGCCGGCCGGTTTCGACGCCGCCGCGCACCAGGTGCGAATCGACTACGCCGAGGACCAGGCCATGACCACCGGTCAGGGCACGCAGGTCTTCGATGGCGGCTCCGGCACCCTGAGCGGGCTGGCCACCAACACCAACTACTACCTGCGGGCGAGCGTGATCAACCGCGCCGACCAGGCCGTGATCGGTGACCGCACCACGTCCATCCTGGGCAAGACGCTCTCGCCGATCGGTTGGATCCACGGCACGGTCACCGGCGCCCCGGCGGCCACTCTCAGGAACTATGTCGCGGCCGCTTACTCGACCAGCACCGACGACGTGAACGAGCAGGTCAAGCTGACCGACACCGACGGCGACGGCACCTACGAGTACAAGCTGCAGGTGCGTCCGGGCGGGTACTACGTGCAGATCGTCAACGTCGGTACCACCAACTACACGTCGCTGTGGGCCCTCACCGGCGGCAACGGCGCGCTGGTGAAGGGCTCCGGGACGCAGATCGGCGTCGCAGTCGGCGCCACCACCGAGGCACCGGCGGTGAAGGTCGGCGAAGGCGGAACGATCAAGGGCCGGATCACCTGCCCGGGCCAGGGCACGAAGGACAGCTGCTCGATCGATGTGACCGCGATGATCGGATCGAACGTGATCGGTCAGGACCGTAGCGACTCCGACGGCAACTACGAGGTCAAGGGCCTTCCTGCGTCCGCCTACACCGTGCGGGTGAATCACGCCGAGGACCGCTTCATCGCGCGCAACACCACGGTCACCCTGGCGTCGGCCGGCGCGAGCGAGACCTACGACTACACGCTGGAGAAGCGCAGCTTCCTCACCACCTACAAGGTGCGGTTCACGAAGAAGGGCAGCGTGCTGAAGTGGTCGAGCCGCGCATACCTGGCCGCGGTGCTGCCCACCGAGCGTGCCGACAACAACGACTTCCAGTGGTACCGCAACGGTGCTGCGATCGGCGGCGGCAGCAGCCACCGCATCACCGGTGCGGACAAGGGCAAGAAGATCAGGCTCTGCGTGCGCTTCGGCCGGTTCGGCTTCCACACGGCCGACTGGGCCTGCTCATCGGCCAAGAAGGTCTAGCGCGGTCTGGCCGTGTGCGAATGCGGCAGGAATAGGGTCGAGCCATGCTGAACCGTTCACGGCGATGGCTGCGCCGGCTGACGGGCTCGACGCCCGATCCCAAGCCGACCGGCCTTCGGCTGTCTTTCGGCACGCAGGAGGAGTTCGCCGCGTTCGTATCCGACCCGCGCGCTCGGCGGAAGTACTCCGCGCTCGAGATCAGCGTCGATCCCTGGTTCGCGATCCGTCCAGACTGGACGGGCCGACTCGGGCCGCTGAAGGGCGTCCGCTCTGTCGACACCGAGTTCGACCACGACGGACGTCGGGCCGTGGTGCGGCTCTCGCTCGCTGAACCGATCGCGGGCTTCGACCTCGTCCGGGCTGCGTTCGGACTGTTCTACCCGGCACGCCCGGCGACCGGATGGGGCGGCAACCGCGTCGCGATCGACGCTGGGGCGCCGGTCGAGCTGTGCTGGCAGCCCGGCGGCGGACTACGTCCGCTGTATCCGCGCAAGCAGAAGAAGCAGTTCACCGACTTCGAGATCGTCGTGGACGGCGAGGGCGAACACTGGCTCGGTCAACACCCCGAACCGCCGGTGCTGGTTGTTCGGCCGTCGGCGCCAGCCGTCCTGATCGACCCGTTGGTGCACCGCCCGCTGGAGCGGCGGCAGCCGTCCGAAGCGACGTCGTCCGCTGTTGCTCGGCTGCAGGACGGACGCCTGCTGATAGCCGCGAGCGGGCAGACGCTGGTCGAGGCGGACGCGGCCGCGAGACTCACTGCTTCCGGGCTTCGCCAACTGGCGCTGGTGACCGACATCGACGTCTCGGGGCTTGGCGGTGGAGAAATCGCCTCCCGACGGGTCGCCGAATTGGCGGCCTACGGCGCTATCGTGCACGGCGCCGCGCCCGGCCTCGACCTAGTGCCGGAGTTGGCGACGCTGGTCGAGTCGCCGTTCGCGCGAGTGGGGCTGCTCGACCATATGAACCGCTCGCAGGCTCAGGTTCGAGCGGTGATGACCGGTCACACCAGGGCGTTCACGCAGCAGGAGTTGCCGTCGATCTCGGTGATCCTGTCGTGCCAGCGGCCCACTCTGTTGGTGCGGATCCTGGAGCAGCTCGCCGCGCAGGACCACGCAGCAGTGGAGGTGGTGGTCGGCTGTCACGGCTTCGCGGCACCGGCCCGCGAGTCGTTTCCGGAGAGCGTTCAGGCGGTGCTGGGACCGATCCTCGAGTTCGACTCCACAGTGATCTTCGGCGACGTGCTGGCGGGCCTGTCGGCGGCTGCGTCCGGTGACTTCATCACGAAGGTGGACGACGACGATTGGTACGGGCCCCATCACCTCACCGACCTACTGGCTGCCTGGACGTACTCCGAAGGCACGCTGGTGGGCAAGAAGCTCGCGCTGGTGCACTTCGAGGACGACGACGCCCTGGTGGTGCGGCGTTTCTTCCTGGAGGGCTACCGCTGGCAGGTGGCCGGTGGTGCAGCGATCATCGCGCGCCACGACCTGGCCGCAATCGGCGGCTGGCGCTCGCAGCGCCGAGCGGTCGATCGCGGCCTATGGACGCGTGTCGAGGACGCCGGCGCACTCACCTACGCCTGCAGCGGCCCCGGTTATGTGCACACTCGCCACGCCGGCCCACACACCTGGGCCGTGGACGACCAGCATTTCCGCGAGAGCTATGCCGAGGAGACCCTGACCGGCATTCCGCCCGCCGCGCTTGGCCTGCTCTGACGCCTTACGGTCCCTGAGCCCTGATCCACCGATCGGCTGGTCGAGCCTGTCGAGACCGCGCCCATTCGGTGTATCGAGGCTGAGGAGGCTTTCCGAGAAACCAGGAGCCCCAACAGCGAACTTACCGGTCCCTGAGGAGGCTTTCCGAGGGACGAGGAAAGCCGTCACGAAGGGCCGGCACCTCGACAGGATTCGATCCGGCGGCCCTTCGTGACGCGTCGCTCGTTCCTCGCAACGCTCCTCAGGGACCGGTTGGGTGGGGCCTTGATCGTTCCTCGCAACGCTCCTCAGGGACCGGTTGAGTGGGGCGTCGCTCGCTACTCGCAACGCTCCTCAGGGATCGGTCAGAGGCTGGCGGGGTCTCGACAAGCTCGACCAGCCGATCGGCAGGTCAGGCCTTGACGCGGAACTCGTTCTTGATCGAGGCGGCGTGGGCGGTGGCTTCGGCGGTGATCCGGTCAGCTTCGGCGACGAAGGCCGCTGTCGGGCCGGACGGGAGGTCGCCGAGCACGTACTTCTTCATCTTCACCCGGTCGGCGCGCAGCGAGTCGGCGCCCAGCGCGTCGGTGAGGATCGCCGACAGGTTCGACAGGTCCTTCTCGAGGATGTAGGAGGCTCGTTGGGTCGGGAACGTGTTGTAGTAGGTCGCCGGGTCGAGCTCGCGGGGGTTGGACGTGATCAGTGGCCGCTCGGTGTAGAGGTAGTCGGTCACGACGCTGGAGATGTCCGAGATCAGCGCGTCGGCGGCGTCGAAGCACTCGTAGAGCGTGATGGACGCCTCCGGTCCCACGTAGAGATGGCCGTTGTTCGCCGCGGCGAGCATCTCGACGATCTCGACCCTGGCCTGGGCCATCCCCGGACGCTGCACTCCGCTGGCCGGGTGGGGTTTGAAGATGATCCGGACGTCGGGCAGTTCGGTCAGGATGCTGCGGATCATCTCCGGTCCCATCCGCTCCAGCGAGGAGTAGTTCGACTCTTCGTAGTAGCCCTCGAACGTCGGCGCGTAGAGGATCGTCCGGCGGTGGTCCGCAACGATCGGGCCAACCGCGAGTTGCTCGACCTGGGGCCGTCCGATGATCGCGTACTGGCTGTCAGGCATGTGGATACCAGCGGACACGTAGCGGTCGATCGCGGCCCTGCCAGCCACCCAGACGCCGTCATAGACCCGGGACACCGGGTTCGCCGAGGTGGACTTGTCCGAGTCGCCGTGGTTCAAGAAGACGTGGCGAATGCTCGCCTCGCGCAGGAGGTGGACGTTCTTTCCCGCGTTGGCAAGGTAGTACGCCACCTTCGTCGCCGGCCGGATCAGCTCCTCAACGTGCCGCGTCTTCGGCGCGTACACCACCGGGATCGGCGTGGGTGCGATCGCCAGGAGGTGGCTGGCCTCGCGCACCATGATGAACGACTTCTGGTGCAGAGCCTCGATCGCCGGCACCCACTGGTTGAGGATGTAGAGCGCCTGGCCTGCGTCCGCCGACATGTAGACGACCGCGTCGGGCGCGATCGCGTCCAGTTCGTCGGTGACGGAATTCAGGATGCGCACCACCGAGGCTTCCGAGCCGAGCGTACGCAGCCGGCGCACGTAGCGGACGCCGAGGACCCCTAGCACCACCGCCAGCAGCACCACCGCGGACACGTTCAGCCACAGCGGCCAGCGCAACTGGTGCGCCAGCAGGATCCACCCGGTCACCAGCAACTCCGACACCACCACGACGGGGTGCTGCCATGCGGACGCCCGGTAGGCCCGCGCGAACGCCACGCTCGCGTCCGGCTGCGGTTCACCGTTCGTGCGGTAGGCCAGTGCGGGTTGGCGGCTGCCCAACCACGCGGTGCCCACGCGGAGCACGAGGTGCGCGATCTGGACGATCAACACGCCGGCCGCGGCCGCAGCAGCCAGCCACGCGTCCCCGCCGCGTCCGACCAGAGCGACCAGCAGCACGCCCCGGATCAGCTGACGGACGTTCGGGCCGACTCCGAGCCGACGCATCAGCAGCGTCTCGCGGACGCACGCGCGGGACGCGAACCAGTCAGTCAGCACCTCGAGGATCAGGAAGATGATTCCGGGAACCACCCAGCCGCCGATGATGCACGCGGTCACCAGTCCCCAGAGCGCACCCGTGACGACCAGGTAGTTGCCGGCCAGCAGGCGATCCAGCCAGCCCAGCCAGGACGGCATCTCGGGAGTGCCCAGCACCGCGCGAGCGAACTCGAACGACTGTGGCATCCGTACCACTTGGGCGGCGTCGGCCGACTTCGGATCCTCGGACTCGCTCTCGACCTGTTCCTCGTCACTCATCAGTGCTCTTCCCTTCTACCGGCGGGTGCCCATCCCCGCCACAGCCGCGGCGTGAAACGGCTCAACGACGGGAATCCTCGTACGCGCTGACCACCTCGTTGGTCGGTCCGTCCATGATCAGGTCGCCCTTGTTCAGCCAGATCGTCCGCGAGCAGGTGTCGCGGATCGAGGTCATCGAGTGCGAGACCAGGAAGACCGTGCCGGCGTTGTCACGGATCTCGCGGATCCGGTTCTCACTGCGCTCCCGGAACCGACGGTCGCCCACCGAAAGCGCCTCGTCGACGATCAGGATCTCGTGGTGCTTGATGGTCGCGATGGCGAACTTGAGCCTGGCCTGCATTCCCGAGGAGTACGTCCGCATGGGCAGGTCGATGAAGTCCTGTAGTTCAGCGAAGTTCACGATCGGGTCGTGCAGGTCCTCGATCTCTTTGCGGCTGAGGCCCAGGGCGAGCCCCCCCAGAATGATGTTCCGGTCGCCGGAGAGGTCGGGGATCAGCGCCGCTCCCACCCCCAACAGGTTCGGCCGGGACGCCGCGTAGACCGCTCCGGACTCAGGGGGCGTCAGGCCGGTGACCGCTCGCATCAGGGTCGACTTGCCCGACCCGTTCGACCCGATCACGCCGATCGACTCGTTCTCGTACGCCACGAAGCTCACACCCTTGAGTGCGTGGACGACACGGATCCCGCGGCTGGGTGCTTTGAGCACGCCTCTGGTGTTTCGCTTGATCGCCTTCCCGCTGGAGTAGACGCGATACTTCACGTGCAGGTCGTCGACGATCACGACCGGCCTGCGGCCGTCCGCACCCACGGAATCAGGAGTGATGACCGGGCGCAGCGGAGTGAGCGGCTCAGTCACGTCCGTACCTCTCCTCCGCGGCCCAGAAGAACAGCAGGCCGAACGTGAAGGTGAGCACCGACCAGGCCGAGAAGTACACCCAGTACATCGGGTCGTAGCTGCTTCCGCCCATCAGACTGGAGCGGGCCATCTGCAGCACCTGATAGAGCGGGTAGAAGTCGTAGAGCCGCATGACAGCCGGATGCGCCTGGAAGATCTTGCTGACGTCGAAGAGCACCCCGGAGGTGTAGAAGAGGATGCGCGACAGGTAGGGCAACAACTGACTCAGATCCTGCACATGGACGGTCAGTCGAGCCGCGATCAGCGCCACGCCCGTGTTGAACAGCGTGAACAGGAAGAGCAGCGGGATCATCCCGAGCCAACTCCACGTCGGCCAGTGGCCAAGGAACGGCAACAGGATGACCAGCAGGCCCATCGACGGCAGCAGCGAGAGGAACTGCTCGATCACCTCTGCCACGGGAAGGGTGAGCCGCGGAAACGCGAGCGACTGGACCAGTGATTGGTTGCCGGTGATCGACTTGGCACCCTGGGTGAGGCTCTTGGCGAAGAACTGCCACAGGAACACGCCGATCACCACGCGGGCGGCATAGTCCTCGCCGCGGTTGGCGCTGGTCTGCAGCACGCCGAAGATCACCCCGTAGATGATCGCGTTCAGCACCGGCTGGAGCAGCAGCCAGAGGACGCCAAGGCGATTGCCCTCCAGGTCGGCGCGGAGCCGGTAGCCGGCCATGGCCGTGATGAAGTCGCGGCGCTGCCAGGCCTGCTTGAGGTAGGTCCAGAACGGGGGACGCGCGCCAACCCGGTGCAGGCCGTGATCCTCGGCCACTGCGGCCAGACTCATGCGCTTCGCATTCCCATCGCTACTCGGCCGGACCGGCCTGCGGACTCGGCGATTCTATCGGACGAGTCAGGCTCTACCGTCATTCGCTTTCAGGCGCGCTGCCGGTTGGCCAGGTAGTAACCGACCAGGCTCTGCGTAGACGGGTCCTGCGCGGCCAGTGCATCCGCATCCCCGGCGACCGCGGGAGCGATCTGCATGGCCAGCTGCTTGCCCAGCTCCACGCCCCACTGGTCGAAGCTGTTGATGCCCCAGATGACGCCCTGGGTGAAGGTGATGTGCTCGTAGAGGGCGATCAGTTGGCCGACCACGGACGGGGTCAGCGCCGGCGCCATGATCGACGTGGTCGGACGGTTGCCCGGGAACACCCGTGCCGGCACGATCTCCTCTGCGGTGCCTTCGGCGCGCACCTCGTCCGCGGTCTTGCCGAAGGCGAGCGCCTTGGTCTGGGCGAAGAAGTTGGCCAGGAAGAGCTCGTGGACGTCCGCGTCGCCGTCCTTGGTGGGGTGGGCGGGCGTGGCGACCGCGATGAAGTCGGCCGGGATGAGTTGGGTACCCTGGTGGATCAGCTGGTAGAAGGCGTGCTGGCCGTTCGTGCCTGGCTCGCCCCAGAAGATCTCGCCGGTCTCGGTGGTCACCTCCGAGCCGTCCGTCCGGACGCCCTTGCCGTTGGATTCCATGGTGAGCTGCTGCAGGTAGGCCGCGAAGCGGTGCAGGTACTGCGCGTACGGCAGGACGGCATGGCTGCCGGCCTTGATGAAGTTCACGTACCAGACGTTCAGCAGACCCATCAGAGCGGGGACGTTCGCGGCCAGCGGGGTGTCGGCGAAGTGGGTGTCGATCGCGTGGAATCCAGCGAGGAAGTCGGCGAAGTTCTCCTTGCCGATAGCCACGACCAGGGCGGTGCCGACCGCCGAGTCGACGGAGTAGCGTCCGCCCACCCAATCCCAGAAGCCGAAGGCGTTCGCCGGGTTGATGCCGAACGCCTCGACCTTGTCGAGGGCCGTCGAGACGGCGACGAAATGCTTGCTGATCGCGAGGCGGTCCATCTCTTCGCTGCCATCGAGCGAGCCGGCTTCGGCGAGCTTCGCCAGGAACCAGTCGCGTGCCATGCGAGCGTTGGTGAGCGTCTCCAGCGTGGTGAAGGTCTTGGACGCGACGATGAACAAGGTGGTGGCCGGGTTCAGGTCCTTGACCTTCTCGGCGACATCGGATGGGTCGATGTTCGAGACGAAGCGGCACTCGAGCCCGTCCTGCACGTAGGGCTTGAGCGCTTCGTAGACCATCACCGGACCGAGGTCGGACCCGCCGATGCCGATGTTCACCACCGTCTTGATCTGGGCGCCGGTGACGCCGCGCCACTCCCCCGTCCGCACCTGGTCGGCGAAGGCGTACACCTTGTCGAGCACCTCGTGCACCTGCGCGACCACGTCCGTGCCGTCGACGACCAGGCTGTCGGTGCGCGGCCGACGCAGTGCGGTGTGCAGCACCGAACGGCTCTCGGTGACGTTGATCTTTTCGCCGGCGAACATCGCGTCCCGCTTGGCTTCCAGGCCAACCTGCTGGCCGAGTTCGACCAGGGCATCGCGGATATCGTCGGTGATCAGGTTCTTGGAGAGGTCGACGAAGAGGTCGGCGGCGGTGAGGCTGAACCGCTGCGCGCGCTCGGGGTCTTCGGCGAACCAGCCGCGCAGGTCGGGATTCAGTCCGGCGGCGAGGTCAGCGAGCTTCGCCCAGGCAGCGGTGGTCGTGGCATCAACAGGAGCACTCATGGGCTCAGCCTAGTGATTCCCCCCGTCCTCGCCGACTTGTCAGAATCTCACGGTGTTATAGCGCCGTGAGATTCTGACAAGTCGGGGGTGGCGAGGTGGGTGAGGCGCGCGACGTTCGCGGCGAACGCGGCTTGGGGTCCGCCGGGCGGGTCGCCGAGGACGCGAGCCTTCATCTCGGCGCGAGTCCGTCGTAGGGGGTCGGTGCCGAGCGCGTCCGCCAGCACCGCGTCCAGGCCGGCCAGGTCGGGTTCGAGGAGGTACGAGCATGCCGCCGTCGGGTAGGTCTCCACGAAGGCGGACGCGCCCAGCCCGGCCGGATCACAGGTGAGGATCGGGCGTCCGGTGTAGAGGAACTCGGTGGCGACGCTGGAGACGTCGGTGATCAGGACGTCAGCTTTGGCGAGGCACTCGGGCAGGCCGAGCGCCTGGTCGGCCACCACCAGGTGCCCACCGGGAACGGTTCGCAGCAGAGCGCTGATCTGGTCGATCGCCGCGAGCATGGACGGACGCGCGACCCCGCTGCTCGGGTGCGGCCGGAACCACACCTGCACGTCGCGGCGCTCGACCAGCCGTCGGACGAGCTCGAAGCCCATGGTGTCGAGCGAGCTGTGCGCGGTCTGGTCGTAGTAGCCCTCGAAGGTGGGGGCATAGAGCACCACAGGTACGTCGTTGCCGGTCGGTCCGGACGGGAGCCCGGCAGCCTGCGGGCGTCCGATGAAGACGAACCGCTCATCGGGCAGGTCGATGCCGGCGGCGCGGTAGCGCTCCACCGCCATCGGGCCGGCCACCCAGATCTCGTCGAACGCCTTCGCCATGCCGTTGGCGCTGGTGGCCTTGTCGGAATCGCCGTGCAGCAGCATCACGTGCTTGGGCCGCGGATCTCGGAGCAGCTGTCCGTTGCGTTCTCCGTAGGCCAGATAGAAGGCCGCCTTGACCGACGGCAGCGTGAGCCGCTCGACGTCCTTCTGTCCAGGGGCGTACACGATCGGCAACCGGGTGGGCGCCAACGGAGGCAACTGGCTCGCCTCGCGGACCAGCAGGAACCCCGGTTCGGGGATTGCGTCCAGTGCCGGCAGCCACTGGTTGACGATGTACTTCGACTGCCGGGCCGCCAGGGAGACGTACACGAGGAATCGTGGCTCACCAGCGGCGAGCTCAGCGACTAGCTGCTCGCCCCAACCCGGCTGTTTGGTGCGTACCCGCCGGGCCGCCAGCGCCGTCCAGAACAGATAGGCCAGCGCGGCAACGGCCAGCAGTGCGGCGATACCAAGCCCCAGCCAGACCGGCATCAGTTGAGCAGCGAGGGCGATCGCCTTCGCCAGTGCGACGAACTCGATCGCCGCCAGGGCGAACGGCGTCCCCACTGCGCGGGCATACACACGAGCGTGGGCCGCGAAAGCCTCTGCATCGCGGACCGAGTCGGAACCGTCCCCAACTTGGTCCAGCCGATCGGGGTGGGGACGGTTGCGATTCGGTCCACCCGGGTACAGCAGCGGTGGCGCGGTTCGCGAGAGCCAGGTGGTCAGGACGGGCTGGCCGATCCAGGCCAGCTGGATGAACAGCACCACCGTGACGTAGGCGAGACCGGCGATGAGCCCGTGCGGTGCGGTGACGAACACCAGGGCGGCTGCCGGAAGGCTGCGCAGCAGCGCGCGCAACTGAGCCTTCAGGCCGACCAGGTCGAGCAGTCGGGTGGCGGACGCGTCCGCCGGCGTGGCAAGCCATTCGACGAGGGCGGCGAGTGTCCAGAGCACCAGCCCCACCCACGGCAGGCGAGCCCACGCTGCGAGCACCAGCCCCACCGTGCTCAGGATGACCACCGCCAGATGGACGCGGCCGGCAAGCGTGACCACTCGAGCGAGTAACGCGGAGGATTGTCCACCGAGTTCGGTGGACAATCCTCCACCTAAGCGTCCGGGCCAGGCGGCGCGGGCCACCTCTTCGGTTTCAGGGACGGGCGCGCGTCCGAGGTTGCCGATGGCGCCGATGTTCACCGGCTCAGCCTAATGCCGGCTGTGCTCAACGCTTGTCGCTACGCCCGTTGCTCGTCGCGGGCTCTCGCCGACGCATCAGGCTTTGCTGGCCCGTCTTCGGTCGAGGGCCCGCCTTCCCGAGCGAGTGCCACCGAATCGGTCCAGGGCCCGTACCGGCGCGCAGGCCGGTGGCACTTTCGGGGGCTGTGGACGCTGAGGGGAGACTCTCGATGAGCAGGGTCAGGCGGCAG
>DAORUI010000002.1:18349-29313 GCA_035433085.1 Propionicimonas sp. | reverse complement strand
GGGCGCGAATGGCCAGGGTCAGGCGCGAATGGCCACGTGCACGTGGTCATAGTGGTTGGCTGTGGTGCCGCCGCGGTCGGCCATGTGCCGCCAGTGCGGGGTGCTCGGCGTCCAGATCTTCTGCTCGAAGATGATGTGGTCGACGTTGAAGTCCTTGGCGTGGGCGATCAGGTAGGCCGCGATCTGCTTACCCAGCGCGCTCTCCTTGTGCGGGGTCAGCATGATGTCGACCGCCCGGCCGTTCTTGTGGAAGGCCATCCCGCCGGCCCGCCAGCCGCCGTAGGAGTTCACACCGGGGAAGAGCGCGCATACCGAGCGGTAGATGTGCACGGTGTCCTTGCGGAGCTTGCTCTCGACCGCGGAGCCGCGCGAACACGGCTCCATCGTGGTGCCGGCGCTGACGGTGACGCCGTCGAGCCCGTCCGGGGATGCGTCGGTGAGCGATTTGGCGAGCACCCAGCCGAACCCGTCCTCGAACTCGACCTTGCGATACTCGCCCTCGATATCGGCGGTCGCCTTGACCACGGCGGCCTGGCTGACCTTGCCGAGGAGTTCGGAATCGGAGTCTGCCTTGGCCCGCACGTTCAGCGAACCCGACGTGTACAGCTTGGTCAGGCTGAGCATGGCCGCGTCCGCCTTCTTGGCCGAACCAACCAGCTTCGGTGCCGTGACCTCCTCGGCCACCAGCTTCGCCATCGGCGCTGCCGGAACCGCAGCGGCCAGCGCCGGCCGCTGGTCGGCGACCGGTCCGGCGAGAGCGATGGCCGTGGTGCCGGTGTTGCTGAGGATGACCGCACCTGCGGTCGCAGCCGTGGTCAGCACCGCGAGTGCGACGCTGCCGCGCGAGTGCCAATGGTCGGACGCAGCGGGCAGAGCCCGACGGGGGCCGCTGGAACGCTCGAACGGCGAGGTTTGGGACGGGACCGCGGCCGTCGGCTCGATCGGGCCTGCGACCCGTCGGGGCTGATACATGCGCTACCTGTCCTTGCTGAAACCGTCAACCAGTGATTCTCAGGATAACTTAAGGAAACTCAGGGAGGCAAGAGGGCGGTCGGACACGGCGATAATGGTGCCCACCTGGGATCGGAGCATTGATGAGGAACTTTGTGGCGATGGTCGCAGCTCTCGCGCTCGCTCTCGCGGTCACCGGCTTCGTCACCCAGGCTGCCGTACCGACCCAACTCGGTGCCTCCGTGGCTCTCAAGCCGGCGCCGGAGGCGACCAAGACCGCCAAGCCCAAGAAGACGAAAACGCCGAAAGCGACCCCCACGCCGAGCGCCACCGAGACGCCGTCGGTGTCCGCCGCCCGCCGCGCCGCGGACGCCGAAGGCGACCGTTGGGTGCAGATCGCGATGGTCGCCGGTGGCGGCCTGCTCGGCAGCGTGCTCGCGTTCTTCGGGGTGGGCGCGTTGATGCGCGCCGGCCGGCGTCGACGCGCGTGAGATCGGAGCGACGCTCCGCGAGCCTGTAGACCCCGAGGCTGTCGGGAGTCTCCCGGCGACCGTGAACGGCGATCCGGGGTTGCCGCGCTACTCCCCGAGACGCCATTTCTGCAGCTTGACGCGCAGTCCGTCCAGGCTTTCGGCGAGGACCAGGTCGGTGGTCACCACGTCCTGCGGCCAGACGCCGAGCGCGCCGTGCTCCTTCCAGAGGTCTCCCTGGTAGGGCTCCATGCGTCCGTTGGCGATGAGGCAGTCCGGTGGGAGCAGCCGCGGCAGGGAGCGGGCGAGGCTGCTGCCGAAGGCGTCCGACGGCACTAGTTGCACCGCCGCCGCGCCCGCGTCCAAGCCCGCGAGGAGTTCGGTCGGCGTCATCCCGCCCAAGATCACCGGGAGTTCCGGGGTCGCGTCCACCAACTGCGGACGCAGGAAGTCGCACGCCGCGAACAACGCACCGGCCGTGGCCGCAGAGCGAACCTGTTCGGGCTCCATCACACCGTGGACGCCGAGCTTGGCCCGTCGTCCGAACAGCCGCAGCAACTCGGGCAGGTTGTCGATCCGGTCCACGCTCACCGTCCACACTCGAATGCCCTCCTGCCAGAGCACCTCGCAGGCCGGCACGAGGTCGGGCAGGTCGAAGTCGGGCAGGGAGACGATCAGCGAGTGCATGCCCAGCGCGGGCAACTTCGGAGCCACCCCCTCATCCTGCCCGATTGGCGCCGATCTCCGCGCCGACGCCCTTCGTCAAGCTCAGGGACCGTTCGTCAAGCTCAGCGACCCTTCGTCAAGCTCAGCGACCCTTCGTCATGCTCAGGGATCGAGGGCCCGCAGGCGCTGACATCTCGCGCGGCGCGTGGTTAGCTGGGCTCACCCGCGCGGGCCGTGCGCACGTTCGCCGCTCGCCGGCCGGCGGGCTACTCAGGATCAGCTCGCGAGGAGGAACGATGGAGATCACCAGCGACAGCATCGCGGCGGGCAGCAGCATCGACCTGCGCTATGCCGAGCCGGGGGTGGGCGGTGAGAACGTATCGCCCGAGCTCAGTTGGTCGGAGGGGCCCGAAGGCACGCAGAGCTATGCGATCACCTGCTTCGATCCGGACGCGCCGACGGGAAGCGGTTGGTGGCACTGGGTGGTCACCGACGTCCCTGCCTCCGTAACCTCGTTCGACGAAGGCGCGGCATTGCCCGCCGGTGCGCGCACCTGGACCAACGACTACGGCTACCCCGGCTGGGGCGGTCCATGGCCGCCGCCCGGACCCGAGCATCACTACGTGTTCACGGTGTTCGCGGTCGGCGTGCCGAAGCTGGACGTGCCCGACGACGCGTCCAGTGCGGTCGCCCGGCTGACCCTCAGCTTCAACGTGCTGGACCGAGGTTCGTTCACCGCGGTCTTCGCCAACCCGGCCAGCTGAGGCCGCGTGGCGGTACTGATCGATCCGCCGCGATGGCCGGCGCACGGGACGCGGTTCTCGCACCTCGTCTCGGACGCATCCCTCGACGAGCTGTTCGAGTTCGCGGACGCCCGGCAGGTGCCGCTACGCGCCTTCGACCACGACCATTACGACGTGCCCGAGCGGCGGTACGCCGACCTGATCGCGGGCGGCGCTGATCCCGTCGATGAGAAGACGCTGGTGCGGCGGCTGAAGGACAGCGGACTACGGGTGCGTCCGCACGACCGGACGCCGCGGGCCGCGCAGGTGCTGCCTTCGCTGGCGAAGTCGTGGGACGAGCTATTGCCTGGGAACGACCGGCTCGGCGAGGACCTGCTGGCTCGCTGGCAGGAGCCAGGTCGGCATTACCACGACGTGCGACACCTCGCGCATGCGCTTGCTTCCCTCGTTGAACTGGAGCCAGCGGCTTCGCGGACCACCCAACTGGCGTTGTGGTTCCACGACGCCGTATACACCGGTCGCGCCGGTGCCGACGAGGAGGCGTCCGCCGAACTGGCGGTGGCTGAGTTGAGCCGCGTCGGGCTCGCGTCCGCGGAAGTGGATGAGGTTGAGCGGTTGGTGCTGCTGACGATCACCCACACCACGGACGCGTCCGACACCGCGGGGGCCCTGGTACTGGACGCCGATCTCTCCGTGCTCGGCACGGCCCCCGGGCGCTATCACGTCTACGCCCGCGACGTCCGGCTGGAGTACGCCGCCTACCCCGACCCCGAGTTCGCGTCCGGCCGGCTGCAGGTGCTCGACCGCCTCCTCGGCATGGAGGAGCTCTATCGCACGCCCGCTGCGCAGCAGCGCTGGCTCAACCCTGCACTTACGAACCTGTCCAGCGAACGTCGCCGCTGGGCGCGCGTCCTCGACGCCTGAACGAAAAGGGGACGGTTCCTTTACCGTTCACGTTATCCACAGGCGAGGGTCAGCCCAGGCTGGTCAGATGCCTCCAGGCTGTGGATAAGTTGAACGACAAAGGAACCGTCCCCTTTTCGTTCAGGGCCGGGGTGGCGTGGGTTTCGACCGCATCCGATCGGCGCGTACCCTCGTTGGTTGTGACCGGAGTATCCAAAGCCCTGTTGGTCGGCGCCCTGGCCAGCGTGCTGTCCTTGGGCGGGTGCGCGGTGAAGCCACCGGACGCGTCGCTGACCTCGAACCCGACTGCCGCCAGCACTCCGAACTCCGCGGTCGCGACGCCCATTGCCACTCCCGCCGCGACCGTGTCGACAACCGCGTCGGCGACGCCGGCCGCCTCGGCCGCCCCAACGACAGTCGCCGCCAAGCCGTCCGCGACCCCGACCGCGTCCGAGCCCGCCAAGCCGAAGGCCGACACCCGAAAGGGCAAGCAGCTGGGCACGCCTTATGCGGTCAACGGCATCATCGTCGTCTCCAAGGCGCATCGGGTCTCGGCGGCCTACACCCCCAAGAGCCCGAGTTCCTACGGGCTGACGAAGGAAACTGCCGCAGCGCTGAAGAAGATGACTGCGGCGGCGAAGAAGGCCGGCGTCCGCATCGTGGTGCGAAGCGGGTACCGCAGCTACGCCACCCAGAAAGCCGTCTACCAGCGGGCGCTCAGGAACTACCCGAGCGTCGCGTCCGCCAAGCGGTACAACGCCCCGCCGGGCGCGAGTGAGCACCAGACCGGCCTCTCCCTCGATCTCTGGGACGGGGTCACCTGGAGCCTGCCGATGGCCAACACCGCCACCGGAAAGTGGCTGCACAAGCACGTTCACGAGTACGGCTTCGTGCTGCGCTACCCGAAGGGCAAGGACAAGATCACCGGGTATTCCTACGAGCCGTGGCACTTCCGCTACATCGGGGTCGCGGACGCCAAGAAGTTCGGCAAGGGCAACACCCTCACCCTCGAGGAATACCTGGGTCTCGCCTGAGCCAAAGTCCGCCACTGAGCCGCGCGCCCAGTCGCTCCACCCGGCCCGACTCCCACATCGAGGGCCACCCTTCCTCGCCGAGAGCCACCAGTTCTGTCATCCGCCTGTACTCCTCCCCCGACTTGTCAGAACTTCACGGCGCTATGACGCCGTGAAGTTCTGACAAGTCGGGGGAAATCCCGTCGCGCTCCACCTGGGTCGAACCCCGCCGCGCCACTCACCTGGGTTGAGCCTCCGGAAGTCTCTGATCAGGCCAGAATGTCCTCATGACGTCAGACCTCCCCGGCACTGCTGCCCCTGAGCAGATCGGCGCCGGCAAGCGCATCGGCATCCTCACCAGCGGCGGCGACGCCCAAGGCATGAACGCGGCGGTCCGGGCGGTCGTCCGCACCGCGGTGTCGCTCGGCGCCCGCGTGTACGCGGTCTACGAGGGCTACCAGGGCATGGTGGACGGCGGTACGGGCATCCGCGAACTCGCCTGGGACAACGTCGGGAGCATCCTCGGCAAGGGTGGCACGATCATCGGCACCTTCCGCTCCAAGGACTTCCGCGAGTATGACGGACGCAAGCGCGCCGCGGCCAACCTTCTGGAACACGGTATCGACCGGCTGATCGTCATCGGCGGGGACGGCTCCCTCTCCGGGCTCGACCAGTTCCGGGCCGAATGGACGCAGATCCTCACCGACCTGGTCGCGTCCAAGGACATCACCCAGGAGACCGCGGACGCCCACCCTGCGCTGATGTTCGCCGGCCTCGTCGGCTCGATCGACAACGACCTGGTGGGCACCGATATGACGATCGGCGCCGACACCGCGCTGCACCGAATCGTCGACGCGATCGACGCGCTGTCCAGCACGGCGGCCAGCCACCAGCGCTCGTTCGTGGTGGAGGTCATGGGCCGGCACTGCGGCTACCTCGGCCTGATGAGCGCGATCGCCGGCGGCTGTGACTACGTGCTCGTGCCCGAGAACCCGCCCGAGGAGGGCTGGGAGGAGCGCATGTGCCACGCGCTGGCCCGCGGCCGCGCCGGTGGCCGACGCGACTCGATGGTGGTCGTCGCCGAAGGAGCTTGCGACCGCAACGGCCAGCCGATCACGTCCGAGTATGTACGCAAGGTGATCGAGGACAACCTGCACGAGGACGCCCGCGTCACCATCCTCGGCCACGTGCAGCGCGGCGGCGTCCCCAGCGCCTACGACCGGTGGGCGTCCACCTGGCTGGGCTACGAGGCCGTCCGCGAAGTGCTCTCGGCCGAGCCGGGCACCACCGGTCCGGTGATCGGCTTCCGCGGCAACCGGGTGACCCGGGTACCGCTGGTCGAGGCCGTCGCCAACACGCGCAAGGTGCCGGAGTTGATCGCGTCCGGCGACTATGCGGGCGCGATGGCCATGCGCGGAGGTTCGTTCACCGAGGCGGCGCAGATCCTCGCCGAACTGGTCGAACCCAGCCGCGTGGACGCGCCCGAGGAGTCCAAACGGATCGCCATCATCCACGCCGGCGGCCTGGCCCCCGGCATGAACGCGGCCGCGCGCGACGCCGTGCGCCTGGGCATCAGTCGCGGACACACCATGCTCGGCGTGCACAACGGCTTCCCAGGGCTGCGGGACGGGGACATCGGCGAGCTCGAATGGGGCGACGTCGAGAACTGGCTCACCGACGGTGGCGCCGACCTGGGGCTGCGGCGCACGGTGCCGAGCGTCGAGGAGCTGTACCGGATCAGCCGCTCGATCGAGGACCACCGCATCGACGCCCTGCTGATGATCGGCGGCTGGAACGGCTACCAGGCAGCGGAACTGTTGCATCGGGAGCGGGCGAAGTTCCCCGCCGGCGGCCTGCCGATCGTTTGCGTGCCCGCGTCCATCGACAACAACCTGCCCGGCTCTGAACTCGCGATCGGCGCCGACACCGCGCTGAACGTGATCACCGAGGCGATCGACCGCATCAAGATGTCGGGCAGCGCGTCCAAGCGGGCCTTCGTGGTCGAGACCATGGGTCGCTGGTGCGGGTACTTGGCTCTGATGGGCGGGCTCGCGGGAGGAGCCGAGCGGGTCTACCTGCACGAGGAGGGGATCAGCCTCGATGACCTCTCGGCCGACGTGGAGTGGCTGCGCAACAGCTTCGCCTCGGGGCGGAAGCTGTTCCTCGCCGTCCGCAACGAGAACGCGAACGCGCTCTACACCACCGACTTCCTCGCTCGGCTTCTCGAGCAGGAGGGCCGCAACCTTTACGACGTGCGGCAGAACGTGCTCGGCCACATCCAGCAGGGCGGGTGCCCGACGGCGTTCGACCGGCTGCTCGCTGTTCGCCTTGTGTCGCGCGCCCTGGACGTGATCAATGCCGAGTTCACCGCCGGAACGCGGAACAGCTGGTACCTCGGCCTCGTGCAGTCGAAGGTCACCAGTTTTCCGATGGAGCACATGCTCGACGAGATGGACCTGCGCTACAACCGTCCCAAGGAGCAGTGGTGGCTGGCACTGCGCCCCGTCCTCAAAGCCGTGGCGGACGCGACCAGCTGACTTCGCGGACTCAGCCGAAGGTCAGCGGGTCACCTTCACCGTGCCGGACGCGGGACGCAGCCCATCCACGCTCAGCGCGGCTCCGCTGGCGTCGCTGGCGTCGACCTTGAGCGTCCAGGCATAAGTGCCCGCTGCGACCCTCTTGCCTGCGGAGTTGCGTCCGTCCCAGCTGACTCCGCGCACCGAACCGGTGGATGTCGCCTTGGTGGGCAGGGCGCGCACCAGGACGCCGGCGCCATTGCGAAGCTCCAGAGTGCCTGCCTGCACCGCCTTGGTGAGGTCGAACTTCGGCTGCCAGCGAGCCTTACCCCGGGCCTTGAAGGTCGCGCCGCCAAGGGTCCCCAACAGCCGAGCCGAAGAGACCGGCAGGCCTTGGATCTCGGCCAGCCTGAAGGTGCTCGTCCAGGCGGTGTCGTAGTCGTCCCAGCCCACGGTCCGGATGCCGTCGGTGACGGCCACGCCGGCATAGGCACCTTGGGGAACGGCGAGCGTCTGCCCGGTCGCGAGCACCCGGACTGTCGTCGAGGGAGTCGCGTCATAGTCGGTGTGCAGCACCCAGCCGTCGCCCACCGCGGTGATCGTGCCCGGTCCGGTGACGTCGTAGACCTGGTGGGTGCGGTAGTTGATCACCACCTGGCCATAGGCGTCCCCCTCGTAGGGAGCGACCACCCAGTCGCCGAACATCGGCCACGGCACGAGCCCGGTCGAGGACGAGCTGCGATAGACGCGTCCGGCTGGGCGCGGCAGTTCGAGGGCCGCCGGCGGGGTTGCCGGCCGCTCCAGATCGCGGACGCGGAACTTGCGGCCGGCGACCTGTCTGGTGGAGTCGGCCTCGACCACGAGGCTGCCGAACAGCGCCACCGTCGCCGGCCAGCCCTTCGCTGCTGCCATCGCCTTGCCGTCAGCTCGAACCACCGTCCGGTACACCAGCGCGTAGGGGCCGCCGGCCGCGATCAGCGGGCTGCGGGTCGCCACGGTGTAGGTCGCAGTCCTGGTGGCTCCGTCGTAGAACTGGACCGAGTACTTGCTCTTGGCCGAGGTGCGCTCGGGCTGCACCACGGTTCGTCCGCCGGTGGCGATCGGTGATGCCACCGCGGTCTTGGTCAGACGGGTTTCCGCGCCGACGTCGGTAGCGGTGCGAGATCGCGTCCAAGCATTGTTGGTGACGCCTTCGGCGCGCGAGTAGTGCGTTTGCACGTAGGCGACCCGTCCGCTGGTCAGCGACACGTCGTACGGCGCGCGTGCGTCCGCTGGGGCAGCGAACAGCGGAGTGGTCTTGCCAGTGAGGGCCACCGTGGAGGCGACCTCGAGCTTCGCCGCCTTGGAGTAGGCGATCGCCATCGGTTTGGTGGTGTCGCGGAACGGCAGCCAGCGCAGCGAGACCCTCGCCTTCTTCGTCCCCTGAACGATCCAGTAGGCATCGGCCACGCGGGTATGGGAGGCGAAGAAGACCTGATCGGCGCCGGCCGATGTGGTCAGCGAAGCGTTGCCGTCATTGACGGCGTAGCGGTGATCGCCGCCGGACAGCTTCACGCACTTGGCCTGTTTCGGCGTCGCCAATTCCGCCCGGCAGACCCGAAGCGATGCCTTCGTGCCAACCAGGTAGTGCACCTGGTCGCCGCTCACATCTATGCTGAGCAGCCCGTCGACCCGCACCGTGACAGCGACGGCGGACCTGTTCGTCTGAGCGACGCTCAGCGCGCCCCAGGCCGCGGATGCGCGACCCTGCCGGACGACCGTCCTTCCGTCCGCCGAGAGCGCGTAGGCACTGTCGTGAGGAGCGTCGGCCGCAGCGTACTTCGGGGTGAGCTCAGTGAGTTGGTCACCGGCGATGGCGAACACCCGTCCGTCATTGAGCACGACAGTCGTCCCCACGAAGTCGTCGACGAGCAGCCCATCGCCGGTGGAGTCGACCAGATCGGTGGCGAAGGTGGTCACCGCTCCGGAGGCGGGATCCCAGCGCTGGAGGCGCAGCACGCCGTCAGCTACCGACTTCAGCCCGACGAAGGTGCCGCCGTAACCCACTACGTGGTCGTCCACGTTCGTTTGGTCATCCCCAGGTTCGGGGCTCTTGCGCACGAAATCGGACGGCACGGCTCGCCAGGTGGTGCCGTTGTCGAGCGTGTACAGATCCTCGTTGGTGCGCGACCGGATGATGTAGCGCGTCCCAGTGCCGGCCAGCACGTCCGGCACAGACGGAACCGCCTGGTTCGGTAGGGAGGTCACCGGGCCGAGGCTGAGGCCGTCCGCCGCCGTGGCGACGGGCACCGGGCACGCGGCGGGTACCAGCAGCCCGGCCGCAAGCCCCAAGGCCGCCGCTACTGCCAAGGGTCGCAGTGGGCGTCGGGCACGCATCGAAAGGGGCAGGCTGGGCATCGATTCTCCTTCGGACGATTCAGCCATTCGACACCGCGCCCACCCGCTGCGTCCATCGGTCAGTGAAATTCTTAGTCCGAACTCAGCGAGTCGGAAGGGGACGCGTGCACGCGCGCCAAGCCTGAGCTCAGGCTTGGAAGGTCGCCGTGTCGATCACGTAGCGGTAGCGGACTTCGGCGTTGACCACCTTGTCGTAGGCGGCGTTGATATCCTCGCCACCGATCACCTCGACCTGGGCGGCCAGACCGTGTTCGGCGCAGAAATCGAGCATCTCCTGAGTCTGGGCGATGCCACCGATCTGGGAGCCGGCCAGGATCCGGTTGCCGCTGGTCAACCCGGAGAGGTTCAGGGTGACCGGGTGCTCCGGCAGGCCCACGTCGACCAGGGCGCCACCGACCTTCAGGGTGCCGACCAGAGCGTTCAGATCCTGCTCGCCGGAAACGGTGGAGATCACCAGGTCGAAGCTCTTGCGAAGCTTGCGCAGGGTGCCGGGCTCGGATACGGCGTAGTACTCCGTAGCACCGAACCTGCGTCCGTCCGCTTCCTTGGCGCGAGTCTGGCTGATCACCGCGACCTCGGCGCCCATCGCTGCCGCGATCTGGACGCCCATGTGCCCGAGCCCGCCCATGCCGACGATGGCGACCCGCTTGCCGGGCGCCGCGCCCCAGCGCTTCAGCGGTGAGTAGAGAGTGATGCCGGCGCACAGCAGCGGCGCGGCCTGCTTCAGGTCGATCGCCTCGGGGATGCGGCAGATGTAGTCCTGCTCGACCGTGATGCAGGTGGAGTAGCCGCCCGCCGTGGGCAGGCCGTCACGTCCGGTGCCGCTGTAGGTCCAGACGGTTCCGCCGGGGCCCTCGCAGAACTGCTCGTTGCCGGCTCGGCACTGTTCGCACTCTCCGCACGAGTCGACGAAACAACCCACGCCGACGCGGTCACCGATGCTGAACTTGGTGACTTCTGCACCCACCTCCCGGACGATGCCGGCGAGTTCGTGGCCGGGCACCAGCGGATATTTCTGCGGACCCCATTCGCCGCGCGCGGTGTGGATGTCGGAATGGCAGATGCCCGCGTAGACCACGTCGAAGAGCACCTCGGTGGGCCCGGGTTCGCGGCGGGTGATCGTGGTGCGGGCGAACGTGCCGGTGGGTCCGTCGATCGCGTAGGCGATGGCTTCTGGCATTGGTGTACTCCTTCGATGGGCTTCCGTCCCCATTCAACACCTACCCCGACACTCGAAGGATCACTGAGCCCGCCGAACGACCCCCGAGCCGACCCAACGACCCCTGAGCTTGACGAAGGGTCCCC
>DAORUI010000002.1:0-18249 GCA_035433085.1 Propionicimonas sp. | reverse complement strand
CCCAACGATCCCTGAGCTTGACGAAGGGTCGCCCCCGCAACACTCACAAGGGTCGAGCTCGACCACCGCGCGTCCCGACGGCTAGAGCGAGCCGAATGTGACGCCCAACAGCGCCGCCAGCAGGCTGACGACCAGCATTCCGAGCGACTGGACGAGAGTCGTCCAGCCGCGGCCATCGAGCGCGAGCCTTGCGGCTTCGACCGAAGCGGTGCTGAAGGTGGTGTAGCCGCCGAGGAAGCCGGTGCCGAGCACGGCTCGCAGGCCCGGATCGCCCGCGCGGAACATCCACCAGCCAGTGACTGCACCCAGCAGAAAGGAGCCGGTGAAGTTGATCAGGACGGTTCCGAGGGGAAGGCCCACCCGAACCCTGGCTGCGACCTGGCGGTCGATCAGGAACCGGACCACAGCTCCGAGCCCTCCAGCCAGCGCGATCAGTAGCGGAATCACGCCGGCTCCCGCAGTTTCGCGAACGCCACTCGACCCAGCCGCAACCCCGCGCCCGCGGCCAGGATGCCGACCACGACGCTCACCAGGGCATACGTCGCGCCGACCGGCCAGGAGCCATCGCGCAGCCGCTCGACCGATTCGACCGCGAAGGTGCTGTAGGTGGTGAATCCGCCCAGCACGCCGGTGCCCACCCCGAGGCGGACGCCGCGCCGCCAGCCCGCGTCCGGTCCGCTGACCGCCAGCCCTTCGAGCAGCAGCCCAAGCAGTAGGGAGCCGCCGATGTTGATCCAGAAGGTGGTCCACGGCCAGGCGCCGGGTTGCGCGGGCCAGGCGCCTTCGAGCCATGCGCGCACCGACGTGCCGACCGCACCGCCGAGCAGGATCAGGACCAGCCAACGCCAGTTCGGCCGGCCGGGGGGCGTCCGACCGGTCACTGCACCTGGTGCTTCCAGTCGACAATCTCGATCGGGACGGCGAGCACCGGGCGATGCTGGTGGCGCGTCAACTGGGCACCGAGCGAGGTCGCCAGAAACTCGCGCAGCCGTTCCCCGTGAGCCGGGCGCCGCGCGCCCACCACGATGGCGGCCGCGTCCACCGCACGGGCCAGATGGGTGATCGCACGGTCAGCGCGTCCGGCCAGGTAGTGGAACTCCCAGCGCACCGCACGCCCGGCGATCGCGGCTGCGACCTGGTCGTGCAACTGCTGGCGAAGCTCGAGCCAGGAATCATCGTCGGCGTCCGGGGAGAGCGCGGAATGCCGAACCGAGCCGTCGGCGAACTCCTCGTCGAGCACCCGCTCCGGGTCGGCGTACGCGCAGTGCAGAGCACCGCCCACCGCTTCGGCCCAAACGGCAGCGGTCAGGGCGACGATCGGCGACTGGCCTGGGGTCACCGCGACAACCAGTGAATGGCCGCCGACCGGGACGATGCGTTCGACAGCGGGCTGCGGTGAGATCTCGGGCATACCGACCTCCACGATCCGGGCGCGCGCGCCACGATGTGCAGGAAACCATCAGCCGGTCGGCGGTTCGGGACGAGCCCGGGCGGGATCCATCGCCCACGCCAACCCTAGTCGCCCGAACGCGCACAGGACCTCGACAGGCTCGACCAGGGAGCCGACCCCGAATCGATTTGCACTCAACTCGCAGCAGAACTCCCGGATTCTGCCCACAATCACCATCTACAGCGCAATTCGGTTCGCGGAGTCAGCGGGACCGACCCCTTCGACGGGTAGTGCGAGAATGCGGACGTGACCGACCACCCGGACGCGAGCGCGAACCCGCCTGGTTCACCGGCATACCTCGCCGGGCTCCTGCTGACCGACCGCCTGGTGGTCGCCGTGGGAGGCGGACGGGTGAACAGTCGTCGCGTGCCCAAGTTGCTCGCTGCCGGCGCGGTCGTGACAGTCGTGGCTCCAGAACTTCACCCTGCTTTGGCAGAACTCGCCGAGGTGGGCCGAATCACCTGGGAGCGCCGATCATTCGTCGACACCGATGTGGATGGCGCCTGGTATGTGCTCGCTGCAACCGATGACGCCGCAGTGAACGCCCAGGTGGCGGCGGCAGCTGAGGCGAGGCACACCTTCTGCGTACGTGCTGATCGAGGTGATGGGGGTTCGGCCTGGACGCCGGCCACGGGTCAACTGCCGGACGCGATCATCGGTGTGCTCGCCAATCACAACCCGCTGCGGTCACGTGAGTTGCGCGATCAGATCGTCGGCCTTCTCGGCCAGCTTCCGGCAGCTCCGACCGTCAACGCCGAAAACGCTGTCGACGCCGAGAAGCCAGCTTCTCCTGGACCGAAACGGGCTCAGGGCGAGGTGATCCTCATCGGCGGTGGCCCGGGCGACCCCGATCTACTGACCGTCGGCGGCTTACGGGCCCTGCAGACAGCCGACGTGGTGCTCTACGACCACCTTGCGCCGCAGGCGTGTCTGGCCGAAACCAAGCCGGACGCGGTGCTGATCGACGTCAGCAAGACCCCTGGCGGTCGGCAGACCGCGCAGGAGGAGATCAACTCCCTGCTCATCGAGCATGCCCGGCGCGGGGCGACGGTCGTCCGGTTCAAGGGGGGCGACCCGTTCGTGCTCGGCCGCGGCAGCGAGGAGTGGCTCGCCTGCGCGGAGGCGGGCGTGCCGGTTCGGGTGATCCCCGGGGTCTCGTCCGCGATCGCCGGACCCGAGCTCGCCGGCATCCCGCTCACCCATCGCGGCCTTAGCCAGGATTTCACGGTGGTGTCCGGTCACGTCGGACCCGACCACCCCGCGTCCACCGTCAACTGGGACGCGCTCGCGCAGGGCAGCGGGACCGTCGTCGTGCTGATGGGTGTCGCCCACCTCACCGAGATCTGCGAAGGTCTCGTCGCCCGCGGACTCGACCCCGATACCCCGGCGGCGGTCGTCGCCGAAGCCGCGATGCCCGGTAGCCGGGTGATCACCGGCACGGCCGCCACCCTGCCTCGGCTGGCCGCGGACGCGGGCGTCCAGCCCCCTGCGCTGACTGTGATCGGGGCCGTCGTCGGCCTGCGCCTGCGCGAACTGGATGCGGCCAATCGCGCGCTTCTGGAGCGCTGACGGTCGGCTCCGCTCAACTCGCGTCGAGGGCCAGCGGCAGACATCGAGTGCCAGCCACAGTGGCAGGCCCTTAATGCCGCTGGCTGGCCCTCGACCAGGGCCGCTCAGCCGCTGGCAACGGATGGCAGGCGCAGCGTCGAGGCTTCGACGATCGTGGCGTCGCCGGTAGCGGTGGCACCGAGCAGGTTTGCCACAAGCCAGGACGAGTCGCTGCGCGCTCCCTCTGGACCGAACGACTCGACCAGGCCGGTGTCGACGATCACCCGCACCTGACCGCGTCCGTCGACGAGGTCACCGACCGGCACCTGCAGTTCGCCAGCAGCACCGGTCAGGAGCAGTCCACCGCTTGATGCGGTCTCCAGGACGATCTCCAGCGCCGACTCGCCGTCAAGGTCTAGACGCCGGTCTTCGAGCTCCCGGCCTGCGCCGGGATCACCCTCTGCGACCGCCAGCAATGGGGTTCTGACCAGGGCGTTCACCTCGGCGGCCGGACGCAGCAGCACCCGGTCGCCGACAAGGGCCAACTCGCGTGGCAGGCTCATCGCACCCGTCCAGTCGAGATCGCCGGATGCGGGGTCGTCCTGGGTGCGCAGCCAGCCGACGTGCAGCCACCTCCCGTCGCCGTGCTGCCAGGGCAGCGCGGCGTAGTAGCGGTCGCCGGCGTCCAACCGTCCGACCCAGAGCGGACGCGCCCGCGGTCCCGGGGCCTGATCGAGGGTGACCGCCCACGCCGAGAACGACTCGTCCGCCCCCTCGCCCTCGACCACGGAGAGCATCAGCACCCAGCGCCCGTCCAGTTCGACGACGGACGGACATTCCCACAATCGCCCAGGCACGGCGCCGAGCACGTCATGGCCGAGCACAGCGTCGAAGTCCCAGCCGAGCGCTGTCTCGGTGTAGGTGAGCAGGGCAGGTCCGGTGCCGGGCAACACCGCGGCGAGGATCATGCGCCGGGACGCGCCGTCCCACCAGACGAACGGATCCCGGAAGTCGTGGATGCGCTGTTCGGGTGGCGTGGCCAGCACGGCTTCCGGACGGAGCACGTCCAGGCTGGCGTCGGTGGGCCGGGCGAGGCGCGGGCGCTGCGCGGCGTGGTCGCCGTCCGCCACCGCGGTGTAGAAGAAGTCGGTGGTGCCGTCGACGGCTCGGGCCGCACCGCCGCTCCAGCAGCCCGCTGCATCCTGTTGATCGACCGAGCCAGGTGTCAGGGCTGCCGGGCGGTGCTGCCACCTGAGCAGGTCGGTGCTGACCGCGTGGCCCCAGTGCATCCGTCCGAACGCTGCGGCAACCGGGTTCCATTGGTAGTAGAGGTGGTGGCGACCATCGAGGTGGATGACACCGTTGGGATCGCCGAGGAAGCCACGCTCGGGCGTGAGATGGAACAGCGGACGGGTCACCGCAGAACCCTAAACCCAGACGCTCGCCTCTTGGGTGGCAGCCCATCCTGGTCCCTGGTCAGCTCTTGCTGTTGGCGTGTCCGGGTGTTGTCGGGCTGGGTAAGCCGTCCGCCCTCGTTTGGACGCCCGCCACGACGGGTAGGTGGTCAGGGACAGCGAATGAAGAGGAGGACAGATGTCCGACAGTGTCAACGACTACGCCTTGGGCGCACCCAACACCCAGGACGAGACGAACCCAGCGCCCCGTCGCCAGTACGAGGAGCCCGACCCGCTCGCCCACGGCCTGGGCGACCAGGACCTCCCTGACGACGACGCTGACGATGGCCGCCGGCTGGGGTCGAATCCCGAGCATGGCCTCGGCGAGGGTGGCGCGCTGCACGATCCCGCAGCGGCCGGTGTCGAGCCCGACCCTCTGGCCCACGGCCTCGGCTCCCCCGACTCCGCGCCCCCGGACGACCTGTCCCAGCGCTGAGCGCACCCCGAACTCGTCCTTGCGATGGGCGAACCCGACCCGGCCGGACGCGAGGCGTCCGGCCGGGTCTTTCGCTCTCTGCGCAGATTCGAAGCAGGCCGCGGACCTTCGTGAGGGCCGGCTACGCCTGAATCTGAGGAGGTCTCGACAAGCTCGACCAACCGAACGGCACGGCGAGAAGGTCTCGACAAGCTCGACCAGCCGAAAGCACAGCAACTCGACCAACCGAACGGCACCGCAAGAAGGTCTCGACAAGCTCGACCAACCGATCGGGACTCGACCAACCGAACGGGGATGCGTTCACTCCACGGGGAGTAGCACCGCTGCGGCGTGGGGTGGCAGGACCACGGACCCAGCGTCAAGGTAGGCGCCCGCGGGGGTGGTCCAGCGGAGTTGGTGGCGTCGCCCCAGCTCCACCCGCACCTCGGCATCGCTGAAGTTCACCGCCACGGCGATCCCGCCCCGGCGCATCAGGAACCAGCGTTCGGTGTCGTCCCAGGTGCAGGTCGTCGAGGTCATAGCCGGGTCGCTGAGTTCGGGCAGTTCCCGGCGCAGGGAAACCAGTTCGCGGTGCACTCCGAGGATGACCGCGTGCCGTCCCGTCCGCGCCTCGTCCCAGTCGAGTTTCGCCGACGCGAAAGTGGCCGCGTCCTGGGGGTCGACGACCGTCTCCGGATCCCACGACATGGGGGCGAACTCGGTCAGGCGGCCCTCGCGAATGGCCTCCGCCAGTTCTGGTTCTGGGTGGCTGGAGAAGTACGGGAACGGCGTGGACGCACCCCACTCCTCGCCCTGGAACAGCATCGGGGTCGCCGACGTGGTCAGGGTCAGCAGCGCCGCACTCGCCAATTGGTCGTCGTCCAACGAGTGGGCCAACCGGTCGCCCGTGGCCCGGTTCCCGATCTGGTCATGATTCGAGTAGTTCGCGACCAGACGCCACCCGGGCATCGTCTCGACGTCCAATGCCGTACCGTCGACCGATTCCCGGAAGAAGCCTCGCTCGCACGCCGCCGCCAGCGAGCCGAGCGACCCGAAGGTCGCGTAGTAGCCGTCGGTCTCGCCGGTCAGCGCCGTGTGCAGCGCGTGGTGGAAATCGTCGTTCCACTGGGCGTCGATGCCGTGCCCGCCCGCCTCCCGAGGCCGAACCAGGCGCGGGTCGTTGCCCTCACTCTCGGCGATCAGGGTCAGCGGACGCCGCAGCTGCGCGGACGCGCTCGCAGTCACCACCGCGATCTCTTCCAGCAGGTGCACCGCGGACTCGTCGACCAGTGCGTGCACCGCGTCGAGCCGCAGGCCGTCAACATGCATATCGGTGAACCAGAACCGCACGTTGTCGGTGATGTAGCGACGCACCTCGCCCGAGCCCTCACCGTCCAGGTTCAGCACCGTCCCCCACGAGGACTCCTGCGCCGAGAGGTAAGGGCCGTAGACCGGCAGGTAGTTCCCGGACGGCCCGAGGTGGTTGTAGACCACGTCCTGGATCACCGCGAGGCCGAGCGCGTGCGCCGCGTCCACGAACCGGCGGTACGCGTCCGGCCCGCCGTAGGGCTCGTGGACGGCGAACCACGCCACCCCGTCGTAGCCCCAGCCGTGCTCGCCGTTGAACGCGTTCACCGGCATGAGTTCGACGAAGTCAACGCCCAGTTCCACCAGCTGCGGCAGCCGGCTGATCGCCGCCTCGAGCGTGCCTTCGGGCGTGAACGTCCCGACGTGCAGTTCGTAGATCAGCCCACCGGCGAGCTGCCGTCCGGTCCAGCCGGCATCGTGCCAGCTGAACTCGGACGGCTCGAACGTGCGCGACAGCCCGTGCACGCCGTGCGGCTGCCAGCGGCTGCGCGGATCGGGCAGCGGCTCGGAGCGGTCGTCGACCAGGAAGCCGTAGTCGATTCGCCCCAACGGCTCGGGTTCGGCCGGCCTCCACCAGCCGTCCGTGCCCTGCGCCATCGCGACCACGCGGTCCCCCGCGACCAGCCGGACGCGCTCCGCCGCCGGTGCCCAGACCTCGAAGCGTCCCCGAGCCCCCGGACGGTGCTCGTCGTGCACCAGCAGCGCCACCGGATACTGGTCGAGCAGTTCGGCGACCCGGACGACGCCGTGCTCGTCGCGGGCCATCGCCCGACCCGAGATCAGGTCTCGCCAGCGTCCCTCGGGCAGCGGGAGTGCCGTGTCGCGCCACCCGCCGTTCGCCGCCAAGCCGACGGGCAGCCGCGTGGCCACGCTGATCGCCCCGCCCCGGTCGAAAGCCAGCAGGTGGTCGGCCGCCGGACCGTCCGCCACCAGCGGCGAGTAGCCGGCGAACAGTTCGGGACGGTCCCTGCGCAGGGTGAGCGCCTGGTGGCACAGCAGCAGCTTCGCCGCACCGTCGTCGAGCCCGGACGGCAGCGGCGGACGCGCTCCCGTCCGCACCTTCGCGAGGAGGGAAGCCCGAGCAGCGAAGTCCACCGGACGCCGGTTGTCGGGGTCGACCAGGCTCAGCTCCCACAACTCGCTGCCCTGGTACAGGTCGGGCACGCCGGGCACGGTCAGGTCGAGCAGCTTGGCGGCCAGCGCGTTGCTCCAGCCGTGCGGCGCGATCGCATCCACCACGCCCTGCAGCACCGTGCGCACCTCGGCGGAGTCGTTCGCTGCATCGACCGCCGCCAGGACGGCGGCCTCGTACTCGGCGTCCGGCTTGGTCCAGGACGTGCGGTCGCCGGCCTCGCGCATCGCCTTCTCGGCGTAGCCGGCGAGCCGATCGCGCTCGGCGGGCCAGACCCCGACGATCGCCTGCCAGAGCAGGTTGGCGAAACCTGGGTCGGGCAATGGCACGAGTTCGAGCAGCCGCTCGAGGGCGTCCGTCCAGAGTCGGGGCACCTCGGCCAGCACGCTGATCCGCGCGCGGACGTCCTCGCCGCGCTTGGTGTCATGGGTGGTGCCCGCGGTCATCGCGTACGGCCACTGCGTCTGCCGCTGCGCCATCAGCGTGTGGAAGTCGGCAGCCGAGACCGCGAAGACTCCCGGGTCGCCGCCCACTTCGTTGAGCGAAGTCAACCGCGCCCAACGGTAGAACGCGCCGTCCTCGACGCCCTTGGCCATCACCATGCCTGAGGTCTGCTGGAACCGCTGCGCGGGCGCGGACGCCCCGTCGGTCAGCACTGGGTGAAGCAGCGCGAACACCGGTCCAAGGTCGGGCCGGTGCGTCCGGGCGTACTCGAACGCCCGCTCAAGGTGCTCGCGGCCCTCGGGCAGGTAGGAACGGTAGACCTCGAAGTCAGCGAGCAGTTCGGCGATCGCCTCCGACAGGGCTTCGAGGTCGGGCTGCCATCCGGACGGGTCGACGGCCGCCAGTACCTCGCGGGCGATCCGGCGCACTTCGGAGTTCAGCATGCCTGCGGCCACGGCCAGCTTGCCGTCGTGTACCAGCGCGGGCCAGTCGACCTCGCGGCCGCGCAGCTTGTTCTCGAGCTGGGTTAGCGGCGCCTCGCCGGCGGGGTCGACCAGCACCCGGTCGATGATGGCCATCGCGTCGTAGCCGGTCGTGCCTGCGGTGGCCCAGTTCGTAGGCAGTTCCTCCAGGCGGACGCCCTCACCGTCGCCGCCCTCGTCGAGGCCGAGAATCTTCTCCACCAGTACGTAGCCGCCGCCGGTGAGCCGGGCCAGGTCGTCGAGGTACTTGCCCGGGTCGCGCAGGCCGTCCGGATGGTCGACGCGCAGTCCGTCCACGAGGTCCTCGTCGAACCAGCGCCGGATCTCGGCGTGCGAGCGCTCGAACCACTCGGTGTCCTCCACCCGGATCGCCACCAGGGTGTTCACGGCGAAGAACCGGCGGTAGTTGAGGGTGCGATCGGCCTCGCGCCAGCTGACCAGTTCGTAGTGCTGGCGGGCATGGACGGCGTTCGGGTCCTCGTGCGCACCGTGCGCGGTGTCCGGTGCCAGCGGGAAGCGCTGGTCACGGTAGTGCAGCTCGCCGCCGAGCACCTGCAGGTGGTCGATCCGGCCGGACCCGCCGGTGCCCGCCGAAGGTGGGTCGAGGAGGTCCTCGTCGGCCACCACCGGAATGCGCAGCCGTCCGCCGCCCGCGTCCCAGTCGATGTCGAACGCGCTCGCGTAGGGGGACGCCTGGCCGTGGGTGAGCACCTGCCACCACCACTCGTTCTCCCACGGCCTCGCGACGCCCACGTGGTTGGGGACGATGTCGACCAACACGCCCATGCCCAGCCGCTTCGCCTCACTGGCAAGCGCGGCCAGACCCGACGACCGCCCTCGCGAGGGATCGATGGCCCGGTGATCCGAAACGTCGTAGCCGTGCTCGCTGCCCGACTCGGACGCGAGCAGCGGGGACAGGTAGACCCAGTCGACCCCGAGTTCGTGCAGGTAGGCAAGCGTGCGCGCGGCCGCCACCAGATCGAAGTCCTCGGTGATCTGCAGCCGATACGTGCTCGTCGGTACGCGCCTACCCGGAAACCCCACGTGTCCTCCTCCTGAGCCCCAGCCCGGCCCGGCTTGTCGAGACCAACCCAACCCGCACGGCTGAGCATCGTTCCGCAATCGGCTTACCCACCAGCACCGTACGCAACCCCGATCAGGTACTCAATGCTCGGTCGATCGCTGCCTGGACGCCGATCTCAGCTCTCAGCATCCAGAATCGAGGGCCTCCCTTCCGCGCCGACGGCCACCGTTTCGGTCGAGGGCCTGCACGCTCGTACGGGCCAGCGACGCAAACGCGGGCTCTCGGCGATGAGGGGAGGCCCTCGGACGGATGCAGAACGGGGCTGGGGCCGGCCCGGGGCTGGGGCGGGCTGGGGCTGGCGGCCGGGGCGGCGCGATCCTGCCGGTTACCCGGGCACCACCGGGGTGATCCCGACCGGGCAGTGCGCGTGGGCGATCACACCCCGCACGGAACCACCGAGGCCGGCGCTGCGGCGGTTCAGGCCAAGAATCAGCAGGTCGACCGATCTGCTCACCTCCACCAACGCCTCGACCGGTGTCCCAAGCAGGGTCTCGACCTCGATCGCGGCCTCCGGGTGCGCCTCCCGCAGCGGTGCGATCTGGTTCTCCAACTCTCGACTCGCCGCAGCAACGAAGCCCGCGCCCTCAACGCCCAGAGTCTCGGGTACCACGTGGACCACCCGCAGCCTCGCTTTGCGCAGCCCTGCCTCTCGCGTCGCCCACTCCAGCACCGCGGGCTGCAGCGGCCAGGTACTGACCGCCAGGGCCACCGTCCGCATCTCTCCGGTTCGGTGCGGGGTGGCCGCAGCCGAGATCACGATCACCGGGCAGGCGGCCCGGCTGACCACCGAGACGCTCGTCGAGCCTACGAACATCCGTTCCAGGCCGCTGATCGAACGGCGTCCGACCACCAGCAGGCGCGCCTGCCGACTCAGTTCGGCCAGGACGTCTCCCGGACGGCCGACCAGCACCTCGGACTTCACCCGATCCAGCGGGAAGCCGTCGTTGGCCAGCACGTCCAGGGCCTGACCCACCTTGTCCGCCCCGGCCTGCCGCAGCACGTCCGCGGTGGCCAGCAGGTCCCAAAGACCGCTCACCATCGCCTCGTCGTCGACCACGTTCACGATCCAGAGGTCGCAGTCGCTGACCAGCGCCTCACCCATCGCATACCGGACGGCCCGTAGTCCGTCCGCCGAGCCGTCCACGCCCACGAGAATGCGGGCGCGTGCGGCCCCACCAGGCACGCTCTCGCTCATACCTCGACGATCCCCCCTTGGCTGCGCCCCGTCAACCTTTGGTCACGAATCGGCGATCGGGCGTCGCCCCTGAGGCCACGACCTTAGGATCGAACCGCCCCAGCAGCGGAGGAGACCGGCATGGAACTCGACACCGACGATGTCGTCCAAATAGCCGGCACCGGCTCCCTGCCGCCGTCCGGAGAGCTCGACGAACTGCTCGGACGCGCCCACGAGCGCGCCCTCGGCCACCATGAAGGCGTTGTCGCCGACTACATCCCGATCCTGGCGACCGCCGATCCGGAGGCGTTCGGCGTCTGCATCGCCGACGTGGCCGGCCAACTGCACGAGATCGGCCAGACGCGGATCGAGTTCTCGATCCAGTCGATCTCGAAGGCATTCGTCTACGCGCTGTTGTGCGACGCGCTCGGCCACCACCAGGCCTTCGACGTCGTCGGCGTCAACAACACCGGGCTGCCGTTCAACTCCGTCGTAGCGATCGAGCTGAACGACGGCCATCCGATGAATCCGATGGTCAACGCCGGCGCGCTGGCCACCACCGCGCTGCTGCCGGGCGCCACCGCAGCGGACCAGTGGCAACTCCTCCAGGACGGGCTGTCCCGCTTCGCCGGACGGCCGCTCAAGGTGGACGAGGAGGTCTACCGCTGTGAGGCCGAGACCAACCACCGCAATCGCGCGATCGCCCAACTCCTGCAGAGCTACGGACGGATCCAGCGCGACCCGGCCGAGACGGTCGACATCTACACCCGGCAGTGCGCCCTGCGGGTGGATGCCCGCGACCTCGCGATCATGGGCGCCACCCTCGCCGATGGCGGGGTGAACCCACTCACCGGTGACCGCGTGGTGGCAGCTGACGTGGCCCGCGACACGTTGGCCGTGCTCGCGTCCGCCGGTCTCTACGAGCGTTCCGGCGAATGGCTGTTCGAGATCGGGCTGCCCGGCAAGTCCGGAGTGGCCGGTGGCCTGGTCGCGGTCGCGCCCGGCAAGGTCGGGATCGGCAGCTACGCGCCCCTGCTCGACCCGGCCGGCAACAGCGTCCGCGGTCAGATCGCCACCGCCTACCTTTCCCGGGCGCTGGGGCTCAACATCTTTGCTTCCGCTTCCCACTACGCCGGGACGGGCCATCCCGGCTGACCCTCACCCCAATCCCGGCTGATCGAGCTTGTCGAGATCCATCGGCACTACGTAGATCTACTCCCGTTCCATACGTCTCTATATATATTTTCACAAATCATATACGTTTGCTCCACGGTCTCTCGAAGAGTAGGTGGTGCACAGATGGAGCAAGCTAACATTCTCGTCGTCGGTGGCGGCATCGGCGGTCTGGCCACGGCCATCGCCCTGCGTCAGGTCGGCTTCGACGTCCATGTGGTCGAGCGTTATCCCGATCTCCATTCCTCCGTCTTCGGCGTCGGGATCATCCAGCCGGCCAACGCCCTGCGAGCCCTGGACATGATCGGCTGCTACCAGCGCTGCCTCGAGGTGGGCTTCCAGGCCAAGGTCTGGGGTAGCGCCTACGACATCGACGGCAACTTCCTGGCCGACATCCCCGGCGGCGAGATCGAGGGTTACCCGCCGATGAACGGGGTCACCCGTCCGGCGCTGCACGAGATCCTGACGACGCGCGCGCTCGGCCTCGGCGTGACCATCCAGTACGACTCGGCCTTCGAGAGCCTGGTCCAGACCGACGACGGCGTCGACGTCACCCTCTCGGACGGCCGGACGCTGCACGCGGACGTTGTCGTCGGCGCCGACGGCGTCGGCTCAAGGGTGCGCAAGCACGTCCTGGCGGGCGACCTGAAGCCGCTCTACACCGGCCAGTCGGCCTACCGGGTGAACATCCCCAGGGATGGCATCGACCGGATCATGCTGCAGCCCGGTCCCAAAGGCATGGCCGGCTTCGTCCCAATCGGCAAGGAACTGGCGTACTTCTTCTACAACGCACTGGTCGAGCGCGACCAGCGCCCGTCCGACGACCAGCTGGCCGAGACCCTGCGCGGGCACCTCGCCCCGTTCGGCGGACGGACGGCGAAGGTGCGCGAGGAATACCTCGACAACCCGGACTCGATCGTGCTGCGTCCCGAGGAGACGCTGATCGCATCGGCCCCGTGGCATCAGGGACGGGTGGTGCTGATCGGCGACTCGGTACACGCGATCACCCCGCATCTGGGTCAGGGTGCCGCCCAGGCCATCGAGGACGGGATCGTGCTGGCCGAATGCCTGGCCAAGCACCCCGACCTGGAGGGCGCTTTCGCCGAATACGTCGAGCGTCGGTTCGAGCGCTGCAAGCTGGTGGTCGAGACCTCGCTGAACATCGGGAAGTGGGAGACCGGCCAGCTGGAGGGCTTCGACAACGTCGCCGCCACCGATCACGCCCTGCGCGTGCTTGCCGAGCCGCTCTGAGTCCCAGTTGCTAGCGGCACGGCGGCCGGCCGAGTTCTCTTTGAAGTCGGCCGGCCACGGCCCGCGCTAGCGTGGTGCCGCCATGAACCAACCCGCATCGCCTCCCGAGCGCTCCGCCCATCCACGCAGCGGGGTCTCGACAAGCTCGACCAGCCGAACCGAAGACCCCAGCGTGGTCCCGACAAGCTCGACCAGCCGAACGCCGAACCGTTCCGAGGAGCGCGACTCGAAGGTCGCGTCCGCGCTTCGCGAAGTGGCGTGGACGATCCATCGCAAGGCGCCCGACCGGGTCGGCCTCGGTCCGTCCCGCACGACCGAGGTGGCGCTGCTGAAGCAGGTGGTCGAGTTTCCTGGGTCGACGGTCGGCGAACTCGCCCAGGCACTCGGCCTGCTTCAGCCGAACGCGAGCGCCGCCGTCCGTGCGCTGGTCCAGCGTGAGTTGGTCACGCGCGAGTCGAGCGAAACGGATCGCCGAGTGGTTCGGGTCGTGGCGACCGACCTTGGCATCGCCGAACACGAGGCCATCTCGGCTGCGTGGGCGGCACCGGTGGACGACGCTCTGGAAGACCTCGATCCGACCCAACGTGCCGCGCTCGCGGGCGCAGTCGAGGCACTCCAAGCGCTTCAGGACGCCCTTCGCCGTCGCGCCGGAGAGACCGGCCCGGCCTGAGCCCTCCGCGTGTCGCCGGACCGGCCCCCAGACGCCACCGAGCCAAACCCACCTGCCTGCACCCCGTGCCGCGATCTGGACCCGCAAGGCTCGCAGCCGACCGGGCGCAGCGCTCAACGACCGCGGCAGGGGCCGAATCGCGGCACACGTTGCCACGGAACGCTCCCTGAGGAGGCTTGTGAGGAACGAACAAGCCGTCACGAAGGGCGTCCGCCACCCGCTACCCGAGGCAGGGCGCGATCCTTCTTGCCGCCGCCCGCACCCCGTGCCGCGATCTGGACCCGCAAGGCCCGCAGCCGACCGGGCGCAACGCTCAACGACCGCGCCAGGGGCCGAATCGCGGCACGCGTTGCCACGGAAACGCTCCCTGAGGAGGCTTGTGAGGAACGAACAAGCCGTCACGAAGGCGTCCGCCACCCGCTACCCGAGGCAGGGCGCGACCCTTCGTGACGCCGCCCGCTCGTCCCTCACGGCCGGCTCCTCAGGGACCGTTGGGAGATTGGGCGCTCGTCCCTCACGGGCGGCTCCTCAGGGAACGATTGGAGGGGTCGTGCTCGCCCCTCACGGACGAGACCTCCTACTAGGGAACGTGGGAGATGGCGCTCGGTCCCTCAGATAGCTGCTCAGGATCAGTGGTCAGCGAGGCATCGGGCCGCCGTAGAGCTCCAGGAGGCGCAGCACCTCGGCCTCGACGGCGGAACGCGCGGGTGCCATCCATTTGCGCGAGTCGACCAGGGCGGGATTCTCGGCCAGGGTGTGGCGGACGCTTCCGGTGAAGACCTGGTTCAGGTGGGTGGAGACGTTGACCTTGGTGATGCCGGCGGCGATCGCGCCCTGCATACCTGCGTCCGACACCCCAGAAGATCCGTGCAGCACCAGCGGCACCGGCACGGCGGCGCGGATCGCGCGGATCAGGTCCTCGTCGAGGCGCGCGTCGCGGGTGGTCATCGCGTGCGAAGAGCCGACGGCCACCGCCAGCAGGTCCACACCGGTGTCGGCGACGAAGGCCGCCGCGTCCGACGGCGAGGTGCGCGCTGACGGGTCGTGGACGCCGTTCTTGCCGCCCACCTCACCCAACTCGGCTTCGACATCCACCCCTGAGGCGTGGCATCGTGCCACCACTTCGGCGGTCGTCCGCCGGTTCTCGGCATCGGGGAGGGTGGAGCCGTCGTACATGACGGACGTGAAGCCGAGCCCCACCGCCTGCTCGATCAACGCAAGATCCTCGGCATGGTCGAGGTGCACCACGACCGGTACCGCGGCGGCACGCGCCACTGCGAGCGTCGCCACGCCGATCGGCTCCAGCGCTCCGTGATAGCGCACTGCGTTCTCGCTGACCTGCAGCACGACCGGTCGGCCGGCGCTCTCCGCGGCGCGGACGAACGCCGTGGCGTGTTCCAGGTGGATCACGTTGAACGCGCCCAGGCCGACCCCGGCCGACTGTGCGGCGCCAGCCACCTCACGCAACGACACCAACATGTGCGGTCCTCTCTTCCGTGCCTCGATGCACCCACCAAGCGTGGTCTCGACAAGCTCGACCAGCCGAGCCGGCGAACCGGCGAACCGCCCGCCGAGCCGGCGAACGCCAGACGGCCCGGCGAACCGGCGAACCGGCGAACAATGGCCAAGTCCAACGAACCACTGGGGCCAGCCGAACCGGTGAATCGTGGTGAGCGACTCAGCTCAGCGTGCCGACAGCGTAGTCTCCCGCGAAGTCACACCCCACGAGCTCACAGCTCGTGGATGATCACACCCTGAACCACGCGATTGACGTCGCCGGAAGGGAACGGGTTGTCGACGTGCTTGCCCAGGGCGGCCGAGGTGTACACCCCGAGCAGCTGCGGGACGATGATGTGCACGGCCGCGGCGAAGGCATCCGCGACCCCGTCCAGACCCGGCAACACCCAGGCGCCGGCCACATCCACCGGGCTGGAAGCCAGCACCAGGACGTTGTCCGCACCGATCCCAACGCGCAACTCGGCGATGATGTCGAGATCGTACTTGCGGGTGTAGGGATCGGAGGAGACGAACACCATCACCTGGGTGTTCTCGTGGACGACCGCCTTCGGGCCGTGCCGGAAGCCCAGCGCCGACTCGAAGAAGGACACCCGCTCACCCGCGGTGAGCTCGAGGAACTTCAGGCCGGCCTCGTGAGCCAAGCCGCGCAGCGGTCCCGAACCCAGGTAGACCCGGCGTGCCGGGTCCTTCGCGGCCAGCGCGGCCACATCGTCAAGATGTGCGGCGAGCACCGCGTCCGCGGTGGTGGCCAGCCGCTCGATGATCGCCGGGGACTCCCCGCCCAGCAGCACCAGGCAGGACAACAGCATCGAGGTGAACGAGCTGGTCATTGCGAAGCCGGTGTCATTGGAGTCGGCCGGCATCAGCACCACGTGCGAGCCCGGGCGCCCGGTGCGCGCCTGGGCCAGGGCGCCGTCCGCGGCGCAGGTCAGGACGAGGTGGTGGCACTCGCCCAGCACCTGGTCGGCGAGATCGGCGGCGGCCACCGACTCCGGCGAGTTCCCCGAGCGGGCGAAGGAGACCAGTAGCGTGGGCACGTCGTTCGCGAACGCCTCGCGCGGATTGGACACGATGTCCGTGGTCGGCACCTGCTCGACCCGGCGTCCGGTGGAACGGGCCAGTGCGGGGGCGGCGATTTCGCCGACGAAGGCGGACGTGCCGGCGCCGGTCAGCACGATGCGCATGTTCGCACGAGCCAGCAGCGGGGCGAGGAAGGCTGCATTGGCCTCGGCGCCTGCGTCCAGGATCTCGGCGAGCTCGCGCCAGATGCGCGGCTGGGACAGGATCTCGCCGTAAGTTCCTCCCGCTGGTCGTGTGGGCCTTCGTCGGACTCACCGGCAAGCAGGCCGCCGGTCTGCGCCGCTCCACTTTGTGGGGCTACATCGGAATCGGCCTCCTCTACCACCTCGCGCTCTTCGGGACGATGCCGCTCTACCTGAACGGAGTCTTCGACGGCACCGGCATGGGCTTGATGATGCTCGTCGCCGGAGCCGTCACTTTCGCGCTCTGGCTTCAGCTGGCCAAGCACGTCGGCGACAGGCCGGCCACGGACAACCGTCCGCTGCCAGCGAAGGAGACGCCTGGCACCTGAACGCCGCCGGTGACGAAGCGAGAGCCCAGTTCGGTGTGAGATTGCGCTGCCCAACCGTCCGGTAGCAGGTCGTGGGTTGCCGCGAAGGTCAATCCGGCTCGTCTCCGTCGAGCAGGAGCGTCATCGCGCCGGCCAGCCCACCGGAAACCGCACCGCGAAGCGCGAGCGGGACCACATGCTGGCCGCGATCGTTCACCGTCAGCACGCCCACCCGTTCGAGCGGTGCCAGATCGCGCCGCACCCGCCGGTCTAGGGTCATCTCCCACTCGCTCAGTTCTTCTTGGGGTTCGGACTCTTCCGGGCTGAGGGCATCGATCAGTTGGCTGAGCGCGATCAGCCCGGCTTCCGCCCCGAAGTGGGCCGTGCTGGCGGTCAGGTCTCGATGGACGAACTGCGCCACCGTCAGGGCGATGACCATCTCGGCTGCGTCCAGCGGCGGCAGCGGCTCGGCCGTCCATTGCTGGGCGGCCGGGCCGGGTGTCACACGATAGGTACCCAATTCGATGATCTCGACGGCGCTCAGCGCTTCCCACCAAGCCGACAGCAGTGGGAGTTCCAGCATTGAGCGGACGTGGAGCGTGCCCGGTTGCGCATGCGCCTCATCCACAGCGATCAGGGGCAGGGAATCAGGGGCGAACTGCGGCAGCTTGGCCACGCCGACGGCGGAAATCCCGAGGAGCTTGGCGACCGCGGCGATATCTGCGCGACGCGCGCCGCCGGACGGGGCTACCTTGCGTCCCACGCCGATCCACTTCAGCAATTCGTTGACAGCTGCGACAACTCGGGTGGCCGCGAAGGCCGCCCGGCGCTCGGCTGGATCAATCAAATCGGCCTCGGCAGCCGCCGCGGCAAGAATCTCGGCGCCTGGCAGAGAGTCGTTCAGGAGATCCTCGGCGGCTTCTTCGACCAGGTCGTGCGCATCCTCCCAGCCCGCCGGATCGACTTCGGTCTCCATGCGGAAGTGGACGTAGTCGTGCAACGTCGCGATCGCGGCGCCGGTCGCACCGTCCTGCTCGGATTCGTCGAGATCACCGAACAGCTCCACCAACGCCACCACACCGATAGGGCTGCGCAGGTCCATCCGCTGCGACGCGGCGACCTTGAGCAATTCCCCGAACAGAGCTGACTCCTCACCCGGAGTTGGCGCCGCTATGGTCGCCTGCCCCCGCAGCCAGCTGTCGAACTCGCGAACCAGCACGCGATCGGCCTGCGCCATTCCTCGCCGCCCTGGGTGCCCGGCTTCGCGCCCACCGCGTTTAGCCTTGCGTCCGGACGCCGATCTCTGGTGGCCCGGCGAGGTCGCGAGATCACGGACTCCGGGTGGCATGGGCTGGACCAATCCAGCCGCCGCCATGGCGGCCTTGACTTCCGGGTCATCGAAGATATTCGACACCCGAGTGAGCCTACCGGCGAAGGTGCGGGCGCCCCCTTCGAGACGCTCCGCTCGTACCTCACGGAGCTCCTCAGGGCGGCGCGTCGTGACGCGCTCGCTCGT
>DAORUI010000001.1:11248-54887 GCA_035433085.1 Propionicimonas sp. | reverse complement strand
TAGGAGGGTGGCGAGGGCCCTTCGTGACGGTCGCAGAGCGACCTCCTCAGGGACCGATTGGAGGGTGGGTTAGGTCCTCACTGACGCTCCTCAGGGACCGGTAGGAGGGTGGCTGCTTGTTTCTCACGGACGCTCCTCAGGGACCGGTGGCTGCTTGTTTCTCGCGGACGCTGTGCTGGAACGGTGGTGGCGGTTCACTCTCGGGGGTTGCTTCTGGGTCGGGTCGGGGTCCTTCGCCCGGGCTCGTCTACGAAGAGAGCGCAGTAGTGCCGTGCTAGGCTCCCGGTACGCCGATTGACGATTCAACTAGGGGGGTGGGCTGTGCACGACAACTGTTGTCGCCGCATGTGTTGCGGAGCAGTGTGTTGTTGTGGCGCCCGCTGTTCCGTGTGTTGCTGAAGTAACCACACCGCCACTGCGCTCACGCCGACCCGCCGGGGTCGAGCCCTTGAATCGTCCATCGCCGCTGATCAGGACCGGACCAGGATCCTCCTGCACGAGCAGCGGCAACAGCCACCGGAGGTCACCGTTTCCAACCCCGGAGCACCCGTTCGCTCGGCTATTCTCGCCGGCCCGGGCACCACCTACCTCGCTCAACGCGGCAACCAGCTGCGCGCCCGCAGTTGGCGTGCGGAGGCCCTGCTGCGCATGTTCGAGAATGTCCTCGAAGTCGGCGAGAACCCCGACGAACTGATCGTCTACGCCGCGCTCGGCAAGGCCGCCCGCTCCTGGCCGGACGCCCACGCCATCGTGCACGCACTGCTCGAACTCGACGAGCGCCAGACCCTCGTCCTCGCCTCCGGCGCCGCGGTCGGGATCATCGAAACCGGAACCCAAGCTCCCCTGGTGCTCTCGGCGGTCAACAACACCGTCGGTCGTTGGTCGGACGCCGAGCGCTTCTACGCCCGCGCGGACGCCGGGCAGACCATGTGGGGCGGGCTCACCGCCGCGGCCTGGCAGTACATCGGACGTCAAGGCGTGCTGCAAGGTACCTACGAACTGTTCGGCGCGATCGCGCGGACGCACTTCGGCGCCGCCCCGAGCTCGGAGGGCACGGCGCTCGACGGACGCTGGGTGCTCACCGCTGGACTCGGCGGCATGGGATCGGCCCAGCCGATCAGCGCCCGAATGCTCGGCCTGAGCTCGCTGACCGTGGAGGTGGACGAGGCGAAGGCCGACCGGCTGGCCGCCACCGGCGCGCTCGATGTGGTCACTTCCGATACCGACGCCGCCCTGGGCGCGATCAGCGCCGCAGCCCGGAGCGGGACCGCGACCGCCGTCGCTCTGATCGCCAACGCGGCCGATGTCTTCGCTGAGATAGCCGGTCGCGGGGTCGTCCCTGACATCGTCACCGACCAGACCGCCGCCCACGACGCCCGCTACGGCTACCTGCCGCAGGGCTACGACCTCGACACATGGCGGCAGCGTCGCGAGAGCGATCCCGAGGGGGTCGAAGCGGACGCGCGCGCGTCCATCGCCGCTCAGGTGCGGGCGATGCTGGCGCTGGCCGACGCCGGCGCGGTGGTATTCGAGAACGGCAACAACCTGCGTGTCCAGGCCGTCGAGCACCTCGGCGAAGCGGCCGCTGACGAGGTCAATCGCATTCCGGGCTTCATGGAGGCCTATCTGCGTCCGCTGTTTGCGCGGGGGATCGGCCCGTTCCGTTGGGTAGCGCTCTCCGGGTCGACACAGGATCAGCGGGTGCTGGACGACCTTGCGTCCCGGCTCTTCCCGGCGCGTCCCGAAATCGCGCGGTGGATCGATCTCGCCCGGCGGCACGTGCCGGCGCAGGGTCTGCCGGCGCGGTCCTGCTGGCTGGGCCATGGCGAACGCTCGGCCTTCGCGGTGGCGGTGAACGAACTGGTCGCCGACGGATCCCTGGAAGCGCCGGTGCTGTTCAGCCGCGACCACCTCGACGCCGCGGCGATGACGCACCCTCGGATCGGCACCGAGGGCATGCGCGACGGTTCGGACGGGTCCACCGACTTCCCGCTGTTGGACGGACTGCTGCTGGCCGCGACCGGAGCCGACCTGGTCGCGATCCACTCCGGCGGTGGCGGCTACTCCGGCTGGATGCAGTCAGCCGGGGTATCGATCGTCGCCGACGGCCGCCCGGAAACGGTCGTCCGCCTCCGTCGCGCACTGGACGCGGACACCGGCCTGGGGGTGCTTCGGCACGCGTCCGCGGGGTATCCAGAAGCTGAAGCGAGCGTCGCGGCAGGTGGCGAGACCGGGGACGCGCCAGTCACGTGGCTTCAGCGGTCGGCCGCGCGTGGTCTCGACCCTTCGACAGGCTCAGGGCAGGCCAAGCTCGACCAGCCGAACCAGAGAATCGACCAGCCGAACCAGAGCATCGAGGAGAACCGATGAGAGAACTGACCAGCGAGGACGCCCGGCACGCAGTGCTCGGCGGAGGCGTCCTGGCTTGTGGCGGGGGTGGCTGGAAGCACCACGGCGAGCTGATGGGCTCCTTGGCGACCAGCCTGGAGCGTCCGATCCTGGCTTCGATCGATGAGCTTCCCGACGACACCTGGGTGGCTACGGTCTCGGCGATCGGAGCGCCCGCCGCGAAGGACTGGGAGATCCGTCCGGTCGACTACGTCCATGCCCTGCAGGAGCTCACCAAGGTTGCGGACGTGCCGATCGGCGCGGTGATGACCGCACAGAACGGGTACTCGACCACTGTGAATGGCTGGATCCAATCGGCCGTACTCGGCGTGAGAGTGCTCGACACCGCCGGTGATGTCCGCGCTCACCCCACCGGCAAGCTGGGCGGGTTGGGCCTGGGGGAGCGGGACGGGTACGAGTCGATCCAGGTGGTCGCAGGCGGCAACCGCGAACTGCACGGGCACTTCGTGAGCGTGAACCGAGGCAACCTCAACACCGTCGACGACGTCCTGCGGGACATCTCCGTGCGAGTCGGCGGCTTCATCGCGTCCGCCCGGAACCCGGTCGAACTGGCGTGGGTCAAAGCCAACGGAGCCCACGGATCGATCTCGCTCGCCCTCGACCTGGGTCGCGACCTCGCTGCGGCGCACGCATCCGGAAACGTTGACGCCGCGGTCGAGGCCGTCGCCCAGCGCCTCGGCGCGCAGGTGGTGGACGCCGGTCCACTGCGGATCGAGAAGCGGACGCGGACCGTCGGCGGCTGGGATCGCGGGGTCTTCCGGATCGGCGACCACACCGTGCCCTACCTGAACGAGTACATGGCCGTCGACAACGACGGCGGCCGCGTGGCCACCTATCCGGACACGATCGTGATCCTCGACAAGGCCACCGGCGAGGGCCTCGCGGTCAAGGACGCAGGCCGCGGTGGCCAGGAAGTGGTGCTGCTGGTGGCCAAGGCGGGCGTGCTGCCGGTCTCCAGTTCGAGCATCGACCGGGTCGGCCTGGCCGAATGCGAGCAGATCATGGGCATCGACTTTCTGCGACACCTCGACTCGACCCTTGAGCCGGGTACTGCTGCGTACGTCGGGGAGGAGCGTTGAACTCGTTCGCCGACCCTGCCGACCGCGCAGCCAACCCGATGCGGCTGGTCGAGCCTGTCGAGACCGACCCGACCCCGCGGGCTGATTCCTCAGCCAACCCGGCACGGCTGGTCGAGCCTGTCGAGACCGACCCGGGCCGACCGGTAGGGCCCTTCCCGGCCGACAGTGAGCCGGCGCTCGGACGCTGGGCGGCGCCGTCATGCCCGACCACCGGCGGCCGGATGAACCAGCCCGCCCGCGTGGTCAGTATCGGCTCCGAACTGACCCCCGAAGACATCGCCGACGTCGCCATCGGGCACGCCTCGGTCGCCCTCGATGCCGCGGTGTTGCGGCGGCTCGCTGACGCCCGCGCCCACGTCGACGATGCCCTGGCCACCGGTGTGCCCACCTACGGCCTGAACCGTGGCCTCGGTCCGCTGCGGAACTCCGAGATCCCGGCTGAACTGATGGCCGACTTCCAACGCTTCGTGCTGGTGAGCCACGCGGCAGCGATCGGCGATCCGCTCTCGCGCACCGAGGGCCGCGCAGCACTGCTGGCTCGACTGAACACCCTTGCCAGCGGCGCGTCCGGCGCTTCGGAGGCGCTGTTCACCGGGCTGTTCGAACTACTCGCCCGCGACGTGGTGCCGGTGATCCCCGATCAGGGTTCAGTGGGCGCCGGCGATCTCTCCCAGCTCGCTGCGATCGGGCAGGTGCTGATCGGCTCCGGACGGGCATGGCTGCCGGGCAGGGACGAGATCGTGCCCGGAGCGGTCGCGCTGGCCGCCGCCGGGCTGGCCCCCGTCCAACTCGCAGCCAAGGACAGTCTCGCCCTGGTGGGGTCGAACGCGCTGTCGGTGGCTTCGGCCGCACTCATCCAGCGGCGGGCCACGCTGCTGGCCGAAGGAGCCGACCTGGTCGCCGCACTGACCGTCGAGGCGCTCGGCGCCAACCTCAGCCCGTTCGATGCGCGAGCGCTCGCGGCCCGTCCGCATCCCGGTCAGCAGGCCAGCGGACGCCGGATCCGCGCGGCGCTGGCCGAAGGCGACCTCGCGCGCGGGCTGCGTCCGTCCGCTTCGTTGCAGGACGCGGTGTCGCTGCGCACCGTGCCGCAGGTGCATGGCGCGCTGCTGGACGAACTGGACGAGCTGGAGCGCATCCTTGTGGTCGAGCTCAACTGCGTGCCGGACAACCCCTTTCTCGACGCCGAAGCCGGGGTCTTCATTCCGAACGGCAACTTCTCGATCACCAACCTGGCGATCCGGTTCGACGCGCTACGGATCGGGCTGGCGCACGTGGCGAAGATGGCCGAGCGCCGGGTGGCGCTGCTGGTGCGGGAATTGCGGCAGGGGCTCTCGCTGGTCGACCAGGTGCAGGCGGTCACCTCCGCAACCGGGTATGTGACCCCGGTGATCCTCGCTCAGACCGCGTCCGCCCTGGTGGCCCAGGCCAAGCACGTGGCCGCGCCGATCTCGCTCACCGGCACCACTGTCGGGGACGGCATCGAGGACCATTCGTCGATGGCCTACCCGTCCGTCCGCGCCTCCGACACGTCCCTGGACGTGGTCGAGCGACTGCTCGCGGTGGAGGCGCTACTGGCGGCGTCCGTGCTCTCGGTGCACCAGGAACGCCAGCCGGCTGAGCTCGGACGGCCCGTGGAGCGACTCCGTACCGCGATCATTGAAGTGACCGGACGGACCCAGGTGACCGCGGAAGTCATCGAGTGGGTGATCGAGGCGCTGCGCAGGGAGCGTCGTGGCGACAACCTCTCGGAGATGCGAGCACCCGTGTACCGCGCACCGGTGGCGAATCACGACCAGGAGGTGCTGAGGCATGATCAGCTTCACTGACGTCACGAAGGTCTATCCGGGCGGAACCACGGCGGTCGGCGGACTGAGCCTCACCGCCCCCACTGGCCGGATCACCGTGCTGGTCGGCCCGTCCGGCTGCGGCAAGACCACGTCGCTGCGGATGATCAACCGGATGATCGAGCCAACCTCCGGTGTGATCGCGATCGATGGACGCGACACCGCGACCCTGGACGCCAACGAGCTTCGCCGCGGCATCGGCTATGTCATCCAGAGCGGCGGGCTGTTCCCGCATCGTACGATCGTCGACAACATCGCCACGGTGCCCCTGCTGCTCGGCTGGCCGAAGGCCAAGGCGCGGGGGGTCGCGCTCGAACTCCTCGAGCGGGTGGGACTGGCCCCCGAACTCGCCAAGCGCTACCCGAACCAGCTCTCCGGGGGCCAGCAGCAGCGGGTGGGGGTGGCCCGGGCACTCGCCGCCGACCCGCCGGTGATGCTGATGGACGAGCCGTTCAGCGCGGTCGACCCGGTGGTGCGCGAACAGCTGCAGGACGAGTTCCTGCGGCTTCAGGGCGAACTGGGCAAGACCATCGTCTTCGTCACCCACGACATCGATGAGGCGATCAAGCTGGGCGATCAGGTGGCGGTGCTGCGGGTCGGCGGGACGCTGGCTCAGTTGGACACCCCCGAGCGGCTGCTGTCCGATCCGAACGACGACTTCGTCGCCGACTTCCTTGGACGCGACCGCGGTTATCGGGGTCTGGCGTTCCAAGCCGCGCCCCGGTTGCCGATCAGCCCTGAACCCACGGTGCCGCTGGGAGCAAGCGCCGACGAAGCGCGGCGGGTGGCGGCCGAAGAGCAGTGGCTGCTCGTGGTGGACGAGGCCGGTGCGCCGGCCGGTTGGGTGCAGCCCAATCTCCTGCGCGGGGCGATCGGACGCGACGACCTGCACCGTGGCGGCACCGTCGCCCGGGTCGGCGGCTCTCTGCGCGCGGCTCTGGACGCGGCACTCTCGGCGCCCAGCCGCCGTGGAGTCCTGGCGACTGGGGATGGCCGCCTGGCGGGCACCGTCCGCGCCCAGGATGTGCTGACCGAGATCGAGCGCGAGGTAGCCCTCCCTGAGCCAACCCACACGCTCGCTGAGCCAACCCAAACGCTCCCCGAGCCAGCCCAAACGATTCCTGAACCAACCCAAACGCTCCCTGAGCCAACCCAAACGCTCCCTGAGCCTGTCGAAGGGCGGTCCGAGCCTCAATTCAGCGGTGGACCGCGGTCTCGACAAGCTCGACCAGCCGATGTGGTGAGTGAGCTCGAGGTGCCGTCCGGCGGCGGGGGGTCTCGACAGGCTCGACCAGCCGATGTGGTGAGTGAGCTCGAGGGGCCGTCCGGCGGTGGACCGCGGTCTCGACAAGCTCGACCAGCCGATGTCGTGAGTGAGGCTCGACCAGCCGATTGGCTGGGCGAGGCCGGTGGAGCTAGCCAGGCCGATCGGTCGAGCGAGACTGATGGAGGAACGACATGAAGTGGTTCCTCGACCACGTCGATGAGGTGGCTTCGCTCCTGATCACCCACGCGGTGCTGGCTGTGATCCCGCTGGTGATCGGCCTGGCATTGGCGATTCCACTGGGCTGGCTCGCCCGGCGCTACCGGCTGATCCGCACGCCGCTGATCGCGGGCACGGGGCTGCTTTACACGATCCCGTCCCTGGCGCTGTTCATCCTGATGCCGCTGGTACTGGGGACCGGAATCCTCGACCCGCTGAACGTCGTGGTCGCGCTGACGATCTACACCGTCGCGCTCCTCGTCCGCACGGTGGCGGACGGGCTCGCGGCCGTCCCCGATGAGGTCACCCAGGCTGCGACCGCGATGGGCATCGGCCGCGTCCGCCGGTTCTTCGCCGTCGAACTGCCGCTGGCCGTGCCGGTGATCGCGGCCGGGCTGCGGGTGGCCGCGGTGAGCAACGTGTCGATCGTCTCGGTGGCCGCATTGCTCGGCATCGCCCAGTTGGGCTCGCTGTTCACTGACGGCTTCGCCCGCAACTTCCTCGACCCGATCATCGTCGGGATCATTGCCTGCATGCTGCTCGCCGTGGCGCTCGACCTGGCGATCCACGGGCTGACCAGGCTGCTCACGCCCTGGCTGCGAGCGGGGCGGGCGGCATGAACCTTCTCTGGGAGTGGTTGGCCGACCCCGCCAATTGGCAGGGCTCGGACGGCATCCCCGCCCGGATCGGCGAACACCTTCTGTACAGCGCGATCACCCTGGTGCTCGCCGCGATCGTGGCGATTCCGCTGGGGCTGTGGATCGGGCACACCGGCAAGGGCCGGGTCGTGGTGGTGAACCTGGTCAACGGGATGCGTTCCGTGCCCACACTCGGGCTGCTGTTCGTGGCCGTCCTGGTAGCCGGGCCGCTGCTCGCGGGCAACATCGCCTTTCTCGCGCCGGCGATCTTCGTCCTGGTGATCCTGGCGATTCCGCCGATCCTTGCCGGTGCCTACGCCGGAGTGGAGAGCGTCGATCCGTCCGCCCGTGATGCTGCCCGGGGAATGGGGATGAGCCGGCGACAGTTGCTCTTCAACGTGGAGATACCCTGCGCGCTGCCGCTGTTGTTCAGTGGTCTGCGCTCCGCAGCGCTCCAAGTGGTGGCGACGGCCACCATCGCGGCCTCGGTGAGCGTGGGTGGGCTGGGCCGATTCCTCATCGACGGCCAGGCATATCGCGACTACGGCGAGATGGCCGGCGGCGCCCTGCTCGTGGCCGTGCTCGCGGTAGCGGTTGATCTGGCCTTCGCCGGGGTACAACGACTGGTGGTCTCACCTGGACTGAGCGCGCCCAGGGCCACCGGGCGATGTCGGCGGCCATCGCTCCAACCCATACCTGTCACAACCTGACCAAAGACCTGAACGAAGGACAACCTGATGAAGAAACTGACCACCACTTTCGCGACAGCACTGGCGGCGATAACCCTGGCCGCATGCGCATCGGCGAACCCACTGGCGAGCGCGCCGGCCACTTCGGCGCCAGCCTCCGAGAGCGCTGCGCAGCCGGCGATCGTCGTCGGTTCGGCGAACTTCCCCGAAAGCGAACTGCTCGCCGAGATCTACGCAGGGGCGCTCAAGGCTAAGGGCGTCGAGGTTTCGACGAAGCTGAACATCGCGTCGCGCGAGACCTATGTGCCCGCGCTGAAAGCGGGCGAGATCGACCTGATCCCCGAGTACACCGGGGCGTTCGCGTCCTACCTCAACAAGGATTCCGACACCTCGAACGAGGCCGCCGCGCTGGCGTCCCTGAAGGCGGCGCTGCCGGAGAACCTGACCGCCTTGGAACCGTCCAGTGCGCAGGACAAGGACTCGATCACCGTCACCAGGGCCACTGCGGACAAGTACTCGCTGAAGACCATCGACGACCTGGTGCCCGTCGCCGGCGAGCTGGTCCTGGGTGGCCCGCCGGAGTGGAAGGAACGCGCTGCCGGCATCCCGGGCCTGGAGAAGACCTACGGTCTGAAGTTCAAGGAGTTCAAGCCGCTGGACGTGGCCGGCCCGCTGACCGTTCAGGCGCTGAAGAACGGCCAGGTGCAGGCGGCCAACCTGTTCACCACCGACCCGGCGATCAAGGCCAACGACTTCGTCGCCCTGGAGGACACCAAGAGCTTCTTCGGAGCCCAGAACGTCATCCCGGTTCTGACCAAGGCGAAGGCGACCCCTGAGGTGTCCGCTGCCCTGAACGCGGTCTCGGCCAAACTCGACACCGACACTCTGGCAACGTTGGTGACCAAGGTCGTGGTCGACAAGGCGGACGCCGCCGACGTTGCCGCCGAGTGGCTGAAGGCCGGTGGCCTGGCCTGATCCGGAGTTTCGGTTGGTCGGGCTTGTCGAGACCTCGCGGGGTCTCGACAAGCCCGACCAGACGAAGTGCTCCGGCTCGACCACACCAACGGCAGGTGTTGGCGTAGCTTGATGGCTGGTAAGGGCGGGAGGCCATGAAATGTGGATCGCGTTCGCCGTCGCTTCAGCCGCATTCGCGGGTCTGACATCGATCCTGGCCAAGATCGGGGTACGGCACGCCGACTCGAACCTGGTCACGGCGCTGCGGACCGTTGTTGTGTTCGTAGCCTCCTGGCTGATGGTTCTGATGGTGGGTTCGGCTGGGCAGCTGGCCACTGTGGACGCCACCACAATCTGGTTCCTGGTGCTTTCAGGCCTAACCACCGGCGCGTCCTGGCTGTGCTACTTCCGGGCACTACAGCTTGCTGACGTGAACGTTGTGGTGCCGGTCGACCGTTCCAGCGTGGCAATGACGGGCTTGTTCGGCATGCTGCTCCTCGGTGAGACCGACAGCCTGCCCACCCGGTTGCTTGGACTTGCCGTTCTTGGCTTCGGCACCTGGTTGATGGTCTCCCGGCAGCTGACTGGAGTGGTGGGTGCCAGAGGTCGCGGGTGGCTGGCCTACGCGATTGCCTCCGCGGGGTTCGCGAGTCTGACGACGATCCTCGCCAAGGTGGGAATCGTCGGAGTCGAATCCAACCTGGGGACGGCGATCCGGACGAGTGTCGTGTTGGTCATGGCCTGGCTGGTGGCCGGCGTGTCTGGTGCGATTCCGGGATTGCCGGCGATGTCGCGCCGCGATCTGTGGTTCATCGTCCTCTCCGGGCTGGCCACGGCCGCGTCCTGGTTGTGCTTCTTCCGCGCGCTCCAGGAAGGTCCGGCGAGCGTCGTGGTGCCAATCGACAAGCTGAGCATCCTGTTCACGGTCGCCTTCTCTGCTCTGGTTCTCGGTGAGCGGCTGAGTCGACGGGCGAGCATCGGCCTGATTCTCCTCGTCGGAGGCACTCTCCTTCTGCTCGTGTGAGACCCAACCACCGCCGACGGCGCCTAGACCAGGAAGCGATAGAACGGGCTGTCGGCGGCGACCACCTCGAAGGTGATGGGACTGGCGTCCATCTTCAGCAGGAGGTCGGCGAACGAGTCCGGGTCGCCCAGCTCGATGCCCACCAGGGCCGGGCCGGTCTCGCGGTTGCTGCGCTTCACATACTCGAAGAGCGTGATGTCGTCATCCGGCCCCAGAACTTCGTCCAGGAAGCGCCGCAGCGCACCGGGTTCCTGCGGGAAGTTCACCAGGAAGTAGTGCTTGCGGCCCTCGTAGACCAGCGAGCGTTCGACGATCTCGGAGTATCGAGAGACGTCGTTGTTGCCGCCCGAGATCAGCACAACTACATTCTGGCCAACCTCGGGCTGGTAGAGGCCAAGCGCCGCCGCGGCGAGGGCTCCCGCAGGTTCTGTCACGATGCCTTCGGTCTGGTAGAGAGCCAGCATCTCCGAGCAGATCCGGCCCTCTGGCACTGCCACCAGACGGGGTGCGAATCGCTGCACGTGCGCAAAGGTCAGGTCGCCGACCTTGCGGACGGCGGCTCCGTCCACGAAGGTATCCATCCGGTCGAGCGGCACCGGCTTGCCGGCCCGCAACGCTGCCGACATGGACGCGGCACCGGCCGGCTCGGCACCGATCACTTTTGTCCCGGGATGTCGTTCGGCGAGGTAGGCCAGGCAACCGGAGATCATGCCGCCGCCGCCGACCGGGGCGACAAGCACGTCGGGAGCGTGGCCGAACTGCTCGACGATCTCCTTGGCCACGGTGCCCTGCCCGGCGATCGTGTGGGGATGGTCGAACGCAGGGACGACCGAAGCGCCGGTCTGCGAGGCTTCGGCCAGGGAGGCCGCCGCGGCGTCGTCGTAGCTGTCGCCGGTGACCACCAGATCGATGCTGCCCTCACCGATCGCCACGATCCGCTCGCGCTTCTGCCGGGGGGTGGTCGCCGGGACGAAGATCCGCCCATGGATGCCGAGCCGAGCGCAGGCGAACGCCACGCCTTGGGCGTGGTTGCCTGCGCTCGCGCAGATCACGCCGGCTCGTCGCTCGTCCTCGTGCAGCTGCGCGACCAGGTTGTAGGCGCCGCGAATCTTGTACGAGCGGACGGGTTGCAGGTCCTCCCGCTTCAGCCAGACGGAGGCACCGGTGGCCGCGCTGAGCCGCTCGTTCAACTGAAGCGGCGTGCGAGTGATCACGGCCGCCAGTCGCTGCGCGGCCGCGTCCACTGCCTGGGCATCGATCGTCACGGGCTCATTGTGGCACCGCGGCACTGATCAGGCGGTCCTGGCCTCCGCCGTGCTTGAAGTTGGAGCCTCATTGGCCAGCAGCTCGTCCAACGGCGGCTGCTGTCGGGTGAGCGAAAGCTCCTCCGCCCGGGCGCGCCCGATCATCGGTGCTACCCCGGCGGCGTCCTCGACGAGTTCGATGCTGGTCAGCGGGCGCACGGCGACCTCGGAGGCGGAGACCACCGGGAGCTCCTTGTCGGTCACCTTCAGCTCGCGCAGCTTCCGGGCGGTGGGGAACACGCGTCCCTCGATCGAGCCGACGGCCTCGTTGTAGGCGCCCACCGCGCTGGTCAGCGAGCGTCCGACCTTGTCGAAGTGCTTGCCGAGAATGCCGAGCCGGTCGTACAGCTCCCTGCCCAGGTCGAACACCTGCTTGGCCGATTCAGCCAGGGCGACCTGCTTCCAGGTGAACGCCGCCGTCTTGAGGGTGGCGATCAGCGAGCTCGGCGTGGCCAGCATGATGCCCCGCTCAGCCGCGTATTCCAGCAGTGACGGCAGTTGGTTGTACGCCTCCGCAGCCAGCGCCTCGCTCGCCAGGAAGAGCACCACGTACTCGGGCGTGGAGCCACCGTCGGCTTTGTAGTAGTCCTTCTTCGACAGCTGGTCGACGTGGGTCTGGACGTTCTTGGCGAACTGCCGCAGCAGCCGCGTCCGGTCGGCTTCAGCGGACGCGTCGTGGGCGTCGAGGAAGGCGCTCAGCGGCACCTTGGAGTCGACGTAGATGAACCGTCCGTCGGTCAACATCACCTTCAGGTCGGGACGGATGGTCGCCCCCGATGAGGTGTGGCTGGTCTCCTGCAGCACGAAATCGCAGTGCTCGACCATACCGGCCAGTTCCACCACGCGCTTGAGCTGCAACTCGCCCCACGCACCGCGAACCTGGGGCTTCCGCAACGCGGTGACCAGAGCGGCCGTCTCGCGGCGAAGCGTGTCGCCAGTGAGCCGGACGGCGTCGACCTGGTTGCGCAGGTCGGTGGCCATCACCACGCGCTCCTTCTCGACCTCGATGAGGCGGTCGTTGAACCGCTGCAGGCTCTCCTTCACCGGCGTCAGCATGAGGTCGGTGGCCTTCTGGCGCTGGTCGGCACTCTCGTTGAGCTGCCGGGTCTGGTGCTGGATGGTCTCGGCCGACAGCGCCTTGAACTGGTTGGTCAGCTGTTCGCGATCGGCAGCGATCTCCTCGGCGCGCTGCACCGCAGCGTGCCGCTCGGCCTCCGCGGTAGCCGCCTGCGCACGGGCTGCCGCGAGCAGAGCAAGGGCCTCTGCTCGCTCGGTGCGCGCGTCGGCTGTCTCGCTCTGGGCGACCGCCACCTCGAGGGCCACGCGGGTGGCGTCGGTCCGGGCCTGCGCGGTCTCGGCCCGAGCCCGCTCAGCCTCCGAGCGCAGCCGCTCGGTCTCGGCGACACCCTCCGCATCCGTCCGTCCGGTTCCCGCGCGCAACACCAGCCAGGCGACCACCGCGCCAAGCGCGATCCCGACCACGAACCAACCCAACAGCTCCATGGCATTGATCTTGCCCGCCGCCACTGACAGTTCGGCCAACCGCCACGCACCGGGCGCGCAAACGTCCCCGAACTCGGCTTGGCTGCGGCTGAGTGCACCGTCTGCGGTGTGCTCAGCCACACTCAAGCTCGACACGGCAAGGGTGCAGACTTGGGCGCATGTTCATCGATGACCTGGCCGCCTTCGTCTCCGCGTCTCCGTCCAGTTACCATGCCGCCGCCGAGGTCGCACGGCGGTTGAGGGAGGCCGGCTTCACCGAACAGTCCGAGGCCGACCCATGGCGGCCGGCCGGCAACCGCTACGTCGTGCGCGACGGTGCGATCATCGCGTGGCGGTCCGCAAGCGCCTCCGCGTCCGGGCCGGTCGGGTTCCGGATCGTCGGTGCGCACACCGACTCGCCCGGTTTCAAGCTCAAGCCGGAGCCGTCGGCGTACGCATTCGGATGGTCGCAAGCGGGTATGGAGGTCTACGGCGGGCCCCTGCTCAACTCGTGGCTCGACCGCGAGTTCGGTCTGGCCGGACGGGTGGTCACCAGCGACGGCACCGTCCACCTTGTCTCGACCCCGGCCTGGCTGCGCATTCCGCAGGTGGCTCCGCACCTCGATCGCAGCGTGAACGAGAGCCTGCGCCTGGACAAGCAGGTTCACCTCAAGCCGGTGTTCGGAACGGCGTCTATGGACCTCCTGTCGGCGGTCGCCGGCCTGCTCGACCTGCACCGCGACGAGATCGACGGTCACGATCTGTTCGCCGCGGTCACCGAGGCGCCGGCCGTGATCGGCGTGGTGGGGGAGTTCTTCGCGTCCCCACGGCTGGACAATCTGTCCAGCGTGCATGCCGGCCTGACCGCTCTGCTGGCCGCGGACGCGTCCGACCAGATCCAGGTGCTGGCTTGTTTCGACCACGAAGAGATCGGCAGCTCGACGCGCAGCGGCGCGTCCGGACCGTTCCTGGAGAGCGTGCTGCGCCGGATCGCAGGCTCGCTGGGCTGGACGGGCGACGAGCTTGCGCGGGCTTTCGTAGCGTCGTTCGTGGTCTCCGCGGATGCGGGGCACGCGCTCCACCCGAACTATCCGCAACTGCATGATCCCGACCATCGTCCGATCGTGAACGCGGGCCCGCTGCTGAAGGTGAACGCCAACCAGCGCTACACGACGGAGGGGCCTTCGACGGCACGCTGGTTGCGCATCTGTCGTGCGGCGGGGGTGCCCACGCAGCCGTTCGTGTCGAACAACTCGGTGCCGTGCGGATCGACGATCGGCCCGCTGACCGCGACCCGGCTCGGCATCGAGAGCGTCGATGTCGGGATTCCGCTGCTCAGCATGCACTCGGCCCGCGAATTGTGCGGCGTCCACGACCCGAAGTGGCTGGCTGACGCGCTGGCCGCGCATTTCGCCGGGGTCGGCGTCTGATCAGTGCGGAGGATTGTCCACCGACTACGGTGGACAATCCTCCGCATTAGCACCGTGGGCAGGATTGAAGGCCCCCTGACCAGCCGCGGGCCGTCAGCATGGCAGCCACCTGCTCGGCTGCGCCGCACGGATTGCCGACGATGTGGGTCCAGGTGAACCTCAGAGTGGTCATGCCGTTCAGCTGGTGCAGATTGTCTCTGGTCATGTCCGTCGACCGAGCGACTCCGCGGTGGTAAGCGTCACCATCGAGTTCGACGATCACCCCGTACTCCCGATACCAGGCGTCGGTCCGGAAGCGCTGCGCCGGACGGCGGCGGCGTTCGGCCCGCGGGAGCGCGTGCGCCCGCTCGACGGTTCGCAGGTAGCGGAGCTCCAGCGGACTGTCGACCCCCTCGGCGACGTCACTCAGGACGTCGTTGAAGAGCTTTCGGTGGGGTAGGCGCGCCGTCGCGTGAGCCACCCGGAGGATGTCTTCGGGCCGAACTCGTCCTGAGCCGATCACCTCCGCCAGCATCGACGTCATCTCGTCCTCGGTCAGGGAGCGGGCGATGTCGACCACGGTTTCGGGCAGGCGCGTTCTAGCGGGCTCCCTTATCCCCAAGCGGTCGGAGCGCACGAACCGCCATCGATCGTCGCGGGCAACCCGTCCATCCCGGCCGATGAAGACCACCACCTGTTCGGGCGGGTGTCGCTCGATCCCATGCAGGTATCCAGCCGACTGCTCGCCGAGGATCGCCTTCGGACCGCCGAGCAGGAGCCCTGCCCAAGCCAGCTGTAGCCAGGACTCCTCGCTCGCCGCGAGGATTCCGCGGGTCACGCGACGCCAGGTGCCCTGGGCCACCAGCCGGTCAATGACGCGATCTGTGATGCCGAAGGCCAGTACTTGTTCGCGCGAGAGGGCGCCCGCCTGCATCAGGGCCAACTGCATCAGGGCTTCGGGCAACTCGGTTCGAGGAATCATGCCAATACCTTCGGCAGGACACCGATGATCGCGTCAGGAAAAGTGCAACCTGTGGATAACGCGGAGGATTGTCCACCGACTTCGGTGGACAATCCTCCGCGTTAGCGGCCACTAAGCTAGGCCGACGTGGCTCTTACCATCGGCATCGTCGGACTCCCCAACGCGGGCAAGTCCACCCTGTTCAATGCGCTCACCCGCAACAACGTGCTCGCTGCGAACTACCCGTTCGCGACGATCGAGCCCAACGTGGGCGTCGTGGGGGTGCCGGATGAGCGGTTGCCGGTGCTGGCGAAGGTGTTCAGCTCGGAGAAGACGATCCCCGCGACGGTGAGTTTCGTCGACATCGCCGGCATCGTGAAGGGTGCGTCCAAGGGTGAGGGCATGGGCAACGCGTTCCTGGCCAACATCCGCGAGGCGGACGCGATCTGCCAGGTCACCCGGGTGTTCCGCGACCCCGACGTGACCCATGTGGACGGGGCCGTGAACCCGGGCAACGACATCGAGACGATCCGCACCGAGCTGATCCTCGCCGACCTGCAGACCATCGAGAAGGCGCTGCCACGGGTGGAGAAGGAAGCCCGCATTCGCAAGGAGCGCCAGCCAACCCTGGCCGCGTTCACCGAGGCGCAGTCGGTGCTGGACTCAGGCGTCGGGGTGCACGCCGCCGGCCTGGATCTGGAGCCGCTGCGCGAGCTCTTCCTGCTGACCGCCAAGCCGTACCTGTACGTGTTCAACTGCGATTCCGACGAGCTCACCGACACCGCCTTGATCGAGCAGATGCGCACCCTGGTCGCGCCGGCCGAGGCGATCTTCCTGGACGCCAAGATCGAATCCGAGCTGGTCGAGATGGAGCCGGACGAGGCCCGCGAGTTCCTGGTCGAGATGGGCATCTCCGAGCCCGGGCTCGACACTTTGGCCCGGGTCGGCTACGAGACCCTCGGTCTGCAGAGCTACCTCACCGCCGGCCCCAAGGAGTCGCGGGCGTGGACGATCCGCAAGGGAGCGACCGCACCTGAAGCGGCCGGAGTGATTCATACCGACTTCCAGAAGGGTTTCATCAAAGCCGAGGTGATCAGCTTCGACGACCTGATCGCCGCCGGCTCGGTGGCTGCCGCGCGAGCCGCAGGCAAGGCCCGCATGGAGGGCAAGGACTACGTGATGGCCGACGGTGACGTGGTCGAGTTCCGGTTCTCCAGCTGAAGCTTTCCGCTATCGCGGAGCGAGCGCTTCGGGCGATCTGCCCCGCGCAATTGGTGTCATCGTCGAGAAGTCGGCCGGTCACCCCTGCTATCGGCGGACCACAGCACGAGTGCGGTTCACCGGGCGACGTTCGTGGGTGGCTCAGACTGGCCTCCTTCTATGACCTCGTTGGCGGCGTTCAGCGCTTTCACGGCCGCTGGAATTCGGACAGGCAGCATCGCTCTGCGGTGGTGAGTCAGCAGTAGCGCCGGGGACGATCGTCCTTGCCCTGAGACCGTGACGTCGTGACGAAGCCGGCGTCCCGGAGCCTGGTCGGCAGTGGGGTGGGATCGCCTGGTGGCCGGGCCGACGCGGGGCTATTTCACCCGACCGGCTTTGGCCGTCCAGGTGTTGCAGGCGCCGACGTTGTCGGCGTTCAGGCCGCGGAGTCCCCAGTAGCGCTCGGCCTTCGCGCTGCCGTGGCCTTCGGCGTCGCTGGTGTAGCCGAACTGGTATTCGAGGTCGGCCCGATCGGCTGCGGTGAAGCTCAGGTCGGAGTGCGTCAGCCCATACTGCGCCATGCAATGAGCCTGCAGTTCGATCCGGCGGCTGATGCTCGCGTCGCGCTCCTTCATGGCCTCGGTGTTGTTGAAGATCTTGGCCAGGGTCTGGATGTGATGGGAGTACTCGTGGATCACGAATTCCGCGACCGCGAGTCGGTAGTACCGGCCCTGCGTGAAGGATGCCTTCGAGAAATACAGCGTCTGGTCGGCCGTGCAGTAACTGGCCGGGAAATTGGTGCCGAGGGTGCCGCACGGCGACTTGGAACTACTCGTGTAGTGCTGAATCTTGGGCTTGGTGAACTCGATGGCCGTTTTCGCGAGCGCCTTCTGCCAAGCCTTGTTCTGACACTCCACGAGCGACTTGACCTGCTTGCGGAATGCCGCCGCGGTTGCCGGCACGGACTGCGCGGGACACTTCGCAACCACCTTCAGCGCGTAGATCGGGTTCTTCTTCAGCACGTCGATCGGCTTGCTGGGCATCGTTGGGGTCGGCTTCCCGGTCGGCTTCCCGGATGAAGACACGCTCGGCTTCTGCGTGGACGTCGGGGACGGCGCCGTGATCAACCCAGGCGCCCGCCCGCCCATGAAGTGCACCGCCACCACGACCGCCAGGCCACCCACCACCAGCACCGCGATGGTCGAGAGCAGCGTCTTCCACCCGCTTCGCCGGGGCGGTCGCGGCCCGGCGAGGTAGTGCCCTGGGCCGTAGGGCTGGGTGGGAGGTTCGAGGTGCCGAGGCGACTGTCCGGATGCCCCCGGCTCGGCCGCTAACGGCTGCCCGAACTCCGCGGTCTCGGCACCGAAAGGTTGCCGCGCCTGGCCCTGGTAGCTCCAACCCGCCGAAACCGGCGGTTGTGCCGGGCCGGACGGCTGTGCCGGACGGAACCAGTCCGCGGGCGCAGAGCTGAGCGGGTCGCGTGGGTCCCAGGCGCCTGGGGGCGTGCTGCCCCCGGCGTCCGGCGGACTCGACTCGCTGCTCACTTCGGTGCTCCTGGGGTCGGATTCGAGACCAGCTTACGAGCCGGGTGCGACACTGCCGTTCGTCTCGATGGCGTCGACCAGCCGCTGCGACGCCTCTTCGATGGCCGCCCGGGCAGTCCTGGACAGGCTGGCGTCCACCTTCAGGCTCAGTCTGACGCCGCTTCGGGTCACCGTGCGCTTCCACGAACCCACATCGGCCAGGTCGCACAACACGACCCCGCCGCCGGCCTCGGCGAAGCGGTACGGGTCGTCGCCAGCGGGGTGGTGGGGCGAACGCGGCCAGGGCACCTTGCGGTAGCTCAGGAATGCCTCGTCGAACGTCGACAGCAGCAGCGCGCGAGTCGGACGGGCCTCGGGGCGGACCGCGTCCGGGGCGTGCCAGAGGTCGTCCTCGCCCACCCGGACGCGCGCCACCCGGTCGCCGAGCCCGGCCAGCGCCGCCCGTGCCTCGGTGAGGGTTACCTTCGCCCAGCGCTGCAGGTCGGCCAGCGCCACCGGGCCGTGGCCGGCCACGAACCGTCCCACCAGAGCGGCGACGGCGTCCGACCGGCCGGCCGCCGGTTGCCGTCCGATCACCTCGGACACCAGCGCGTAGCGATGCTCCGGGCGCTCGTCCGGAGCTGAGCAGAGCAAGCCGCGAAGCTCGCCCAACAACAGCAAGTGTCCGACCTGCTGTCCGAACAGGCCGTCTTCGGCAGTCAGGAGGCCGGTCTCGGTCAGGACGGCGCCCACCTCGGTGCGGGTCAGGTAGTTGCGACCACCGAGCGCGTCGGCGATCACGTCCAGCCCGGCCGACACCCGTGCGGGGTCGAGTCCGAGCAGGCGATGCCGCGCTGCCATGCCGGACTCCACTTTCGGGGAGGTGAGTTCGAGCAACCAGGTCAGGTCTTCGGCGGCCACGTAGTGCCAGGTCGGACGCAGGACGTGCGTGCGCACGATCTCACCAGTGGCGACGGCTCGCTGGACCGCCGCGACGGTCGTGCCGGCACGCAGGGCGATCATGGCCTGGGCGAGCGGGGCGTCCTGGGCCTGGACGCAGAGCAGTTCGCGGACGGCCTCCACCGCTGAAGCCGCTGGCGGGCCGGTGAGTCGTTGCGTGGACAGGCGAGCGGCCAGGACCGCTTCGGCGTCCACCTCAGCTCCGGAAACCGGCGTAGAAGACGGCCAGCGCGAACCCGACGATCGCCAGCGCCAGGCGCACCCAGCGCCGCTCGACAACTGCCTCGACCGCGGTCCAAGCGGCGAGGGCGGCGAGTGCCAGACCGATGGCGAGACCTGGGAAGGAGAGCCGCAGGCCGAGCACTTCCGCGACCGCGCCACCGAGTACGGCCAGTCCACCGATGATCTCGGCCACCCCGCGGACTCGGCGCAGCACCCGTAGCCACAGCGGCACAACCACCGCAGCTCGGCGGCCACCCGTGGGCACGGGCGGCAGCTTGGCGATGCCCTCGACGACGTACCAGACGGCCACGAGCACGGCCGGCAGCAAGTCGATCCCCAGTCGGCTCAGTGGGCTCACCTCCTCAAGATCGGACAGTCTATGAGCCCGGCTCGTCGCGATCGGCCAGCTGCTCCAGCAGGGACGCGAGCGTTGCCCGCTCGGCCGCCGAGAGGCGTCCGAACACCTTGGCGGCCACCTCGGAGCGGGCCGCCGCAACCTCGGCGAGCGCGGCGTCGCCGGCGGCGGTCAGAGCAAGCAGGTGCGCGCGTCCGTCCGCTGGATCGGGACGGCGTTCCACGAAGCCCAGCGACACCAGCCCGGCCACGGAGTCGGTCGCCGAGCGCGCGGCTATGCCCAACGCCTCGGCGACGGCGGACGGCCGCAAGGGGCCGGACCGTCCGATCACTCGTAGAGCGCGCGCCTGGTGCGGGTTCAGCCCGAGCGGGGCGATCCGTTGCTGCGTTCGCCGGCGGAGTTGCCGGGCGAGGCCCAGTAGCTGCTCGGCGAGTGCGTCCGGGAATAGATCCATGCGCTCCGACCTTATATAGTGTGGTTACCTCACTATATGGAGACTGAATGGCAGAAATCAACGTAGGCCCGGACTTCCGGGGCCCTGCCCGGATCAATCCCGCCGACCGCGCGCAACTGGCCGAATCGCCGGTCAGCATGCAGCGCGTCGCGGGACTCTTCGCCGGGCACCACTGGGAGTTGGCGGTCGTCACCGCCATCATCGTCGTCGCCTCGGTCGTCGGCCTCGCGCAGCCCTTCCTGCTGCGGGCGATCATCGACGAGGCACTCCCCGCAGGGAACATCCCGCAGCTCGCCTGGCTGGTGACCGGGATGGTCGCGGCTGCCGCCGTCACCGGCGTGCTCGGTGTCTGGCAGACCTGGCTGGCCACGTCCATGGGCCAGAAGGTCATGCACACTCTGCGAGTGCGCGTGTTCGCCCACCTGCAGGCCCAGTCCCTGGCCTTCTTCAAGCGCACCCGCGGCGGCGAGATCCAGTCGCGGCTGCTGCAGGACGTCGCCGGACTGCAGTCGGTGATCACGAACACCGCCACCTCGATAGCGTCCAACCTGACCACCGCCGTGGCCACCGCGGTCGCGATGGCAGCGATCAGCTGGCGCTTGTCGCTGCTCTCGCTCCTGGTGCTGCCGCCCGCGATCCTGCTCACCCGGAAGGTGGCGCTCGTGCGCCGCGACCTGACGGCGGCGAAGCAGCGCTCCCTCTCCGACCTGCACACCCAGGTCGAGGAGGCCCTGAGTATCAACGGCGCCCAGCTCACCAAGACCCTCGGCACCGGCCCCGCCCGGGAGCACCAGTTCGCCGACACGTCGGCCAAGCTGATCGACCTGGAGGTGCGCTCCCAGTTGGCCGGACGCTGGCGCATGGCCACCATGGGCATCGTGTTCGCCGCGATTCCGGCGATCCTGTACCTCGTGGCCGGCTTCCCGGCACTGACCGGCGGCATCTCGATCGGTACCCTGATCGCCTTCGCCAGCCTGCAGGCGGGCGTGTTCCGGCCGATCATGGGACTTCTGAACGTCGGCGCCCAGTGGGTGAGTTCGATGGCCCTGCTCAGCCGGATCTTCGGCTACCTCGACCTGCCTATCGACGTGCCCGACCCGGAGCGTCCGGTTCGCCTGGACGCCGGTCGCGTGCGGGGTGAAGTACGTTTCGAAGACGTCAGCTATCGCTTCCCGGACGGCACCGAGAATGCCCTCACCGACGTGGACCTGGTCATCGAGCCTGGCCAGTCGGTGGCCGTGGTGGGGGAGACGGGGTCGGGAAAATCGACCCTGGCCACGCTGCTGGTGCGCCTGGCCGATCCCACCAACGGCCGGGTGACCATAGACGGCGTGGACGTCCGCGACCTCGATCCCGTGAATCGAAGCCGGATCATCGGCATGGTCACGCAGGAGACCTATTTGGCCCACGCCAGCATCGCCGAGAATCTCCGCGAGGCGGCTCCCGAGGCGACGGACGCGGAACTCTGGACGGCGCTGGCCGCAGCTCAGGTGGACGAGGTGATCCGGACCCTGCCCGACGGGCTCGACACGATGGTCGGCGCGCGCGGCCACCGCTTCAGCGGCGGCGAGCGGCAGCGACTCGCGATCGCTCGCACGCTGCTGGTGAACCCACCGATCCTGGTGCTCGACGAAGCCACCTCCGCGCTGGACACCGACACCGAGCGCGAACTGCAGGCCGCCCTGGACGTGCTCATGGCTGGCCGCAGCACCCTCACCATCGCGCACCGGCTCAGCACGATTCGGGACGCCGACGAGATCGTCGTGCTGGACCACGGCCGGATCGTCGAGCGCGGCGAGCACTCCGACCTGGTGGACGCGGGCGGTCGGTACGCACAGTTGAACCGCTGAGGCCGGACTCGCGAGTCGAGTCGACCACTTGACGCGATTCGGACCCGCAATCGGCCTGTTGGCGCTGATGGGGCACTTCGTGGGTCTCGCCGGTCCGAATCGCGCCATCGATCAGAGGCGGGACACGGCTGGGAGCGATACCACCGCCGGGCCGATTGAGTGGCAGAATCAAAATCGTGTTGCGATCGGCCGCCGTCGTCCCGGGTCTCGAAGAGGCACCTGGCTACTGGTTGCGCACTGACCTGATCGCTTGGCCGGCCCACCGCCTGCCCCCGGGGGAGGACCCGGGTGCCCTGGAATGGCGGTTGCACTGGTCGGCCGACGATCGGATCGATCCCACCGCCAGCGAGCCGGTCTCCTGGCCCACCGCGTCCCTCAGCTTCGATCCCGCAGGGTTGCCGCCCGCGGTCGCGACGCAGTTCCCGCACCTGCACAACTACCTGGCGCTGCGGCTACCCAAGTGGACAGCCGCCGAGCTGGCCGAGGTCCTGCGTTGCGAGGTGGCGCTGAGCGTGCACCTGCCCTCGGGTCGGCTGGTCGCCGCCGGCCAGCTGCAGTTGCCCGGAGTGATCGACGAGGTCTACGCCGCCGCGGCCCAGGCCGAGCTCGGCCCGTGCTGGCACGACGGCCTACCGACCCTGCGACTCTGGGCCCCGACCGCCCGCGATGTGGCGCTACTTCTCTGGGCCGCGGATGCCCCGCTGCACGGCCCCGCCGAACGACACCCCATGCGACGCGCGGACGACGGTACCTGGGCGGTCACCGGCGAACCGTCCTGGCTGGGCCGGCGCTACCGCTACGAAGTCACGGTCTTCACTCCGCACCACCACCGTGTGGTAGCCAACCAGGTGACCGACCCCTATTCACAGGCGCTCACGGTCAACTCGACACACTCGGTGCTGATCGACATCGATGACCCGGGCCTGGCCCCCGAGATCTGGCGGACCGCGTCCGCGCCCATCCTCGAACACCCGGTCGACCAGGTGAGCTACGAACTGCACCTGCGCGACTTCTCGATCTCGGATTCGTCGGTGCCGAAGGAACTGCGGGGGAGCTTGCTGGCACCTGGCCAGGACTCGGCCGGAATGGCCCATCTGCGCCGCCTTGCCGAGGCCGGGCTCAACACCGTCCAATTGCTGCCGCTGTTCGACAACGCGACCGTCGAGGAGCATCCCGGGCAGCAACTGCGTCCCCAGAAGGCCGCGTTGAAGTCGATGCCGCCCAACAGCGCCGAACAGCAGCGCCAGGTGGGCGAGTTCGGCGGCCGCAGCGGCTTCAACTGGGGATACGACCCGTGGCACTACTTCGCTCCCGAGGGTTCGTACTCATCGACCCTGGCAAGTGCGGACGGTGCCGCGCGCGTCACCGAGTTCCGCTCAATGGTGGGCAGCTTCCACGCCGCGGGCCTGCGGGTCGTGCTCGACCAGGTGTTCAACCACACCGCAAGTTCTGGTCAGGAGAAGTCGAGCGTGCTCGACCGGATCGTGCCCGGCTACTACCACCGGCTGTCGGCGATCGGCGAGGTGGAGAACTCCACCTGCTGCGCGAACGTGGCCACAGAGCACCGAATGACCGAGCGGCTGATGGTCGACGCCTGCGTCCACTGGGCGAGGCGCTACAAGGTGGACGGCTTCCGTTTCGACCTGATGGGCCACCACAGCCGGGCCAACATGCTCGCCGTTCGCGCCGCTCTGGATGCGCTCACGCCCGAGGATGACGGCGTGGACGGCCGGGTCATCACTATGTACGGCGAGGGCTGGAACTTCGGTGAGGTGGCCGACAACGCGCGCTTCGTCCAGGCGTCCCAGGGACAACTCGGCGGGACGGGCATAGCGACCTTCTCCGATCGGCTGCGCGACGCCGTCCGCGGCGGTTCGGTGATGGACGGCGACCCGCGCTCCCAGGGGTTCGGCACCGGCCTGCTGACCGCTGACAATGGCAGCGGCATCAACGGCGACCTGCGGGCGCAGGGCGGCCGCCTGGCCTGGTACACCGACCTGATCGAGCTCGGTCTCGCCGGGAACCTGCGCGCTTTCCGAGTCGGCTCGAACTCGCGGCACACGACCCTGCGCGGCGACCAGTTGGAGTACGCGGGCCATCCGGCGGGCTATGCGGACGAGCCCGACGAGGTCATCAACTACGTGGACGCCCACGACAACGAGACGCTGTTCGACGCGCTCACCCTGAAACTGCACCCAGCGACCCCCATGCGGGCCCGGGTGCGCGCGAACGCGGTCTGCCTCTCCCTTGCGACCCTCGGGCAGAGCCCGGTCATGTGGCATGCGGGCACCGACATGCTGCGCAGCAAGAGCCTCGACCGGAACTCCTTCAACTCCGGGGACTGGTTCAATTTCCTCGACTTCACCATGACCGACAACGGGTTCGGCGCCGGCCTGCCGCCCGAGCCCGACAACGGCGCCACCTGGCCGCTGATCGCCCCGTTGCTGGCCGATCCGAGACTGAAACCGGCCCCGGAAGACATCCGCCGAGCGCATGCCCAGGCCCTCGACCTGCTGCGATTGCGCGCGTCCACCCGGTTGTTCCGGCTGGGTAGCGCCGAGCGCATCCTGAAGAAGGTGTCGTTCCCCACTTCCGACACCTGGCACCAGTCACCCGGCGTGATCGTGATGGCGATCGACGATCGCACCGACCCGGTGGACGAACGCATCAGTGGCGTGCTGGTGGTGTTCAACGCGACGAACTGGGTGGTTCGCCAGAGCGTCCCGATCGATCTGACCGGCTATCAACTGCACCCCGTGCAGGCCGAAGGCAGCGACGACCTGGTGCGCTCGAGTTCGGCCGGTCCCGATTGGGCCACCGTCCCGCCACTGACCACCGCGGTGTTCGTCCGTTCCCGCTGAGCCACGTGTCCGAGTCCCTCGATAGGCTGCTGGGGACAACTGGAGGACAGCATGATCGAGAATCTGAAACGCATTCGTGAGCCGCTCACCTGGGCGGTGATCGCCATCGTGGCGGCGAACATCGTGCTCGGCATGGTGCAACTTGTGCTGCAGTTGGTGGCCGACGTGCCCGTCCCCATCGCATTCGCCGAGATCGGTGCTTCGCTGATGAACGTATCGCTCGTGCTGGCGGTAGTGGTGCTGGTGTGCGTCTGCTTCTTCATCGCGCCGGCCACCAGGCATGCCCTGGCGGTGACCAAGGTGGCCGCCTGGGTGCTGAGCATCGGCGCGGCGTTGACGCTGGTCTGCTGGGGGCTTGGAATCGCGGCCAGCGCTAACACTCTCGCCGTGGTGCTGGAGTTCCTCGGTGGCTTTCTCGACCTGCTGATCAAGGCGCTGGCAGCGGGGTCGCTGTGGGTGCTCGTCCGCGGCGTGAACGCCGGACGTATCGACACGCCGTCCGCGGTGACGGCTCAACTGCCTGCTGAGGTGGAACCGATCGCCAGCGACACCGCGACCACCTGGCAGCGCGGTGAAGCCGCCGGCGCGGTCTGGCGAACTGCGGACGAGGCCGCGTCCGGCGCACCCGGCGCAAGCCGCATCAGCGGCACTCCGAACGGCGATGTCGTGGAGCCAACCAACTGAGTCGGGAATTGCCTCAGCGCAAGGCTGATCCGAACCGGGTGCCGGATGGTAGTGCATTGGGGTTGACTTATCGCGAATGACAGGCGTGTAATTCTCGACAAGTAGTTCGCGGATCGTCGACGCGGGCGTGGGTCGAGGAGATGTCGGATGCAGGAACTGTTCCTTGTCGTGGAAGCCGAGGCCGATGGCCTACTGGGCTGGCAGGACCGCGCCCTGTGCGCCCAGACGGATCCGGAGGCGTTCTTCCCCGAGAAGGGCGGTTCGACCCGAGAGGCCAAGAAGGTCTGCCTTTCCTGCGATGTCCGCGCCGAGTGCCTGGAGTACGCGCTCGCCAATGACGAGCGTTTCGGCATCTGGGGCGGGCTCAGTGAGCGCGAACGCCGTCGGGTCAAGAAGCGGGCCATCTGATCGGCCCGCCGGGCAACGAAGTAGCCCGAGGGTAGGCTGAGCCTCCGGTCGGCGTCGATGACCGGGCGAAAGGTGGAGCGTGAGCGACGGCACGGGTCAGTCCTACGAGGACCCTTGGGCCTGGCTGCACGCCGCGCGCACCTCGGCGCCACCTGACTACAGCTCCTTCCGCATCGTCGCCGGCGTGCTGCCCATTCGTGGTGAGCCGTACCACCAGCGTCGCCGCGATGCCCTTGAAGATCTGCCGATCGAGGTACAGGTTCGCGACGATCTGCCCGGCGACGCGGACGGCGACTGGATCTGGGTGCTACCCGACGACACCGAGACCACCGAAGGATCGCTCACCGCACTTCTCGACCGGGTGCGTGCCGAGCCTGACACCGCAGTGGTGGGTGCCCTACTGGTGGAACCGCGCCGCCGCGGCGCGGGCACGATCATCAGCGACTGGGCCCAGACCATCACCAAGAGCGGCCGGGTGCGTCCGCTCACCGACCCCGGCGAGTTCTACCAGGGCCAACTGGACGCCGTCCGCGCGCTCGGAGTGCCGGCCGGGGGAATGCTCGTGCGCGGTGACGCGTGGCGCTTCCTCGGTGGTCTCAACCAGGACCTGCCGCGCAGCCTCTGGGGCCTCGATTTCGGTTGGCGGGCCAACCTGGCCGGCTACCGGGTGGTCGCCGAGCCGCGGGCCCAGTTCGTGGACCACTCCGCGTTCGGCGACGAGGCTGACGAGAAGGCGGCCGGGTTGGCCCTGGTCTCGGGCAATACTCCACCCGCCCTCCGATGGCTCACCATGCTGCGGCTCATCGCGGGCACGCTGCTCACTGCATTCGGCCTGCTGCTGGGCAAGGATCCGCAGCGCGCCGGGGACGAGGTGCGCGGCCTCGTCCGGTGGCTGGGCAACGGCAAGCTACGCCGCGGCATCGCCGACCGGGTCGCGTCCCTGCCGATCAAACCGGAGGCTCGCCGCGAGACGCAGGCACTGCGTCCCAAGCGCTGGACGGGACTGCGTCGGGCGACCGAGCAGGTCGCTGCGCGGTTCGCCGACTGGGTCCGCACCTTCACCGGGCGTTCGGGCGGGGTGAGTCTGGACGAGATGACCGGCGACGAGTTCGCCGAGACCGGGTCGTCGAAGTACGCGTTGCCCTTGGCTGCGTCCGGATTGCTGGTGCTGCTGGTCGGTGCCCTGGTGGCGGGGCGGGGCAGCTTCGGTACCGGTTCGCTGACCGCACCCCAGCTGCTCGCTGCACCGGCGAGCTGGACGCAACTTCTGGACTCCTACCTCGCGCCGGTCGCGGGTGCCGCCGGCAGCAGTGGCGCGCCCTGGACCGCACTCGCAGGCATCTTCTCGCTGGTGACGCTGGGGAACCCCGAATGGCTGGTGACCGGAACCCTGCTGTTCGCTGTGCCGCTGGCCTGGCTGGTGGCCTTCCGGCTGCTGCGCCAACTGGTCACCGACCGCCGACTCGCCGGTCTCGGCGCGCTGGCCTACGCACTCGCGCCGGCCGTGCTGGGGGGCCTGAACGCCGGGGCGTTCGGCCTTGCGGCAACGACGATCCTGGTGCCGATCCTCGGCTACAGCGCGTGGCGATGGCTGGTGGACGAACGATGGTCATGGCGCAGGGCCGGTGCGGTCGCGTTCTGGCTGCTGCTGGCCTGCGCGCTGGTGCCGGCGTTCTGGATGGTCGCGCTCGGCACTGCGATCTGGACCTCCGCCCGCGCGGGTCGCCTCCAGGCCTGGGCGCAGTGGGCACTTGTCCTGATCGCGCCAGGGGTGCTGTTGATCGGCGGCTGGGGAGCCACGCTGCTGCGCTACCCGGGCAGGTTACTGACCGGCACCGAGCCGGCGTTGGCCCCTACCGCTGCACCCGAGCCCTGGACCGTACTGATCGGACGCACGCTGGCAGCGGCGCCGCCGCTGTGGGTCTCGATCCTGTTCTTCGCCGCGTGCTGGCTGGCGGCCGTGGTCGGTGCTGCGCGGCGTCCGGGCGCTGCCGGGCCAGCCCTGCTGAGCGCCGGTGCGGTAGCGGTGGTGGCGATGGTGTTGACCCGCGCGGTCGTGGAGGTGCCCCCGGGCGCCTGGGTGCGTCCGCAGGGGTTGGAATGGCAGTTGGCCCTGGTGGCCGCGCTGGTGCTTGCTGCGTGCGTCGGGCTCGACGGGATGCTGGTCGAACTCCAGGGCCACGACCTTGGCATGCGCCACGTGGCCACCCTCGGCCTGGCGGTGTTCGGGGCGGTGGCGATCGCGGTCGGTGCCGGCTGGTGGGTGCTCGCGGGCCAGACCGGGCTGACCCGCAGCCCGGTGGGGGTCGTCCCAGCCTTCGTCCAGAACGCCCAGGAATCGGCGACCCCGGCACGCACGCTCTACTTGGAGCCGGTCGGTGACCACGTGTCCTGGGTGTTGCTTGAGGACGACTTCGCTCGGCTCGGCGACGCTGAACGCGGGATCGCCTTCAGTGGGGACGCGGCCGCACACCAGTTGGCCGCCTCGGTGGCGGCCCGGCTGATCGGCGACAGTGCCGACGATCAACTCCTGCCCGACCTGGTGAGCCTCGGAGTGGCGAACGTGGTGCTCACCGGCGGGGACGGTGGGCAGCGGCTCGCCATCGACAACGTGCCCGGCCTCGGCCTGGGTACCGGGAACGCCACCCAGTTCGTCTGGCCGGTGCCCGACTCGAGCATCGCCTTGGTGGTCGACGGAACCGATCGACAGGTGACCGGTAACGGCCAGGTGGTCGCCACCGGTTCGGCCGATCGCGTGCTGCGGCTCGCCCAACCGAGCGACCCGCGCTGGTTGGTGCAGGTGGGGAACACGCCACTGACCATGACTGCGGGTGGGGAACCAGGAGTGCAGTTCGCCCTGGGTGCGGCGTCCGGGCCGGTGTCGATCAAGCTCGCTGCCGGGTCTTCGGCCTGGAGCTGGGCGCAGCTCGCCGGGTTGGGACTGCTCGGTGTGCTGGCGGCGCCGTCCGTCCGCCGGCGTGAGGAACTGGGTCCCCGACGCGCGGCCGGGGGTGCCCAGTGAACCGCTGGCTGCTTCCCGGGACGGTCATCGGAGCCGTCACGCTGGCCACGATCGCCACCACGTTCGTGGCCGCCCGGCCCGTTCCCGAGCAGCGGGTCACGGCAGCCCCGGCTCGCGTGTCGCTGGTCTGCCCGGCGTTCTCCTCAGCGACCGCCAGTCTGCAGGTGGTGGCTACGGCGACCGGCAGCGGGCTGCAGGTGACGAAGCTGTCCGCTGCCGGCAACGCCTCCAGCGCTGGGCAGTTCCAGGTACTCAAGGACGCGGCTGAGCCCGTCCGGGTGTCCGCGCTGCTGCCCGACCCGTTCGGCGGGAGCACCTTCGTCACCGCCACGGACGGCCCGGCCCGGGGCATCTCCGCCGCCGGTTGTGTCTCGCCGCGAACCGATCACTGGTTCGCCGGAGTGGACGTGCGCACCGAGGCCCAGGCCGACCTGGTCGTGGTGAACCTGGACGGCACCGCTGCCTCGATCGACCTGACCGCCTACGGACCGGACGGACGCATCGCAGCGCCCCGCGGAGTCGAAGTCGCCGGCAACGCGGCCGAGGCGATCTCATTGAGCGGCCTGCCGCGTGGCGGCGACCCGATCACCATCGCGGCCAGCAGTTCGGACGGCAGGTTCGCAGCCTTCCTGCGGCAGCGCTCGTGGTCGGGCGAAACCTCACTGGGCGGCGATTGGCTCGCCGCCGCCTCCGATCCGGCGACCGAGCACGTGATCCCTGGGCTCGCCGCGGGAGCGGGAGCACGCCGGCTGGTCGTCGCCAACCCGAACGAGCGCACGACGACGGTCACCGTAGGATTCCTTGGAGCGTCCGGGCCGGGCGTGGTCGCCGGCGCCGAGCAGTTGGAGGTACCCGCGGAGACCACCCGGGTTCTCGATCTCACCACCGGACTCGGCGGACAGGCGGTCGCGCTGACCCTGACCTCTGTTCAACCGGTGACTGCTGCTGTGCTGCAGGACACCGGCAGTTCCGAGACGAAGCACGATCCGGCGTTCAGCGCGGCCGCGCCGCCGCTACCGTCCGATTCGGTGTGGCCGCTGGCTGCGGGCAAGAAGGCGTCCTCGGTGCTCGCGTTGGCCAACCCGTCCGCTGCCGAGGTGAAGGTGACGGTAACCCTGGGCGTCGCTGAGAACGTCGGCGACCCGCAGGAGGTCGCGATCCCGGCCGGTGTCGAAGTCCAGGTGCCGTTGGAGCAGGCCGCCACCAACACCGTCCGCATCCGGACCGAGTCGGACGTGGTGCGCGGCGCACTGGTCGTCACCCGCAAGCTCGGCAAGGTGCAGGGCCTCACCGTCTGGCCCCTCGCCGACCAGGAGTCGGGCACCAGTTCGGCGTCGGTGGCGTTCGACCCCAGGCTCGGCAGCTGACTCGACGGGGCAGCTGACTCGACGGGGCAGCTGACTCGACGGGTGCAGCTGACTCGGGATGACTCTGGAACTTGGGCAGAAACGACTCTCACCACATCGAGAGCCTCCCTTCCGCACTGACAGCCCCCGTTTCGGCCATCAGCCCGTACGGGCGCGCGGGCCCTCGACCGAAGTGGAGGCTCTCGACGAGCAAGGGAGGCTCTCGGTGAGGGTCGCGCGGGCTGGTGCGGCGCGTCCGGTTCTTTGCTCACCGGTCGAAGGCATGCGCCGGGTTCAGTTCCAGTCCGCGCGGAACCCCGGGGGGTCGAGTTCGTCGAGGCCGATGCCGGTGAGCGCGGAGAGTTGCTCGACCAGGGCGCGATGAACAAGGTTTCGCAGCTCTGCGCGCGAGTCGGCGCGGAGTTCCAGCGGACGGCGGAACAGGATCACCCTGCCGTTCTCGCCGCCATTGGCGGGAACCGCAGCGGCCAGTGGCACCAGTTCGTTGCGCCAGGCCGCGAGGTTGCTCGGCACCTCTTCGAAACCGATGTCGATCCCGGCCACGGCCCGCGGACAAGCGGTGGCGGTCCGAGCCACGGACGCGCGCAGGCACTCTGCGAAGAAGTCGACTCCGCGCGCCGGGCGGCGTACCGGCATGGGCCCGCCACTTAGCGGGTTCGGCGCAGCCAGGGGACCGCGCAGTCCGCGTCCGTGCCGCTCCCGCCGTCTCATGCGACCAGCCTAACGTCGCCCGGCGGACCACTGACCACACCGTCGCGGCTACCACGGATCGGCACGGCTCGGCGGTAGGTTTGCGCCGTGATCAACCGGCGCTGCTCGCGAACCGCATGCCCGGCCTCCGCGGTCGCCACGCTCACCTTCGTCTATGTCGATTCGATGGCGGTGCTGGGGCCGCTGGCCCTGCGGGCCGAACCGGGCACCTACGACTTGTGCCGCGGGCATTCGGAACGGCTCAGCGCACCCCTGGGGTGGGAGGTCATCCGCCTGCCCGGTGACCTGGACAGCCCGCGCGCGTCCACCGACGATCTCATGGCGCTGGCCGATGCCGTGCGCAAAGTCGGTCTGGGGGAGAGCGCGGCCGTCCCTGAGCCGAACGTGAGCCGTCGTAAGGGCCATCTGGCCGTCCTCGCCGACCCGCAGTGAGTCGGGTGCGCACGCTAGGCTCGCAGCTGTGATTCAGCCCCAGGTGTTCAAAGCCAACGACATCCGTGGCCTGGTGGCCGGGGAGCGCCCCGAATGGGATGCCGGAGGCGCCAGAGCGATCGGTGCAGCCTTCGCCGTGGCGTTCGAACTCGCCGGCTCCGACTTCGTGCTCGGACGCGACATGCGGGCCGGCGGACGCGAACTCAGCCTCGCCTTCGCCGACGGCGCCCGCGACCAGGGCGCCACCGTGATCGACGTGGGCTTGGCGAGCACCGACCAGCTCTGGTTCGCGTCCGGTCACACCCACCGCCCGGGCGTGCAGTTCACCGCGTCCCACAATCCAGCCGGCTACAACGGCATCAAGTTCTGCCTGCCCGACGCGGCCCCGATCACACCTGACCTGATGGCTCGCATCGTCGAGCTCTCCGGGGCCGAGTTGCCCCCCGCGGCCGTCCGCGGCGACTACCGCGAGCTCGACCTGCTCGGTGCCTACGCCGCGCACCTGCACTCGCTGGTCGACCTGTCGACCACCCGTCGGCTCAGGGTCGTGGTCGACGCCGGCAACGGCATGGCGGGCTGGACCACACCGGCCGTGCTCGGGCCGCTGGACGTCGACGTGATCGGCCTGTACATGGATCTGGACGGCAGCTTCCCGAACCACCCGCCGAACCCGCTTGAGCCGGCGAACCTGGTGGACGCGCAGCGTGCCGTCCGCGAGACGGGCGCCGACTTGGCGCTGGTCTTCGACGGGGACGCCGACCGCTGCTTCATCATCGACGAGCGCGGTGAGGTGGTCAATCCTTCGGTGGTCACCGCACTGATCGCGAAGGCTGAACTCGCGCGCGAGCCGGGCGGCACGATCGTGGTGAACACCATCACCTCACGGGCCGTCGGCGAGGTGGTCGCCGCAGCCGGTGGCAAGGTGGCAATCAGTGCCGTCGGGCACACGAAGATGAAGGCGTTGATGGCCCAGCACGGCGCGATCTTCGGCGGCGAGCACTCCGCGCACTACTACTTCCGCGACTTCTGGGGTGCCGACACCGGCATGCTTGCGGGCCTGCACGTTCTCGCCATGCTCGGTCGAGCCGACGCGACCATGTCGAGCCTGGTCGCCGGCCTGCCGCAGTACGCCGCGTCGGGCGAACTCAACACGTCTGTGGCCGATCCCTTGCAGATCACGGCCGAAGTGGCCGCGGCGTTCACTGGGCGCGGCGAGCTGAGCCTCACCGACGGCCTATTGGTCACCGGGGACGGCTGGTGGCTGAGCGTCCGCGAATCCAACACCGAACCCCTGCTCCGGCTCAATGTCGAAGCCAGGGACGCGGCGACGGTTGCGTCCCTGCGAGACGAGGCACTGGCCATCATTCGAAAGGACAGCTGATGAGCGATCTGCCCGCGGAGGTGCTCGACCTGCTGGTCTGCCCGTCGTGCCACACCAAGTTGGCCTTGGACTACGAGGCCCGCGAACTGGTGTGCACCGGGGCGGAGTGCGGCCTGGCCTACCCGATCCGGGATGGCATCCCGATCCTGCTGGTCGACGAGGCGCGCCGGCCCGGGGTGCCGGCCGACTGAGATGTACGAGTTCGACGACTCCCGCCTGGAGGACGTGACCGCGCTGCGGGCGGCGGATCACTTGCTGCGGCCGTTGGCTGAAGCGGGCGCTCGGGTGCGCCGCGAGGCGGCGTCCGCCGAGGTGCCGCTGCGGGAACTTGGGGTGGCCGACCGTCCTCGGGCGATGATCATCTTCGGGCCGGAGGCCCGGCTGCTGCGGGCCGTACTCGAACCCACCTGTCCGGTTCCGTTGGTGGCCTGGCCGAGGTTGGGCCTACCGGGGTGGGTCGGCCCGCTGGACATCGTCGTGGTGATGGGCGGCGGTGACAAGACGAGCCTCGCCGCTGCTTTCGAAGCGGTGCGGCGGGGGTGCCAGCTGCTGGTGGTCGGCCCGGCCGATTCCGTGCTGGCCCGCGAATCCGCGTCGTCGGCGACAACGCTGCTGCCGACTACCACCGGTGACGCGCTGGCCGCAGCAATCGTCGCGCTCGGGGCCCTGAGCCGGCTCGGGCTCGGCCCCCAGGTGAACGCCGAATCCATTGCCACGGCGATGGACGAGGTCGCGCTCGAATCGTCCATGTCGGTCGATGCCACCCAGAACGCCGCCAAGGCCGTGGCGCTTGAGTTGGCCGATGCCCAGCCGCTGGTCTGGGGTGGTTCGATCCTCGCCGCGCGGGCCAGCCGCCGCGTTGCGGAGGCCCTGCGTTCGGCGAGCGGGCGCGTCGTACTTTCGGCGGACGCCGGCGCGCTGGCCCCGCTCCTGACCGAGGTGCCGCGTCGGGACCCGTTCGCCGACCCGTTCGAGGAGTCGGCGAGCGACCACCGTCCCGGCCTGGTGCTCGTGGACGACGGCCTGGACGACGAGCACGCCGCGGAGGAGCGTGATCGGCTGCGCCGCTACGCCCTCGCCCAGGACGTGCTCATCTCGAACCTGCGCCACGAGCAGGGCACTGAGGTGGAGCGCTACGTCACCGTCCTGCAGCAGGGCCTCTTCGCCGCCGCCTACCTGAAGATCGGCCTCGGCCGCGCCTGAATGTTCGGGAACGGTTCCTTTTCGTTCAACTTATCCACAGGCCGACAAACGCCTCAGCGCGTCGCACTCCGATCATTCGGATGACCTTCCTGTGGATAACGTGAACGAAAAGGAACCGTCCCCGAATGTTCAAGGGGGCGCGGGGTGACTCTGGCAGGATGTCGGGCGTGAGTAGTCATGGTGGAACCAAGGCAGTCGTGGCCGCGCTCGCGGCCAACGCTTTCATCGCGGTCACCAAGTTTGGCGCCTGGGCGCTGACCGGGTCCGCGTCCATGCTGGCCGAGGGCGTGCACTCCGTGGCCGACACCGGCAACCAGATCCTCCTGCTGATCGGTGGCCGGTCCGCGAAGAAGGAGGCCAGCGAGGAGCACCCGTTCGGCTACGGTCGGGCGCGCTACATCAACGCCTTCCTCGTCGCCATCATCCTGTTCAGCCTGGGCGGGCTGTTCGCGCTGTACGAGGCGCTGCACAAGTACGAAGAAGTGGCCGGCGGGCACCCGAACGAGCTCCTCGAAGGCCCTTGGTGGTGGGTTCCGCTCGTCGTCCTGGCCGCCGCGATCATCGCCGAGAGCTTCAGCTTCCGGACGGCGATCAAGGAGTCGATCCCGGTGAAGGGACGCCAGACCTGGGCGCGGTTCATCAAGACGTCCAAGTCGCCAGAGCTGCCCGTGATCCTGTTGGAGGACTTCGCGGCCCTGCTCGGCCTGATCTTCGCACTGATGGGCGTCGGCATGACCCTGGTCACGCACAACGGACTGTGGGACGTCGCCGGCACTGCGCTGATCGGCCTGCTGTTGATCCTGGTCGCGATCACCCTCGCGATCGAGACCCGCAGTCTCCTTCTCGGTGAGGCCGCCACGCCCGAGGCGGTCGAGGCGATCCGTGACGCCCTTGCCGGAGCGGACGGGGTGGGCCGTGTGATTCATCTGAAGACCCTCCACCTAGGTCCGGACGAAGTGCTGGTGGCCGCGAAGATCGCCGTCGAGCCCACCGAGTCGGCCCAGCGGGTCGCCCAAGTGATCGACAATGCCGAGATCGCGATCCGTGCCGCCAACCCGACCGTGACCGCTCTGTACCTGGAACCGGATATCGACCGCACCCCCGAGGTGTAAGAAGTCAGACTCGGGTGGTGGCCGGCCAGGAGGGACAGATCCCGAATTACGTGCCGAAGATGTGGGTCAGCACCGTGCTACCTGCTCCGCCGACGCTTTGGAGTAGGCCCACTTTGGGGTCGGCCAACTGGTTCGCCCCGGCGCGTCCGGTGAGCTGCTGGACGATCTCGCAGGTCTGGTAGATCGCGGACGCACCGATCGGGTGGCCGCGCGCCTTCAGCCCGCCCATGGTCGAGATCGGCAGGTCGCCGTCCAGCCGAATCCGGCCTTCAGCGGCCAGACGCCAGCCCTCGCCGGGTGCGGCGAAGCCGGTGGCCTCGAGGATCAGGCACGCCATGATCGAGAACGCGTCGTGCACCTCGAAGAAGCCGATGTCACTGCGGTGAACGTTGGCCGCCCTGAGCGCGTCCCGAATCGAGCGCGCGGACGCGGCCAGCACCAGCGGGTCGTCCCGGTCCTCGATCCGGAACCGGTCGGTGGTGACGCTCGCCCCCAGCATGCGCACCGGACGATCGGTGAACGCCCGCGCCTGCCTGGTGCTGGTGAGCACGACAGCCGCTGCGCCGTCGCAGATCGGGGCGGCGTCGTACAGCCGAAGTGGGGACGAGACGATCGGCGAACTCGCTACGTCCGCGGCGGTGACCAGACGGTCGTGGAACATGGCGTTCGGATTGCCGTTCGCGTTCGCATGCGCGTTCACCGCGAAGCCGTCGAAGTCGCCGATCGCCCGGCCGTAGCGTTCCAGGTAGAGCGCCAGCAGCTTGGCGTTCTGGCTCAGCAACGTGGCGCCGTTCGGCACTTCGAGTTCTGCGTCCAGCGCTTTGGCCAGCGAAGAAACCACGTGCGGACGGTCACTGCTCATCTTCTCCACGCCGAGGGCGACCGCGACCTCGGCCGACCCGCTGGCGACCGCGAGGTAGGCCATGCGAAGGGCAGCCGCGCCGGTCGCCGTGGCTGCGCGGACGGTGAGCGCTTCGGCCCAGCGCAGGCCGGCCTCGTCCGCGATCAGGGAGGCCAGGTGCTTCTGACCCTGCAACTCGTCGGCGAGCATGTTGCCCACGAAGAGGGCGTCCGCGTGGTCGATGCCCGCGTCCGCCAATGCCGAGCGGACGGCGGCAGCCCCCAGTTGGCGCAGGCTGAGCGGGTGCTCCTTCAGCACGGGCAGTGCGCCGATGCCCACGATGCTCACGCCATCGCCGAGATTGGCCCCCATCACGACCTCCAGCATCCCGTGCCTCGACGCCGAGTGTCCCCGACCCGGGGTCACCGCGTACGATCCCGTCCCATGGAGTATCGCGTAAACGACCTGAGCCTCGCCCCGTTCGGCCGAGCCGAGATCAAGCTCGCCGAGCACGAGATGCCGGGACTGATGGCCCTACGCGAGCGCTACGGCGACTCCAAGCCGCTGCGCGGCGCACGCATCGCGGGTTCGCTGCACATGACCGTGCAGACCGCGGTGCTGATCGAGACCCTGGTCGCCCTCGGCGCGGAAGTGCGCTGGGCTTCCTGCAACATCTTCTCCACCCAGGACCATGCCGCAGCGGCGATCGTCGTCGGCTCCGACGGCACGGCGGACGAGCCCAAGGGCGTCCCGGTCTTCGCCTGGAAGGGCGAGTCTCTGGAGGACTACTGGTGGTGCACCGAGCGCATCCTTGATTGGGGCGGCGACCGGCACCCGAACATGATCCTGGACGACGGCGGCGACGCCACTCTGCTGGTACACAAGGGCGTCGAGTTCGCCAAGGCCGGTGCTGTGCCGGACGCGACCGCGTCCGACGCTGCCGAGTACCAGGTCGTGCTGGCCCGGCTGCGCGAATCGGCGCTCGACTGGGTGGGCATCGCGAACAGCATTTTCGGGGTCACCGAGGAGACAACCACCGGCGTTCACCGGCTGTACGAGATGGCGAAGAACCAGTCGCTGCTGTTCCCGGCGATCAACGTGAACGACTCCGTGACCAAGAGCAAGTTCGACAATCGCTACGGCATCCGGCATTCGCTGATCGACGGCATCAACCGCGCCACTGACGTGCTGATCGGCGGCAAGCTGGCCGTGGTCTGCGGCTACGGCGACGTGGGCAAGGGTTGCGCCGCAGCGCTGGCGGGCCAGGGCGCCCGCGTGGTGATCACCGAGATCGATCCGATCTGTGCGCTCCAGGCAGCGATGGACGGGTACCAGGTGGCGATTCTCGAAGACGTCGTGAGCACCGCGGACATCTTCATCACCGCCACCGGCTGCCTGAAGGTGATCACCGCCGACCATCTGGCGAAGATGAAGCACCAGGCGATCGTCGGCAACATCGGTCACTTCGACAACGAGATCGACATGGCCGGGTTGGAAGCGCTGCCCGACGTGTTGCGGGTCAACATCAAACCCCAGGTCGACCTCTGGGAGTTCTCGGACGGGCACGCCATCATCATGCTCAGCGAGGGTCGCCTGCTGAACCTTGGCAACGCCACGGGCCACCCCAGCTTCGTGATGAGCACGTCCTTCGCCAACCAGGTGCTCGCCCAGATCGAACTGTTCACCAAGCCCGAGCACTACCCGGTGGGCGTCTACACCCTGCCCAAGCAGTTGGATGAGTATGTGGCCCGACTGCACCTGGGCGCGCTCGGGGTGAAACTGTCTGAACTCACCAATGAGCAGGCCGACTACATGGGCATCGAAGTGCAAGGCCCATTCAAAGCCGACCTGTATCGGTACTGACCGGTTGGACGCCCGATCGGTGGGTCAGTCGGTCGGCTCGAAGGTCGAAAGGGAGACCTGTTTGGCGGGCTTGTACAACTCGCCGCAGTTCATCCCGGCCTTGGTCGCGTCCCGGACAGCGAGGGTGACCTCGCTGAGCAACTTCACGACCCTCCCTTCGGCATCGGTTTCGACGTCCACGTCATAGGTCCACTTCTGCTCCCACGCCCACTTGCTGCCGTTGGGCGTCCCGTCCCCGGAGACACACTTGTCGGTGCCCCGCGATACGTCCCTGGTGATTTTCAGCGTCTTCCCATCCCAGGTGAAGTTCCTTGGCGGGAGTTTGTCCTCGGCGTCAGTGGACCTGATGATCGTGCCGGTGCACTCCGCCGCTGTGCACGTGGAGGCGAACTCCCACGGAGCGCCCGCCTTTTCGACGTCGCCCTTCTTGGGCACGGGGTCCCACCACGACTTGGCCGCGCCAGTCACCTTGAGGATCTCGTCGGGGCCGTTCCATTTGCCCTTCGGTACGGTGTCCGCCGGCGCGAGCACGGTCGGTGTGGGGCTCGGCGTGGTCGTTGCCGCCACGGCCTCGGCCACGGCTTGGGTGGCTTCGGCGACCGGGACGGCGGAACTTGCCGGAGCGCCGGAACTGCAACCGGCAAGGAGCGTGGCCATCAGAGCGATGGCAGGTGAAACGGAACTCAACTTCATCTCTACCCCCCGAAGAGAACGTTGGTGAGATCAGCGAATCACCACGTCCACCACTGGTCCATGCGCACTCCTGCTCTGGGCTGACCAGGCTCAACCCCGCGGGATCTCGAATCGCTTCAGTGACGCTTTGCCGGCGCCCAGTGTCTTCCATGCGCCTCGGTAGGTGAGCACGGCCAGCCCCGCGGTCGGGAACTTGGCCGACACCCGGTCGGTCAGCGCGGACGGCTTGGCGAGGGTGGCGATCAGGTCGCCCAGAGTGGGCTGATGACCGATCAGCAGGGCGATGTGGACGCTCTCGTCCAGATCGTGCAGCTCGCCCAGGAGTTCTCCGGCCCAGGCGTGGTAGATCGCCTCGGACGTGCGCACGTCGGCGCAGGCTGCGCCGCCCAGCTGGGCACGCTCCCAGGTCTCCTGCACCCGGGTGGCGCTGGATGCGAGCACCACGTCCAGGGTGTAACCGGCGAGGATCTCACCGGCCGCAACCGCGTCCGCCCGCCCTCTGGAGGACAGCGGCCGGCGGATGTCGGTTTCCGGAGTGTTCCACGACGACTTGGCGTGTCGCAGGACGATCAGGGTCTTCGAAGCCATGTCTCAGGCCTCGCCCTCGCCCGGACGCATGGTCGCCCAGATCTCCTTGCATTCGGGACACACCGGGAACCGGTCGGGGTTGCGCGAAGGCACCCAGACCTTGCCGCACAAGGCGATCACCGGGGTGCCCATGACCATGGCTTCGGTCAGTTTGGCCTTGGGCACGTAGTGCGAGAACCGTTCGTGGTCGCCTTCCTGGGGACGCAGGTCGGTGCGTTCCTCGGTTCGCTCCTTGACGATGGTGATCGTCTGCGGCTGTTCCGTGGTCATCCGGCACCCCTTCGTTCGTCCAAGACCCATCCCAAACTACCCAGTGCACCCGCGGACGGGAAAGCGGGCCGTCAAGGGGCGGGCCGAGTTAGCCCGATGTGGCAGGATCGGTGATCGTGCCAACCCCAGCAGAAGCCCCGTCGACCCAGGCCCGGCACTCCCGGCGCGGGTTCGTGGTCGGGTTGCTGCTGAGTGTGGTTGCGATCGCCTTCGAGGCCGTCGCGGTGAACACCGCGATGCCCGCGGCCGCCGCCGATCTGGGCGATCTCAGCCTCTACGCCTGGGCCTATACCGCCTTCCAGTTGGCCACCACCTTCGCGATCGTTGCTTCCGGCCTGCTCACCGACCGGGTGGGACCGAAGCTGCCGCTGGTGCTCGGCTTCGCCGTGTTCGCGGCCGGGTTGGTCATCTCGGCACTGGCCCCGACGATGCTGGTGCTGCTTGTCGGACGATTCGTCCAGGGCCTGGGCGGGGGCACCATGAACCTGGCCGTGATGGTGCTGGTGGCCCGACTCTTCGACGCGCGCGAGCGCGCCAACCTGATGGTCGGGTTCTCCGCTGCCTGGACCCTGCCGTCGTTCGTCGGCCCGCAGATCGCTGCATGGCTCACCGAGACGATCTCCTGGCACTGGGTGTTCTGGTCGGTGCTCCCGGTGCTCGTGATCGCGGGGTCGCTGATGCTACCCCCGCTGCACCGCGAGCACCTGCCCCCGCACGAGGACGTGCCTGAAGTGCCGCACCAACTGGTTTGGGCGGCGATGGTGGCCCTCGGCGCGGCGTCGCTGCAGTTCGCCGGACAGCGGCTCGACCTCTGGTCACTTCTGCCCGCCGCTCTCGGGCTGGTGATGCTCTGGTTCGGGCTGCGTCCGCTGCTGCCCCCCGGGTTCCGCATCACCGGAGGTGGCCTGGACGCGGTCATCGTCACCCGGACGCTCGGCGCAGGATCCTTCGCCGGTGTGGTGGCTTTTCTGCCGCTGCTGCTGGTGCAGGCCGAAGGGCTGTCGCTGGGAGCGGTGGGCTGGATCATGGCGTCCGGCTCGATCGGCTGGTTCACCGGTTCGTGGTTGCAGGCCCGGCCGTGGTTCCGCCTGCGTCGCGACCAGATGATCGTGCTGGGGGCGGTCAGCAGCGTGCTTGGCACCGTCGCGATGACAGTCGCGGGTTGGTTGCCTGGACAGGCGATCGCGCTCATCCCGATCGGCCTGGTGCTTTCCGGTCTCGGCATGGGTCTTCTGGTCACCTGTACGTCGCTGGTCGTGATGCAGCTCTCGCCGGCGCCCGAGATCGGCCGCAACACCTCTTCGCTGCAGGTCGGTGAGGCGCTGGGCAACAGCATCTGCGCCGGGCTGGCGGGGACGGTGTTCGCGTTCGGGCTCGCGCGCGGCGATGACCGGCTCGGTTTCGGCGGCCTGCTGGTGGCGATGCTCCTGGTGACCCTGCTCACCGTCGCGTCCGCAGTGCGGATACCTGAAGTACACAACCACTCCGCGAGCCCGGTGCGGCGGTAATCTCTCGATACCGAGATAACCGAAGGTGGCATGGATGGACGAGGTCGACCAGATCCTGGCCGCCTGGGCTCGTGAGCTGCCCGAGGTCGACGTGAGCCCACTGGGCAGCCTGTCGCGGGTGAGCCGGCTGGCCAAGCACCTGGACCGGGCGCGCTCGGAGGCCTTCGCCGCCCACGAACTCGAGGTCTGGGAGTTCGACGTCCTGGCCGCATTGCGCCGCCAGGGTCGTCCTTACGTGCTCTCGCCGGGCGAACTGATCCACGAGACCCTCTCGACGTCCGGGACGATGACCAACCGGGTGAACCGGCTGGAGGCCCGCGACCTGGTGGTTCGCGAGCCCAATCCGAACGACGGCCGCGGGGTGCGGGTTCGGCTCACCGCACTCGGACGCGAGTGCGTCGAGGCCGCTCTGGGTGACCTGCTCGCCTACGAGCGGCGCGTGCTCGCGGCCATTGAGCCGGCTGAACGGGAGGAACTCGCGGCTGTCCTGCGGCGACTGCTCGCGCCGTTCGAGCGAAGCTGACGCCTGCGGATATCGTTAGCTGTCCCACTTGCTCCGATGAAGGGGTCCCGGCATGGCGTTGTCCTCCTCTGTACTGGCTGAGCTGGCCGCTGCGCTGGGTATTGCCACCGAGTTCTGGGACTGGAAGGGCCGGCTCACCGAAGTCACCGACCAGACCGTGATCGCGATCCTCGCCGGCATGGACGTGGATGCGTCCACGACCGAGAGCGCGCAGGCCGCGCTGGACGCGTACCGGCTGCGTCCGTGGACCCGGCTGCTGCCGCCTTGCGTGGTGATGGAGCAGGGCACCGCGAGAACCGTCCAGCTGCACCTTCCGGACGGGGAGTGGGTTCGGTTGGCCGTCCGCCTCGAGGAGGGTGGCTGGCGCGACGCCGTGCAGGTCGCCGACGACGAGCCGCCGCGCGAGGTGGACGGTGTGCTCACCGGGCAGGCGTCCTTCGAACTGCCCGCCGACCTGCCGCTGGGTTACCACCGGCTGCAGGCGACCACGGAGGCCGGCCAGAACGAGTCGACCCTGGTGGTGAGTCCGGCGTTCCTCGGCTTCCCCGCGTCGATGGGGGAGAAGCGGGCCTGGGGCTACGCCTCCCAGCTGTACTCGGTCACGTCCGCTGATTCGTGGGGGATCGGCGACCTGCTCGACCTTGCTGACCTGGCGACATGGTCGGCCACCCAGCAGTTCGCCAGCTTCGTGCTGGTGAACCCGTTGCACGCGGCCCAGCCGATGCCGCCCCTGGAACCTTCGCCGTACCTGCCGACGTCGCGCCGCTACGTGAACCCGCTGTACATCCGGCCCGAAGCGGTACCCGAGTACGCCGAGTTGGACGAGCGCGCGCGGACCCGGATCGCCCAGCACAAGGCCCGGCTGCGAAAGGACCTGGCCGGGGACACGCTGATCGAGCGGGACACCATCTGGACGGCCAAGATCGAAGCCTTGCGGGAGGTCCACGCGCACGGCATGCGGCTGGCTCGACGGATGGCGTTCAACGACTTCCTGCGCCGGGAGGGTCGCGGGCTCACCCAGTTCGCCACCTGGTCGGTGTTGGTGAACAGCTACGGCGACGACTGGCGCGAATGGCCCGTCGAGCTGCGCCGGCCGTCCTCGCCAGAGGTCGCGATCTTCGCCGAGGAACACGTTGAGTCGATCATCTTCTACGCCTGGTTGCAGTGGATAGCCGACGACCAGTTGCGGGCAGCCCAGTCCGCGGCGACGGACGCAGGCATGCGCGTCGGCATCATGAACGACCTCGCGGTCGGTGTGGGTGGAGACAGCGCCGAGGCCTGGACCTACTCGAACCTGTTCGCCGAAGGCATCAGCGTCGGCGCCCCGCCGGACCACTTCAACCAGACCGGCCAGGACTGGGGCCAGTCGCCGTGGCGTCCCGATCGCATGGACGACCTGTCGTACGCACCCTTCCGCAGCATGGTTTCGGGAATCCTGCGGCATTCCGGCGGTATCCGGGTCGACCACATCATGGGCCTGTTCCGGCTGTGGTGGATCCCGGACGGCATGCCGGCCAACCAGGGCACCTACGTCCGCTACAACCACGAGGCGATGGTCGGCATCCTGGCGCTGGAGGCGCATCGAGCCGGTGCCCTCGTGGTGGGCGAGGACCTCGGGGTGGTCGAGCCCTGGGTGCGCGACTACCTGCGCCAGCGCGGCATCCTGGGCACTTCGATCGCCTGGTTCGAGCGAGCCGGCGACGGTCGTCCGCTGCCGCCGGAGGCCTGGCGGGAGTACTGCCTGGCCTCGGTGACCACTCACGACCTGCCGCCGACCGCGGGCTATCTTGCGGCCGAACACGTGCGCCTTCAGCATGAGTTGGGCCTTCTCACCGAGTCGCTGGACTCGGAGTTGGCGAACGCCGAACGCGACCGCAACGCCTACCTCGACATGCTGCGCGAGCGGGGCTTCCTGACCGCAACAGAGCCCAAGACCGAGGACGTCGTGGAGGCCTTGCACCGCTACCTGGTGGCGACCCCGTCCCGGGTGCTGTGCGCAGCCCTCACCGATGCAGTCGGCGACCGCCGCACGCAGAACCAGCCGGGTACTTCAACGGAGTACCCGAACTGGAAGATCCCGCTCTCCGGCCCGGACGGTAAGCCGCTGAGCATGGAAGACCTCTACACCGACGAGCGCGCCTTCCGCCTGGCCGGCATCATGAACGGCTTCACCGCCCCGATGCGCCTACCCCGCTCCGAGACCGAACTGGTCATCTGACCGGTCACCTTCGACACCGCTCCCTGAGGAGCCCGGTGAGCGAGATGTCTTTCGGGTAGCGCTCCCTGAGGAGCCCGGTGAGGGACGAGCCGGGCGTCACGAAGGGCGCCC
>DAORUI010000001.1:4755-11148 GCA_035433085.1 Propionicimonas sp. | reverse complement strand
GCTCCCTGAGGAGCCCGGTGAGGGACGAGCCGGGCGTCACGAAGGGCGCCCGGGCGGTTTTCGTTTGGTTGTGGCGGTGGCCCTTCGTGACGCGCTCGTTCGCAAGCTCGCGAGCGCTCCTCAGGGACCGTAGGTAGGAGTCGTTCGCAAGCTCGCGTGCGTTCCTCAGGGACCGCTTGCTTCCCATAGCGCTCCCTGAGGAGCCCGGTGAGGGACGAGCCGGGCGTCACGAAGGGCGCCCGGGCCATCGGAGACTGTGAGGCCGAGTTTCAGTGCAGGGACGCGTCCCCGGGCACGACTCGCCAACTCAGGAAGCGGGCGGTGAAACCTGACCGGGTCGGCGCGCACAGGAACGGGCCGGCACTGACTTCGCCGTCCACGAACGGGGCCACCCGCACCAGGCGGAAGGGCTCGTCGTCCACCCGGGCGCGGACGGTCAGGGAGTCGGCAGCCCGGCTGACCCGCACGGTCACCACGCGACCGTTCCAGTCCACCGGGGCGACCGACCAGTCGGAGCGGTCGAGCGTGACCACGGCGCCCAGATTGAGGACGCCGTCGGCGAACTCGCAGCCGGCCTTCACCCAGTGTTCGGCATCGGCCCGCACCATCACACCGGCCTGGTCGAACTGGCCGGTGAACGTGGTCTGGAGAACGACCTCGATCGCCTCGCCGACGGCAAGCGGGGCCAGCAACGCATGCTCCGAGTCGTGGACGAAGCCGTAGGCGGTGTGCCGCCAGGAGTCCGATCCTTCGACCGCGGTCGCTGTCAGCAAACCGCCGGCGACCTCCACCGAGGCGGGCGGATTCGTCCAGGTTCCCTCCGCCCAGTCGACCAGCCGGGTGCCGTCCGGCGCTCCGCGTCGGACGACCACACCAGCCGCACGCAATTCGTCCAGTACGGCCGGTAGCCGGTCGGGGCTGACGGCTGCGGTGTAGTCCAGCAGCACGGTGGTCGCGAAGCCGTCGCGGACGGCGTCCAGCGCGGTCGCCCGGACGCAGTGGTCGGTTGCGATTCCGCACACCACCACCTTGGTGACCCGATGATCGACCAGCCAGTCGGCCAGCGATACCCCATCGCTGCGGCCCTCGAACCCGGAATAGGCGGCGGCATACTCGCCCTTGTCGAAGACCGCTTCGAACTGACTGGCGACAAGCGACGGATGCAGCTCGGCCCCCGGCGTGTCGGCCACGCAGTGCACCGGCCAGGAGTCGAGGTAGTCGGGCGTCGCCGAGAAGTGACCGCCGGGATCGATGTGGTGGTCACGCGTCGCCACCACGTGGTCGAAGCCATGCGCCGACCCCAGCAGTGCGCCGATCCGCTCGGCCACCGCAGCGCCGCCGGCGACTGCCAGCGAGCCGCCCTCGCAGAAGTCGCGCTGAACGTCGACGACGACCAGCGCGGTGCTCATCGGGCCACTCGCTCGTACGGATTGTCGGTCGGATCGCCGGCGTCGTCGAGCATGATCGTGGGCAGGGCGGGCTCGCCCTTGCTCATCTTGTGGGCTGCCTGGGGCAGTTCCTCCCGCACGCGCGCATGGCGCTCCCGGGCGGCGTCCAGCGGTTCGCGGGCGATGGGCTTGCCCTTGGCCATCAGTTGCACCAGCAGCGGACGGTCGTTGCCGTCGTTCTCGGGCGGGGCGCCGATGCCAATCACCTCGGACTCCGCGCGTCCGTTGGCGCCGAGGCGGCGCAGCGCGAACTTGCGTCCACCGACGGACGTCTTGTTGAGGCTCTTCTTCGCCACGGGGAACAGCTCGGCGTCCGCGCCGGCATCGGTAGCGCGGGCGACCAGCTTGTAGACGAAGCCGCACGTAGGCGCACCCGAACCGGTGACCAGCGAGGTGCCGACGCCATAGCCGTCCACCGGAGCGCTGCGCAGCGCGGCGATCTGGTACTCGTCCAGGTCTGAGGTCACGATGATCTTGGTCTGTTCGGCTCCGAGCGAATCCAGCAGCTTGCGCACGTCCGCGGCCTGCTCGGCGAGGTCACCGGAGTCGAGCCGGATCGCACCGAGCTTGCCCTTGCTGAGCCGGACGCCGGTGCGCACGGCCTCCTCGATGTCGTAGGTGTCCACGAGCAGCGTGGTGCCCTTGCCGAGGGTCTTCAGCTGCGCCTTGAAGGCGTCCTCCTCGCTGTCGTGCAGCAAGGTGAAGGAGTGTGCGGCCGTCCCTGTCGTGGGTATGCCGTAGGTGCGTCCGGCTTCGAGGTTGGACGTGGCCTGGAAACCGGCGATATAGGCGGCCCGTGCGGCCGCGACCGCCGCGTACTCGTTGGTTCGCCGCGAGCCCATCTCGATGCAGGGCCGGTCGCCGGCCATGGCAGTCATCCTCGAAGCAGCGGACGCGACCGCGCAGTCGTAGTTGTAGATACTCAGCAGTACCGTCTCCAGGATCACCGCCTCAGCGAAGGTGCCCTCCACGATCAGCAGCGGCGAACCCGGGAAGTACACCTCGCCGTCCGGGTAGCCCCAGATGTTGCCTTTGAACTTGTAGCGGCTCAGCCAGTCGGCCAGGTCGGTGTCGATGACGTTCTGCTCGAGCAGGTAGTTCAGCTGCTCCTCATCGAACCTGAACGCCTGGATCGCGTCCATCGCGCGTCCGGCTCCGGCCACGACGCCATAGCGGCGGCCTTCCGGCAGGCGCCGGGCGAACAATTCGAAGACCCCGCGGCGGTAGGCGGTCTTGGAGCGTAGGGCCGCGCGGACCATGGTCAGTTCGTAGTGGTCGGTGAGCAGTGCGGTGCTGAGCTGCCCGGACCGCAGCGCTACGCCCGACGTCGACGACAGGAGAGTCATGGCGGTCAGCCTAACGGCGCGGGGTGTCACAATGGCGAGGTGGCAGGCGAGAGTACGGCTGACCGGCCGAGCGGAGCGGTGGCGGTGTCCGAGCGACCGGCGGAATCGGCGCTGACCGGCTGGGTGACGATCGTGTGGGACGACCCCGTGAACCTGATGAGCTATGTGACGCACGTGTTCACCACCTACTTCGGCTACCCCGAGTCGAAGGCCGCCGACCTGATGCTGCAGGTGCACAACGCAGGCAAGGCGGTGGTCTCGACCGGCGCTCGCGAGCAGATGGAGACCGATGTGGACGCGATGCACGGCTTCGGCCTCTGGGCCACCCTGGAACCGGCCTGATGCGGGACTTCCGACGCTCCGGGCCGGTGATCCTGATGCGGCTCACCGACTACGAGGCCACTCTGCTGGAGTCGCTGGTCGAGCAGTTCTGTGGCCTGCTCGAAGCGGACGCCGAAGTCCCGGACGCGGGCGACTCCTTCGCGCGCTGGCAGTCCGAGCTCTCCGCCGACGAGCCTCTGGACCGTTCCGACCCCGTGATCGTGCGGCTCTTCCCGGACGCCTATCCCGAAGACCCGATCGGCTCTGCGGAATTCCGTCGGCTGACCCAGGCCAGGCAGCGGACGGAGCGGCTCGGCCAGGCCGAGATGGTGATGTCCGCCCTGCGTGACTGCGACGCGGGCAAACACCCGGTCCAGGTGCGGCTGATCGACCTGCAGGGCTGGCTCAAGACGCTGACCGCCGTCCGACTGAGCCTGGCCGTCCGACTGGGGATCAACACCAGCGAAGACGCTGAAGACCTCGACCAGTTGCCTGAGACCGACCCGAAGGCCTACGTCTATCGGGTCTACGAATGGGTCGCCTACCTGACGGAGAATTTGATCGGGCTCGCGTGAAAGCGACCGCAGCCAGCATATTCGAGACGATGTGCGCAACTATTTGTCTTAGGCTAGCCTTACCAATATGTACGTAGGTATCGACCTCGCCAGCGCTCCCCTCGACACCGCTCTGTTGCTGGTGGACGCGCCGGAAAGCTCGCGACAGCGACTCTCCAGCCTCGGATTGCGGGTCGGTTCCAGGTTCTCACTGCTCTCCCGCACCGCAGGTGGCGGACGCGTCGCGATGGTGTCGGGCTCACGGATCGCGCTCGGCGCGAGCTTGGTCAAGCAACTGCGGGCTGAGGTCGGCTCCTGATGTCGACCACCGAGACGACGACCGGGCGGACGCTGAACCTGCTGGTTGCCAACGTACCGACACCGTCGGTGAAGGCTTGCTGCCAGACGGGCACCGGCGTTGGCGCAGGCCCGGACGCCCCTGCGGTGGCACTGGTCGGAGCCCCGAACACCGGCAAGTCGACGCTGTTCAACGCGCTCACCGGCGCCCGCGTGACCATGGGTAACTGGCCTGGCACGACTGTCGAGGTCTCCCGCGGTGTCTGGAAGACAACCAAGGACGCGGCCACCTGCGATTGCACCGAATGCACCTGCGATCCGTCCGAAAAGCGGCTCGACATCACCGTCGTCGACCTTCCCGGTGCTTACTCCCTCGACCCGCACTCACCCGACGAAGCGCTCACCCGAGAATTGCTGATCGGCGTGCCCGAGGACGAGCGCCCCGACCTGTGCATCGTGGCCTGTGACGCGTCCCGGCTCGCGAACAGCCTCTACCTGGTGGCCCAACTGCGCGAGCGCGGGCTGCCGATCGTGGTCGCCCTGACCATGCTCGACGTGGCCGCGAAGAGCGGTATCAGCGTGGACGCGCCCGCGCTCTCGGTGGCGCTCGACTGCCCGGTCGTGGGCATCGACCCGCGGCGACGCACCGGCCTGGAGTCGCTGGCGCGCACCGTCCGCGAAGCCCTGGTGGAGCCGGCTGCGGTCGCCCGTCCGGTGGCTGCCGATCTCGATTCGCTGGAACTGGACGACGACCGCTTCAGCTGGATCGCGCGCGCAGTCGAGCTGGGGACGCAGTCGCCCGCCGAACCCGCTCGGACCTTCTCCGACAAGGTCGACCGCTGGGTGACCGCACCTGTGCTCGGCCCGGCGATCTTCCTCGGCGTGATGTGGCTGGTCTTCCAGATCACCACGGTGGTCGCCGCACCTCTGCAGGACTTCCTGGACGGGCTGTTCACCGGCCCGGTGAGCGAGGGCGCTCAGTGGCTGTTCGCTCAGGTGGGCCTCACCGGCTCCTGGTTCGAGGGCCTCGTGGTGGACGGGATCATCGCCGGCGTGGGCATGCTGCTCACGTTCGTGCCGCTGATGACGCTGATGTTCGTCCTGCTGGCCCTGCTCGAGGACTCCGGGTACCTGGCTCGCGCGGCCGTGGTGACCGACCGGCTGATGCGCGCGATCGGGCTTCCTGGACGCGCGTTCCTGCCGCTCATCGTCGGTTTCGGCTGCAACGTACCGGCGATTTCGGCGACCCGGATCCTGCCGAGCTCGCGGCAGCGGATCCTCACCGCGCTGCTGGTTCCGTTCACGTCCTGCACCGCCCGGCTCACGGTGTTCGTGATGCTGGGCAGTGTGTTCTTCGGCCCGTACGCCGGCACCGCGGTGTTCGCGATGTACGTGGTCTCGATCCTGTTGGTGGTGTTCACCGGCCTGATCCTGCGCCGCACTTTGTGGCGGACGATGGGCGCGGAGCCGCTGATCATCGACCTGCCGGCCTACCAGCGTCCAACGCTGCGGCTGACCGCGTCGGTGACCTGGGTGCGGCTGCAGGGCTTCCTGCAGACGGCTGCCGGGATCATCGTGATCACGGTCTGTGCGGTGTGGCTCCTGCAGTCGATCCCGACCCAGCCGGGCGAGCAGTTCGGTGACGTGCCGGTGGCCGATTCGGTGTACGGCGTGGCGGCGCAAGCGATCGCGCCGGCGTTCGCGCCGGCCGGTTTCGGCTCCTGGGAGAGCACCTCGACCCTGGTGGTCGGCTTCGTCGCCAAGGAGGCGGTGATCTCGTCGTGGGCGCAGACCTACGCAGTCGAGGAGCCTGAGGATTCGGCTTCGCCTGGCGATCTCGGCGACGCGGTGCTGGCTTCGTTCACCGAGTCTTCGGGTGGGCATCCGGTGCCGGCGGCACTGGCCTTCATGATCTTCCTGCTCGCCTACACCCCGTGCGTCGCGACCCTGGCTGCGCAGTGGCGTGAGATCGGCGGCCGCTGGACGGTTTTCGGCGTCGTGCTGCAGTTGGCCATTGCCTGGGGTCTGGCGGTGGCGGTGTTCCAGGTGGGCAGGCTGTTCCTATGAGCGGGCCGCTGAGCCTGGTGCTGGCCGAGATGGAGCGGGGCACGCCCACGCTGGCTGAGGTGGCCCGCAACCTGCACCTGGACGAACAGGTCGTGCGGGCCGCGGTCGACCACCTGGTGCGCTCCGGTCGGGTGACCTCGCAGGAGTTGTCGATGGGCTGCCCAGCGTCCGGTTGTGGCGCCTGCGCGTCCGCAGTGGAAGGCGCGCCCGGCTGCGGCCGCCCGTCTCCCGTGCCGGGCCGTCGTGCCGGCCTGGTGACCCTCACGCTCACCCGCTGAGCTTGCGAACGCTCCCTGAGCCCGACGAAGGGCCCTGAGCCGCTACAACGTTCCCTGAGCCTGACGAAGGGTCCCTGAGCCC
>DAORUI010000001.1:1269-4655 GCA_035433085.1 Propionicimonas sp. | reverse complement strand
CCGCTACAACGTTCCCTGAGCCTGACGAAGGGTCCCTGAGCCCCTGCAACGTTCCCTGAGCCTGACGAAGGGTCCCTGAGCTTGACGATGGGTCCCTGAGCCTGACGAAGGGTCCCTGAGCCTGACGAAGGGCCCCGACGGGCTCACCAGATTTCAGGTGGCTCCCGACGGTCGGCGGGCGGTTCGGGCTGCTTGGGCTTGGGCGGTTTGGTCAGACCTCGCCAGGTGTCGTCGAGCCAGCGAAGGGTGCGCAGCACGATCCGGGTGGCGTCGATCTGCTGCTCGCTCATTCGCGTCCCTACCGTGCGTCGATTGGCACCCATTCTGCCGCGGGCCTAAAGTCGGTGGACGTGATCGCGTCCGACGCCCCGATCGGGGTCTTCGACTCCGGCTTCGGCGGGCTGACGGTGGCTCGTGCACTGCTCGACCAGCTCCCGGGTGAGGACATGGTCTACCTGGGCGACACCGCACGGGCGCCCTACGGGACGAAGTCGATCCCTGAGGTGCGCGAGTACGCGCTGGAATGCCTCGACTACCTCGCCGAATCAGGGGTGAAAGCCCTGGTCATCGCCTGCAACTCGGCCTCGTCCGCTGTTCTTCGGGATGCGCGCGAACGGTACGACGTGCCGGTTGTCGATGTGATTCTGCCTGCCGCCCGGCGAGCCGTCCGCGCCAGCAAGACTGGACGGATCGGGCTGATCTGCACCGAGGCAACGGCCACGTCCGCCAGCTACGACGACGCGCTGGCCGCCGTCCCGGGAGTGCAACTAGTCACGGCGCCCTGCCCGCTGTTCGTGGAGTACGTGGAGGCGGGGATCACCGGCGGCCCGGAGCTTCTCGACGCCGCTCGCGGCTACCTGCTGCCGCTGCGCGAGTCGGGAATCGACACCCTGATTCTGGGCTGTACTCACTACCCGCTGCTGGCCGGGGTGATCTCGTACGTGATCGGGGACGACGTCACGCTGGTGTCGTCGGCGGAGGAGTGCGCGAAGGAGGTGTTCGCGACGCTCACCGATGTCGGCCTGGTGCACAACTCTCCGCGGACGCCCAGCCTGCGTTTCCTCACCACTGGCAGCCCGGAGCTGTTCGCCGGCATCGGCCGCCGTTTGATGGGCGGATTCGTCGACCAGGTTGAGCAGGTCTACACCGTCGCGTGACGCGATCTCGACCCGCAATGCTCGCGAGGTCGGGTTATCAGGCCCGCGAGGCCGTCGAGGGTCCAGATCGCGGCACGCGCTGGCTATCCGGTGACGACCTCGCCGCCGGCCGACTTCCAGGCGTTGATGCCGCCGGCCAGGTCGTAAAGGCTGGTGAATCCGGCGGCCTGCATGGCAGTCATTGCGACTTTCGAGCGGTTGGCGCTGCGGCAGTAGACCGCGTAGGTCTTGCTGGGGTCGAGGCCGGCGATCCCGGCCGCGAACTCGGGCGATTCAACATCGATGTTCACTGCCCCCTGAAGGTGCCCGGCGGCGAACTCCGCCGCCGTGCGCACGTCGAGCAGAACCGAGTCGGGACGCTTGGCTGCCGCCGCGAACTCGGCTGCGTTCAGTGATGAGCCCGCTGCCGGTGCAGCTGTGGCCGTGGGTCCGGCCGAGACGCTCACGGAGGCGGACGAGCAGCCGCCCAGGAGGGACGCGCCCGCGAGGAACGCGATCAAACCAGCGGCGAGCCGGCTCGTGCGCCCGCCGTAACGGCGTCCGCTCATCGCCCGAAGATCTTGAACAGGCTCGAGCTGGTCTTCTCCGGGGCCGGTGCGGACGCGTGCCCGCCGCACCACTGGTTGGCCGGGACCATGGCCTTGACCTGCGCGACGTGCTGGCCGCAGCCGGCCCAGGTGGTCTTGCCGCAGACCTTGCAAGTGACGGGACGACACATCTTGGTTCTCCTTCTGAGTCAGTACAACAACGATACCCCAGGGGGTATCGCGAATGGCAAGTTCGCGCGGCCGGCCGAGCATCGGGACGGCGTTGTCCGAGGGCGCAGATAGGGTAACCCCATGTCTTCAACCAGAGCCGATGGCCGAACTCCCGACGACCTCCGCGACGTGCGGATCACCCGCAACTGGCTCGATCATGCCGAAGGTTCGGTGTTGGTCGAGTTCGGCGCGACCAGGGTGCTGATCGCGGCGTCGGTGACCGAAGGTGTGCCGCGCTGGCGCAAGGGCAGCGGCCTGGGCTGGGTGACCAGTGAATACGCGATGCTGCCGCGCGCGACCCACTCGCGCAGCGATCGTGAGTCCGTGAAGGGGCGCATCGGCGGCCGTACCCACGAGATCTCCCGACTGATCGGGCGCAGTCTGCGTTCGGTGATCGACTACCGGGCGCTGGGGGAGAACACCATCGTGCTCGATTGCGACGTGTTGCAGGCCGACGGAGGCACGCGCACCGCGTCCATCACCGGGGCCTATGTGGCGCTGGCGGACGCGGTGGAGTGGCTGCGCGGTCGCGGTGCGCTGGCCGGTGAGCCGCTGATCGGCAGCGTGGCCGCGGTCTCGGTCGGCGTGATCGACGGCACCCCGATGCTCGACCTTTGCTACACCGAGGACTCGGCCGCCGAGGTCGACCTCAATGTCGTCGCCACCGGAACGGGCGATTTCGTCGAGGTGCAGGGCACCGCCGAGGGCAAGCCGTTCGCGCGTCCGATGCTCGACCAACTGCTCGACCTCGGCCTGGCCGGCTGCGCGGAGTTGACGAAGCTGCAGCAGGAGGCACTGCGCCGATGAGCATCGTCGTTGTCGCCACTCACAACGCCAAGAAGGCCGCCGAGTTGCACCGGGTGCTGGCCGCAGCAGGGGTGGACGCGGACGTCCGCGGCCTGGACGCGTTCGCGGCCTACCCGGAGCCCGCCGAGACTGAGCGCACTTTCGAAGGCAACGCGCTGCTCAAAGCAAGGGCGGCCGCCGCGGCCACCGGGCAGATCGCGGTCGCGGACGACTCGGGCATCGAGGTCGACCTGCTCAACGGCATGCCCGGCGTTCGCTCGGCCCGCTGGTCGGGTCCGGACGCCACCGACCAGCGCAATCTCGACCTGCTGATCGCCCAGCTCACCGACACCGAGCCGGCCGATCGCACCGGGCGGTTCGTCTGTGCGATGGCCATGGTGACACCGAGCGGCGACGAGCATCTGGTGCGCGGAGTGATGGCGGGTCGGCTCGTGCTCGAGCCGCGCGGCGGCAATGGCTTCGGCTATGACCCGATCTTCATCGCCGACGGAAACACCGTGACCAACGCTGAGTTGACGCCCGAGGAGAAGGACGCGATCAGCCACCGCGGTCAGGCCGTGCGTGCGATGGTCCCGATCCTGAGCGAGCTGCTGGACCGTCAAGCGCCGGCTGAGCCTGACGAAGCCCGCCGGCCGGTCGAGCCTGACGAAGCCCGCCGGCCGGT
>DAORUI010000001.1:0-1169 GCA_035433085.1 Propionicimonas sp. | reverse complement strand
CTGAGCCTGACGAAGCCCGCCGGCCGGTCGAGCCTGACGAAGCCCGCCGGCCGGTAGAGCCTGACGAAGCCCGCTGGCCGGTCGAACCTGAACGCTCTGGGTCGGTCGAGCCTGCGTCGGTTCGGTTGGTCGAGCCTGCGTCGGATCGGTTGGTCGAGCCTGTCGAGACCCCGATCACCGAGGAGGCTTGATGCAGCAGTACCTCGACCTGCTTGAGCGCGTACTCACCACGGGCGCGGAGAAGTCCGATCGCACCGGCACTGGCACCCGCAGCGTGTTCGGCCACCAGATGCGCTTCGATCTGTCCGTCGGCTTCCCGCTGCTGACCACGAAGAAGCTGCACACTCGCAGCATCTTCGGTGAGCTGCTCTGGTTCCTGCGCGGCTCGACGAATGTGGCATGGCTGCATGAGCAGGGCATCACGATCTGGGACGAGTGGGCCGACGAGCATGGTGAACTCGGTCCGATCTACGGCTATCAGTGGCGCTCGTGGCCGACTCCGGACGGCGGGCACATAGACCAGATCAACGGCGTCATCGACTCGATCCGCACCAACCCGGACAGTCGACGACACATCGTCTCGGCGTGGAACGTGGGCCAACTCAGCGAGATGGCCCTGCCGCCCTGCCACGCGTTCTTCCAGTTCTACGTCGCCGAAGGGAAGCTTTCCTGCCAGCTGTACCAGCGCTCGGCCGACATCTTCCTCGGGGTGCCGTTCAACATCGCGTCCTATGCGTTGCTCACGCACTTGGTTGCTCAGGTCACCGACCTGAAGGTGGGGGATTTCGTGCACACGCTCGGTGACGCGCACCTGTACTCCAATCACCTGGAGCAGGCGAAGCTACAACTGACCCGCGAGCCGCGTCCGCTGCCGACGCTGGTGCTGAACCCAGACGTGACCGAGATCGACGCCTTCACCCTGGCCGACATCGAGGTTGTCGAGTACGACCCGCACCCGGGCATAAAAGCGCCGATCGCGGTCTGATCATGCGCATCATCGCCATCGCCATCGTGGACGCCAACGGCGTCATCGGGGACGGAGAGCGCCAGCCCTTCGAGATCGCCGAGGATTGGGCCAGGTTCAAGCGCGTGACGCTGGGCCATCCCCTGATCATGGGCCGCAAGACCCACGACGCGATCGGACGCTGGCTGCCCGGCCGCACCACCAT